>DATFQQ010000379.1:0-56871 GCA_035264195.1 Candidatus Sulfotelmatobacter sp. | reverse complement strand
CCTGGCGAGTTCACCAGCGTTGCTACGCTTGACACCACTAATGTTGCACCCGGGCCACTCAGCGTAAATATCGACATCACGGACGTACACGGACTCAGCGGCAGCGCAACCTGCACCGCCAGTGTCGTTGCACCTCCGGCTCCTGAGGTCGTCAGCGAAAGCCTGATCAGCGACTGCGAGTTCAACAACCCGAAGAAGCATGCTCGCGTCGACAATCAGTGCAAAGCAGTGCTGGATGAGGTAGCGTTGCGTCTGCAACACGAGCCGAATGGCAAGCTCGTGGTTGTCGGTTGCTCAGATGAACAAGAAAGTGTGAGCGTCTCGGACGTGAGTTCGCGGCGTGCAGTTAATACCAAGGCCTACCTTACCGGTGGCGAAGCCAAGCAGCAGATCGACTCCGCTCGCATTGAAGTTCGGAAGAGCACCAATGCCTGCGGCAGGAAAGCCCGCTTCTACTTCGTACCTGAAGGTGGAAGTTTCACTCAAACCGATACAGTCATCGTGGATGAGAGCAGTCTTCCGGCCGATCGTACCACCGCTCCATCAAAACATCACAAGAAAAGCAAGACTGCGACTCCATCTGGAGAGTAGTGCTGCCAATCGATAATCTGAGGGCCGACTGATCCGATCAGTCGGCCCTCTTCTTGCTTTTGTAACATTGCTTGAGAATTCCCAGCTTTACAAACGTCGAATTATGCAAGCTATAGTCACGCGAACAATTGCCTGCCTTATTTTTTGGATGGCCTGACTGTGGCTACTCACAGTATGAAGCCGCCGAACCTCCTAATATTCTCCGCGCATGGCCCGGCGTCTGGATTTCGTATTATGCGTTGTTTTCCTGCTGAGCTGTAATCAAGTCGGCCTGTGCAAGGCGAAGCCAAATCGACACCAACCGCAAAGGTCGACTCACAAAGACTCCTCAAAGAAGGCACAATCCGCTGA
The DNA here is from genome assembly GCA_035264195.1 of Candidatus Sulfotelmatobacter sp. GTDB lineage: Bacteria > Acidobacteriota > Terriglobia > Terriglobales > Acidobacteriaceae > Sulfotelmatobacter. The sequence continues at coordinate 55,929 of DATFQQ010000379.1, read as the reverse complement.
CCTCCCGGCGAGCCAGCTTGAGCGCTTAACTCACCACCTGTTTGAAAGTCCCTCTGCTGCCTCTTGTGCAGCCCTACAGCGGTTCGCCCAGGCGCATACAGGGACGAGCACAGCACGACTCGCTTGGCTCGCCCTTGGTTATCAATATTTCACTGATCACGACTACGGCAGAGCGGTTTCCGCCCTGGAGAAGGCACGCCTCGCTCCTGGCCCCTTGTCCGATTATGTCCAGTTTCTTCTGGCCAAATCATATGCTGGGACTAACAACAACGGATCCGTAGTTGAAACACTAGCGGATTTTTCAGAACACTATTCGGACTCTCTTCTGTCATCCGAAGCCGCCATCCTTCTCGCCAAGGCTCAGATCTCTGAAGGAAATCCCAAACAGGCGATACCACTATTGGAGAGTAGGCGTGATCCCTTGGATCCGGAGGTCGAACTTACCCTCGCCCGGGCTTACGCGGCGTCATCGGACTTTGCGGCCGCGAAAGAGATTTTGCGACGACTCTATTACGAGATGCCCACTGTACCCGAATCTGAACAAGCCGGGAAGTTGCTCCCTACCATGCCCTCGGGATCTGGGCCAGACCCAAGTTTTGAGGACCGCATAGGAAGAGCGGATAAATTCGCGCATGGACACCGCCTCAGAGAAGCCGCCATCGAATATGAATCTTTACTGCACTATGCCACAGGGGATCAATCGGTCGCCGCACGATTGGCACTAGCCTCCGTATTGCATCGTCTCGACCGCGACAGTGAGGCTCTCAGCTTACTGCAGGGCATGACGGGTTTAACCGGGGACCTGCGTGCCCGGCAACTCGCGGCCTTTATTGAAATTAGCTCATCTCACAACGATGAGACCCTTACCAATGACTGGCTTACCACCTTACGCAAGGAAGCCCCGGGCACCGAATGGATGAACCAGGCATTGCAAAGCGTTGCTGCGATGTCATTGCGGCTTGGACACTTTGATCGAGCCCTGGAGCTATACCGTGAGTCCGGTCCGTCGCAAAACAAAGAAGTGGCATACGGACATTGGAGAGCGACGTGGGCGAAGGCTCAACTCGATCTGAAGGGTGCGCAAAAAGCTCTCGAAGACCAGGTAAAGCTCTATCCCGAATCGTCAGAAGGGCCCGCTGCGCTCTATTGGCTGGCGCGAATCGCCCAAGAGCAAGGCGACCACGCTGGAGCAGTTGGATATTATCGCCTTATCAAGTCACAATTCCCCAACTATTACTATGCGGAGCTGTCCGATCGGCAATTAAGGACTCTCGGCTCCGTCAACTCTCCATCCTATGTTTCGTTACATGAGATCATTCCCCCCTCCAAATATGTCTCACCAAGTGTCTCTCGGACCCAAATCCCTGAAGCTCAACTCAGCAAGGTCCGACTGCTGCAACAGATCGGTCTCACTGCATTCGCAGTCCACGAACTGCAGAATATGCTCGCCAAGAAAGGACCGATAGAGCCAGTTGTAATTGAACTGATTCGCTGCTTGCATGCCGCAGGCCGTTACAGTCAGGCCATTGAAGTCATGAAAACGATCGTGCCGAACTACTCAATGCTTTCCTTCTCCTCCTTACCGCGACCGTACTGGGACGCATTGTTCCCCCGTCCATACTGGAGTGACTTGGTCCACTTTTCCAGATCTAACGGTTTAGATCCGTTTCTAGTAGCGGCTCTGATACGACAGGAATCAGAATTCCAGGCGACTGCCGTCTCTCGCGCGCAGGCAGCGGGCCTGATGCAGCTCTTACCTACGACAGGCAAACAACTCGCCCATAACATGCATTTCCGATTCACCTCACCAAAAGAGTTACTCACCCCTGCCACAAATCTACGACTTGGGACTCTGATGTTTCGGAGCTTGCTGGATCACTATGATGGACATGTGGAGTATGCTCTTGCGGCCTACAATGCCGGCGATGGCCGAGTGGAAGAATGGCGTTCGAACCTGACTTCCTCTGACATGCCCACATTTGTGGAGTCAATACCTTTCACAGAAACGCGTGATTACGTTCAGGCAGTGATTCGCAATGCCAGCATCTACCGTCGCCTCTACGAATCGCCCTAAATGCCAGCCCCTTCACCCGCTCTCGGAGCTGGCCGTTTTGCCAGTACCGGGGCGAAGAATGGTTCGCTAACTTATCTGCAGTGTCGCCAGAAGGATGCGATGGCCGACTGAAATGTTTATTCCACTCTTATATTTTGACGGTCGCCCTCTACCCCGTCGCATGTTCTCTCAGGCGGGAGAACGTTCGACTGCCTCGCGCTCTGCCGCCGGGCAACCGGAGTTTCTCAATGGCAGGTAGTACCCTTCCCATTTCTGACAGACCCGATCCGACCCCCTGGCCGCGTTTACACGGCATTCAATGCCGGTTTCTGGAAGGCCTCACCAGAGAGGAACTTCATGACATTCTCACTGGTGCGGATGAGCGCAAATTCACCGCCCATACCGTAATCGTGAACCACGAGGAACCTGCGGCACATCTATTTCTCCTGACAAAAGGGTCCGGCCGGCATTTCTATATCACCGAGAGCGGCCAAAAAGTGCTTTTGCGTTGGCTCTTACCTGGAGATATAACGGGAGGGCGGGTACTGTTGCGAGAACCAGCATCTTATCTGGTCAGCACTGAAGTAGTTAAGAACAGCACAGTGTTAGTCTGGTCTCGTGAGTCGATTCAGGAGTATGTGCGCCGTTATCCCAGACTGAGTGCTAACGTACTCACACTGGCGTCCGAGTACATGGCCTGGTTTCTGGCATCGCACCTCGCCCTCGTCACCAACAGTGCACAGGAAAGACTGGCGCATGTACTTCTTTGCCTCACAGAGGGTATCGGGCATAAGACACTATTTGGTACAGAAATCGAGATTACCAACGAGGAGTTGGCCAACGCTTCGAATGTGACTCTCTTTACTGCGTGCCGAATATTGAGTGGATGGCAGCGCATCGGGGCAATTTCGAAACGCCGAGGAAAAGTCGTAGTGCGCTCGCCTGAACGAATTCTAAGCAATGTCTCCCGTCTGGTGGACGTCAAGTAGCTGTTACTTTGACTTATCTAACGGTTCCGCGCAACTATGCTGCCCTTCTCATCTCGGAAGGCAGTTCGGGAATCTGTCTTCGTCGCGCCGCCAGCCCAATCATCAGCCGGGTCACACCCGTTGAAATCATACTGATGCCGACCAGAGCTGCGATAACCCACAGGGATCCGGACGGCCAGTGCCGCCAGACCAACACTCCCAGGAGCAGCGTGATAACACCATCGAAGAAAATCCAGCCTGCTCCAGGTGCTCGACGGACGCGGAAGTAGGCCGCCAGATCCGTCGCGCCTTCGACAACGAAGAAGACAGCAAGCATTAACGTGAGAGCCGCGGCGCCCAGTAAAGGATGAAATACCAAATACCCGCCCACGACCAGATAGAGAAGCGCCACCACAACCTTCCACAGAATGGTCCCAGCCCCCTTTGACCGGAACGCATGGATGAACTGAATGACACCGCTGGAGATAATAAGCCATGCAATGACAAGTACCACGCTCCACGACGTAAGAGCCGGTAGTGCCAGTGCCGCCATGCCGAGGACAATAAGCAATACTGCGAGGGGGATTGATGGTCTCGAGGTCGTTGTTGTATTTTCCGTCATACTTCCTCCACAGCGGAAGCATTTAAAGCTGGCTGTCCGATTCGCAAGTGCAGTACGTTAAACGAGAATTGATATTTATAAGTTGCCGGTTTTCCCTGTGACCCGCTGTGCTCGGTGGTTAAAGCCCTTAACGTCCTGCCGGACACCTAGGATCTGGCAAGGCCAGGCGCAATATCTCGAGATCACGACTTCCGACATACACTAATTGGCTTGCTGCTCAGTCTGCAAATATTTCACAAGCAATACATCGTTGCCATCTTCGCCATAGATCAACTCATCCACCATATGCCGCGTCAGCAAGACTCCAAATCCCCCAGGTCGCAAGCCCTGCGCCTCGCGCACCTTAAGGTGCTGCATTGGATCGCCTGAAGGGTTTGCGATCGCCGCGTGGGTCACATCGTGCAGTGCAAATCCCTCGCCGGGATCGGTAATTCTGCACGTCACCATATGACGCGCGCGGACATATGCAACTTCTACGTACTCGTTCGGATCCAGATTCCCTCCGTGCTCGATCGCATTCAGTAACATCTCGCGCATGGCGATACCAACTGCGCTCCTCTCTGGTTCCGGTAGGTCCGCAATCTCCTCGAAGAAATGAAGCACGCGATCTGCCGTTGGAAGATCGCAACGAGCCCGGATCCGAATCCATTCGGGTGTGGCCGACACTACCTCGATGCCGTCGTCCCAGGCGGGCTGGGCGACCGCCCTTTGAACCATGGCCGCGAGCGTGTCCAGAGAATACGGTTTTGAAAAATAGCTGAATGCGTGTTCGCGCATCGCGGTAATGACATCGCCCGGCGTGCTTTCGTCCGCAATGATAATTAACCTTGTATGCGGATGTACCTTTCGAATCTTCCGGAGTAACTCAATGTCTTCCCGACCGGACGTTTGATCGCCGGTGAGAATGACATCAAAGGTTTTCGTTCTGACCAAAGGAAGTACTGAGGCATTTTCTGACACTCGCTCAACTACCCAAGTACCCGCAGGAAGTGTGCTGCGAAGCTTGGCCAGTATCTCGTCGCTTTCGCCTACCAGGAGTAACCGTCTAACAGGAACGGGCCGGAGCTGAGCTCCCGCAATGGCACTCATGTTCTCCCCCCTGCATGCTGGACCAACTACTTTTGGTCTATCCTTAGCTGCGTTCTGCCAAAACGCATACCTGGAAACTCGCCCTAGAATCAGCAACTTGTCATGACATTGACGCGGCTGCAACTGTCAAGTTTGCTAGCTTGGACAGACGCATTGCGGTCCGTCAAGGTTCTCAAAGGTGGTGGAACGTAGACCAACCTTGGGGTTGGACTGGCGCGTGGCAGCAATAAGACTAAACGGGCGCAAACGCAAGGGGGGCTGATACAAACGTCGTTCGATCGAGAACTGCAGATATGGCGACAGAAAGATCGCTCAAAGCGTTGGCCTTCAAAACGTATGCGCCAACACCCATGTGAATGGCACTCTGCACAATTTCGATGTCATGGTTCTGCGTAAGGAAAATGATTCTGCATCCGGGGCAGATCCGCTGGATCCCCTTCGCAGCTTCAAAACCGTTCAGGATGGGCATTGCAATGTCGAGCAGCGCAATATCAGGTTCGTATTCGACGGCCTTCTGTACCGCTTCTTCCCCGTTGTTGGCCTCACAAACGACCACCCATTCTGGTCGGTTTTGAAGAATTGTTCGGACAACACTTCGCCATTGACTGAAATCATCGGCCACGAGAATCCGAATTGGACGAACTAGGGGTCCTGTGTTCTTCACTTGTAAAACGGTCTACCGCAATATGGCGCCTCGATAACTTGGCGCGCAACCGGGATAAATTCCAACAATCCGCTGCTTCTTACTGTCAACTGTAAGCCGTCGGGATTTTTCACCAGGATACTTCGCCGTAAACGTGTCCAGAAGACTCCCAACGCTCGGCGAGAACTCGCCTGAACTACTTGGGTTCTGGTGTGTCCACCGGCACTCGAGTTCTGACCCAGCCATCTCACGCCGTAATGACATGATTCCTGACGGCGTACTGCACCAAAGCCGCATTGCTCTTGACGCCCAGGACTTCCATAATTCGGTACTTATGAAAAGCCACAGTGCGAGGAGTCAGGTTTAGGACGCTCGCCACTTCCTTCATGGACTTGCCTTCAGCGAGCAATTGCAACACCTCGCGCTGGCGCTCCGTCAGGCGCTCGCCTTCTTCGACGAGTACCTTCCCTTGACGCAACAGGAAATCAACTGTGTCTCTCGCGATTGACGGAGAGAGGTAAGATCGGCCTTTTAGGACCTCGCGTACAGCCACGGTTAGCTCTGAGGCCGCGCAGGTTTTCAGCAGGTAGGCAGACGCGCCCCTTCGAAATGCCTCGGCCGCCAAATCGGCATCCTGGTTCATCGTCAGGTAGACCAATTTCACCGAAGGCTGCAGTTGCTTCAGTTGCTGCCCGGCATCAAGCCCGTTGAGGAGGGGCATCGCCACATCGACCACAATCAACTGCGGCCTTAGGGTACTCGCAATTCGTACCAGAGCCCGTCCATCGCCAACGGTCGCAACGACATCATACTCAGCTTCGAGCAGCTTCTTGCATGCTTCTGCGACCAACGTGTGATCGTCCGCAATGACTATCTTTGGCCGATTCCTCTCCATACACAAGTCCTCACATGTTACGGCTGAGACTCTTTGCAGATCTCAGTTAAAAACTTACCATCTCAAGTGGAGCAGGGCGACTGCTAATATTTGCAGACCGATGCTCAGGTATTTGCTAGTTTTTGTGGTCGTGCCCTTGTAGGCGATTCCCAAACGATCTCACCCAACGGTTCATCGCTATGCTGTAGACGCCTTCGCGCTGGCTCTAACGATACTCCAAACCATCGTCCAGCACGATACTTAAATGACGGGAACGATAAAGAACGAACCCGCTCGCCGATGGGTGAGCGGGTCGACGGCCGGCTACAAACCCTGTATGGGCCTGCCCTCCCCTGGAAACACGCCTGAAGCAGCATTGCAGCCTTGAAAACATGTTTTCTGACAGATGTGGCATTACTACTCCACCAATATTTGCGTTGCCACTGTCAAAATTGACAGGTCCCCCGGAATTCCGGGTTTACCCGCCGCGGCGGTATGCTGCAGCGCTAAGCCGGAGAAAAATATCCCTTTTTGTGGTCGACGTGGAGACGTCCGGAAGTGTCCGGAGTTGTGACGTGGACTTTGATTTTCCTCCATTTCCCGTCACGCACAGTCTGCTTCGGTCGGTATGCAAGCACATACTGCTCTCGCAGCTGCCGGCTGATCTCGGCTGCCATTTCTGGCACTTTCTTGCGGTCATCGGCCGCCAATGTGTAGCCACCTGTCAACTCGGTGATTGTCGTCAGCAACCGTTGCCCGAGCTTTTCCTCAATCGTCTTGAACACCGGCACGGGCATGTTGTCGAAGATTCCAATGGAGTACATCAGCACATCGGCTTCTTTCGCCATGTTCCTGATTTTCTTGGCGTTATAGTAGCTGTGATTGTCGCCGCCGTCAGAGATGATAAGCAGCGCCCGCCGCTGGTAGCGCGCCTTATTCATCTTTCGAATGCCCACATAAATCCCGTCGAGCAACGAGGTACTGCCGGATGGAACCACCTCCGCCAATCGTCTCTCAAGGTCTTCGCGTGAGTCTGTCGAATTTGCAATCACTTCGGGTCGATCAGACACGGCTACCACGAAGTAGTCATCTTCAGGGTTGGCGTTATCAAAGAACTCCTTGATCGCCACCCGTTCCGTATCGAGTTTGTCGGTCATGCTCTTGCTGAAATCCAGGATGATTCCGACTGAGATCGGGCCGTCTTCCTTCCAGACCCCTTCAATCTTCTGCTCTTGTTCATTTTCGTAAATATTGAAGTTGTCTTTCTTCAACGTAGTAATCGGTTCGTTCAAGTCGTCTCGAACCGTCACAGGAACCAGGACGAGATTTACGTCAGACCGAAATGGCTTTGAGGACTTTCTCAAGTCGCGATCTGCTTCGTCGACGGGACCAATCGCCTGCCCTGGCTTCTGTACTTCCCTTGTTTGTATGTGAACTTCATCGGTTTGAGCCTGCAAACAGAGAGGAAGAAAACAAAGCGGAACAGCGAGATATCGGGCCGGACGACTTCCGAACGAGGACACAATCCGTTGAATGGGTCTCATCCTATGACCTACCTAAAGAACATACTCTCTAACCGGACACCTACAGGTTGATTCTACGCGCTCTTATGCCCGTCAGTAGTCTCGAGTACAAGTAAAACCCGACAACTTTCCTAAGCCTGACTTCTTTTATCGCACAGCGCGTAGCGGATCCATCTCCAGACCACCACTTGAAACGCTTTCGCGATCTTGCGACTGCCCGAATCGTGCCCAGGCCGCGCCCTCCACAATCAGCGAATCCAATTCCGCCTTCGCTACACCGGGCATCAAATCAAACGGCACCCGCCCGCTTTCATAATCTTTTTCCAGATCACTGAACGAATCCCACTGGGGCCAATCAGGATGACTGCCAAACCAATTCGATCCCGATGGGGTAAGTGTGCGGATTACAACAGGACCGCCTACCAGACCAGGCCGAACCGCGGCTGCATAATCTTCAATCGTCTTTCGCATCACAACTGCCGCTTGGGCGAAAGACATCGATTTTAGATTCTGCAGTTCTTCAATATGCTGACCGGGACTCGACAAATAACCTTTAAAACTGCAGCGCACCGCCTGAGTGGATTGTCCTTGATAAATACAAATCTCCGGTTTCTTGGCCTTGAAGCCCGCGAAAAACAGAGTTTGCACTTTTGCCGAGTCTGCGCCTGCCTCCGACAGGATACCCGAGGAATATTTGAAGTAGGAGTCAGGCAACTGGTCTACTTCCACACGAGAAGAGTCGCTCTTTGCGAAACGTGACATCAACGCCGAAAGGAACGAGATCTTGGGATCATTTAGGGACGCATAACCTGTATCGGCGATCAGGTTATCTCTCATTGGGTAAATTTTTTGATTGGTGTCGTAATACCCAATTCGCCGACCACGGCGATCTTTCAACATTCCTCGCGAATCGGAAGCCACGATAATTCCGTCCCTGCAGATCGCTGCGATGACAAACGAACCTTTGACTCTGACCGGTGGCAATACTCGCGATTTTTGCGCGACCGCACAGATACCGAGAGACCCAATGATCAAAGAAGCACATAGCCGCGTCCGCAGAAACGACGTCCACTTACATGACCATGTGTTAAACGTGACGGGACAAGACTGACGAGAGGATTTCGTGCTGAAACCTGCGCACAAGCCAGCCCTTCGGCAAATGCGCGCGATTAACCTGGAGACGGGCCCTACAAAAGGAATCATGCCGACGTCAAATTGCTTTGCTGTCAAAACTACCAGAAAACCCGCTAGAAAAAAACTAGTTAGATGGAAAAAAAAGACGTGGTTTGTCACTATGACTGCAATTCCGCACTCTTGCCAGACAGAAGAAGCTCACGCCGCGTGGAAACGGATCACGATAGGAATGGCTGACGGCCAGCTAAGTGCAATTTGAGGCGTAGTTTAGCAATCTGCCCGCCTTGGTTCGTTGCCAATGGACAAACACTCCGAGACGCCTGTTTCCTGGTACTTAAAACGCTTAACTCGTAGTCGTTATCTGTTTAATGCCGGGCTGAAACTGTTGGCAGTAGGAAGTAAAGCGGTAACCGGCTATCGTTCCTCAGTAGGAGTGGCGTAGTTCTTCGCTCGGGTCGTTCGATCTGACTTAGCTATCTTTCAGTTCACTCGCGCCAGTGGAATGTGTCCGATACGCTCCTATCTCTCAAAGCATCGCTGGCGTAGAAAACACGTCGAGGAACTCCCTAAGAGCTAAGTCGGGGAGGTTTTATGGTTGGCATTCATTTTCTTAGAGCTTCGACCCTATCACTGAGCTTCGTGCTTGCACTCGGAGTGGGATGTAGCCGAAAGGCGGATGATGCCAAGATCACGAAAGGTATTCAAGAAAGGATCGCGATTGATCCGGAAACAAAGGATTCCCGGGTCGATGTCGCCACAAAGGCGGGAAGAGTGACTCTGACTGGTTCGGCGAAGACAGCCGCCGCACAGTCGCGAGTCGAGCAGATTGCCAGAGCCGAACCCGGCGCTTCCCAGGTGGAAAATGACATAGTTGTCTCGCAGCCGGAGACTACGTCTTTTCAACCTGTCCCCAATGCAATGTCCGGGACGGTACCCGCCGCTCCCCAACCGCCACCCCCGCCGATGAGCGTCATGGCGGACGCTCCTCCTGCACCAACACCCAGACCCGTGGTCCAGCCTGTCGTTGTGCCAGCCGGATCCCCTATCGTCGTCCGTCTCAGCAACAGTCTCAGCTCTGGGACAAGTCGGACCGGGCAGACCTTCATGGGAGCCTTGGCCCGGCCAGTCATTATCAAAGGCAGAACCGCTTTTCCCGCGGGATCAACGGTGGTGGGAACTGTCGCGGACGCGAAGAGTAGAGGCAAATTGAAAGGCGAAGCCATACTCGACCTGTCCCTAAGCAGCATCACGGTCAGGGGACGGGCCCATCCAATCTCCACCCGAATTTTGGAGAATACCGAGAAAGGTAAAGGCAAAAGGACTGCGGCGACCACCGGCGGCGGTGCGGCCGCAGGTGGGCTCATCGGAGGCATCGCGGGAGGCGCGAAGGGACTCGGAATCGGCGCGCTCGTGGGTGGTGCAACTGGGTTAGTCGGCGGCGCCGTTACTGGTAACAAACAGATCGAGCTGCCGGCCGAGTCAGTACTCACTTTCAGACTGTCGGCACCGGTCAGAATCCCTCCGCCAGGCGAATGACGCCAAGTGTCAAGATCATTCCCCCTGTAATGGTCGGGGATTAATGCCGATGAGGTTGGGATAGCAGGCCCGCGGCCTGAGTAAATGGTTACTTCAAGAGAATCAAGTGCAGCCGAAACAGGAGAGAGGAACTCAAAAAATAGTCCCAATCAGCTTTGTGATGCCCAGCAGTGCAAGAGAGGCAAAGACCAAAACGGCAATGACCAACCATAGGACGCTGTCACCCTTACTCTTCTTGTCCAGGATAGTAAACTGCTCAAGGCTGCTGGCGAGCTTGGCCTTACCTGAAATTTCCTCCCGGTAATCCGTCGCTGAATCTAAATACACAATGGCGGCCCATACATATCCTGTTGTTAGCTCCGCCGCGTAACCGAATTGGCAATCGCTGGGTCGCTTCTCCATGATGAGTCCCCCCTACGCAAGCGTGCCTCACTCCCTTGTAGGCGGAACTCAGTGACTTGCAAACTGACAATACTGACTGACGAACCATACAAACTAGTCCGCTCTCAACTCTCTTCATCAATGCAGATGCCCTTCGGGGCCGTGGGACGGCGCGGTGGGCTAATGGTCCTTGCTGGGTTTGGCAAGAAGTGTAACCGCTCCTCAGGTATGGAGAGCGAACGACTCCTCAGGAGTACTGCCTTTTTTACCCTCGACGCGGAGCTCGTGTCGCTCTGAGGCAGCTTCGACAGCCAGAATTGCCACCACCTTGCATACTCCTGGTTGATCTTGCTCCTGAGCATGAGATGCATACTCTCCTGAATTGAAAATAGGTACTAAATAGTGTAGAGGGCTCAACGGCTGAATGTGAACTGACAAAACTGTTGGCAGACTTCGCGATTAATTTGGAAATCGCCCCAACACATTTGCGGCACGGCCACTCAATACTTTTCGGGCCGAGGCGCGCTTAGGGTAGATCTCGCACGGAGCCCATTCAGCGACAGACATCCTGACGACTGCTGCTGGTTCGTTAGACGCTCCTTCACAAATTCCGGGCGGGGAGCTTGTTGCCTGGCTTCACCCTCTGTATTCCGCGGTTCCAGCTCAATTGTGGGCAAAACCCGAGTCGGCGGGCTAACTGCTCCCCGATTATCCCGGAAAAGTAATATGGCTGCGTAAACCAGTGCATTTCGGCCGCCGCAAGAACTCTTCTAACAACAGTCTCGATTGGAGTCCCAAATGTAAGAGCGAAAAGATAGATATCCAACTGTTTAAAGTGACAGTCCTTTGGTGATGCGCGCACTCCAGCGGCGGCAACGTCTTCAGGTCGCGAATGCTAAAGGGATACCACTGCTCTAGCACAGCATTTGCGCGAATCTAAACGGGAAAACACTCCATGACGACACTTGAACAGAAAGATGGCGCCGCCATGCATCATCCACAGGGGTCTGTCATTAGTGACAGTTCAGTATCAGTGCACGGCGCTGTAATCATCTAAATACCTCAAGAGAAATGCCAGTCCGCCCGCGCGGCGGATTAGGCATTCGTTCTGTCGGCTGCAAGACTGCAGGCTCGGCCGGGAGGTGGTGTGAAAACGTCTGGCATTTCGATCATTGTTGTCGATGATTATCAACCTTGGCGTGACTATGCCTGCTCCATCCTGCCGCAGTGGCTCGATTCCCCCCGCATAGCAGAAGCACGTGATGGACTTGAAGGGGTACGCAAGGCGGAGGAACTGCAGCCTGACCTCATCCTGCTCGACGTTGGCTTACCCGAATTAAACGGCATTGAATCGGCGCGCCGCATTCGCGAAATTTCGCCGCACTCCAAAATTCTTTTTGTTAGTGAGGACCGATCCCCGGAGATCGCAGAGGAAGGGCTGCGTACCGGCGCAAGAGGCTACATTACAAAATCCAGTGCTGCTAGTGAATTGTGGCCGGCGATACAAGCGGTCCTTCGCGGTGAAGTGTTCCTGGGCAAGGGCTTATCTCTGATCGCCAGCGGGGACTCCTCCCAACCGTCCCGTATGCCCACGCCGGTTCTGGAAGACGTTCCAATGGACAGTCAATCTGAGGTCGAACTCGATGTAGCGGCGGAAAGCCCCGCCCGACCTGCCCGACTCACCGGGCTTTGGCGAGTCTTCGCTACATTCCCCAGCGTCGGTTGGGCAACTCTGGTGGTCGTTTCCGGAACGCTGGGATTTTTCGCAGGAAGCTTCACTCCCCGATTTTCCACCACAACTTCACAAACTGCATCCGTCACCCCTAAACACCTATCGAGCAAATCTGTGAAGAGCAAAGCGCCTACTCGACATGCGCAGAGTTCCAATTCGCGCGACGCAAAGAGACTCGTCGCTTTGCAGACGCACAAGCGCCATCTCCAGGAACTGCTCAATGCTGATCAGAAGCAGATAGCTGCTCTGCAAAGAAAGCGACGAAGCAGGGCTCACGCGACCACAGACCCCCAAATAACCGCCGAACATTACCAGAAAGCTCTGCTGTCTGCTCTGGCTGAGTTGCGGTCTTTGAAGGAGACCCAAACCTCGCGAGACGCAGAACTCGTAGCTACCCGTTATCGGTTGAGTGAACTGGAAAGAGAGATAGCCGAGCAGCGTGGTCTGGCAAACCGCAGCAGTTTCGCTAACAATGACGGGCGGTCAATTGCCATGCCCTCAGCGCTCGAGCTGCGAAATCTGATCGCCGCCCGAAATTTGCACGTCGCAGATGTGTCCGACGTGAATACAACCGAGAATGAGCCCAAACCATTCGGACGGGTGTTCTATACACGGGGAAAATCGCTTGTCTTGTTCGCGTATGACCTCTCGAAGAGCCAGCCGAACCAGACGTTCTACGCGTGGGGGGCCCGTCAGAGCGATCCGCATCGGCCACAAAGTCTTGGCGCTCTTCGAACGGACGACCAGACTCAGAGACGGTGGATTCTCGAATTCAGTGATCCGAAAGTCTTGGCTCAAATCGACAGCGTCTACGTAACCCTGGAACCGACCAATAAGCCCGGATATGCTCCAAATGGGAGAAAGCTCCTGAGCGCCTATCTCGGCCCTTCACCCAAATATCATTGAGATTGCTGGAAATTCTTCAGTGGCTTTGAGAGTAGACAAAACAACGACAGGAACCCCCATTACAATCCCTGTCGTTGATTGAAGTTAATTCGCTTTTTTGCCCGCGCGAACCTTAGCCCAGCGAGCTCGCTGGGCAGCAGCAATTCTCTTGCGAGCTGCCACCGAAAGCTGGCGCTTCGGCCGGCTTCCTTCCAAGGACGCGTTACCACTTCCTGTTACTTCACTCAACGCTGCAATGGCTTTATCCAAACGCGATCTTTCTTGCTTTAACTGCTGTAGGACGGCACCTAAATTGTTCATTGACTTACTCTCACGGGGAAGATTAAACACAGTCGTGCAATCATACCCTAAAGTGTGCGCGTGAGAACCAGATCTGATCGACCTCGGTGGCGCAAATGCCGCCAGAAGACGGCCTCGGAGCGAAATGTATTAGCCCGGGGTCCAGTCGGAAATCTGAATGAGTCCCGTATCGACCATGTGGGTTCTCACACACGCCCCAAAAACTTGTACATTACTCTCTAGCGTAGTGCATCAATCAGTTCGGGTTTATGGATCGCTGGTTTCCCCTGTGTTCCTTCGTGCCCTCGGTGGTTAGAGCCTTTTGGCCTTCTCGCCCAACACATCGGATCACGAGGATTGAGGTGCCATTTAACAATCACCGTTTTCCGGCGCACTACACCAGACGATCGACGTTTTGGATTATCCGGCGGCTCTTTGGGAAACCTGCTCTGCTCGGAAGGGCACCTGAACGTGAATCGTAGTCCCAGCCATGGGGGTCGAGCGGATATATATTTTCCCTTTCATCAGCCGGACGCGCTCTTGCATACTCGTCAATCCCAACCCTTTTCCCTGCATGGCTCGTTCAAGCTCAAAGCCACGACCTTGGTCGTTAATGACCATGTGAACCTCGTCCTCATGTTCGGAAAGCTGTACCTCAACGCGCCCTACACCACTGTGTCGGGCGGCATTGTGCAACGCCTCTTGCAAGACCCGAAACAGGCAAAGCCCTACATCAGAACTCACAGAACTTAATCCGTCAGAGGTTTTGAATTCGATCTCCATTTTTCGCCGCTCGGCGAATTCCCTGCACCAACTTCTCATCCCTGAAACAGCGCCAAGATATTCCAGTTTCGCCGAATGTAACTCATGCGATAAAGCCTGCACATCATTTGCGATCTCCTGTGTCTTCCTCTGAAGTTCCAGCAGCCGCGCCTCGGGCTCGCTAGGACTCTCTCTGACCTGTTCCAGTTCTACCGCCAGCAAAGCCAGCCGCTGATTGATATCGTCATGCAACTCCCTTGCGATCCGTGTTCGTTCTTGCTCTTGCGCCTCGATCAGCCTCCGGCTCATGCCGGAAAGAACCTCTTCCGCCCGCTTTCGCTCCGTGATGTCCCGTGCGATTGCCGACTTTCCAGTAATTTCGCCTTCGGCGTCCACGATTGGCGAAATAGTCAGCGCCACAATTACGCGAGTACCGTCCTTCCTCAGTCGCACCGTCTCATACTCCCGCAACTGTTTCCCATCGAGAACCTTCGCCAACATTTGCCTCGCTTCCGACTGGTCTGCGGGCTGAAGGAAAGCGATGTCCTTGCCGATTGCTTCACCCGCCGAGTAGCCGTAAAGCCGTTCGGCTCCTCTGTTCCAGTGGGTAATAGTCCCTCTCCGGTCCGCGCCAATGATGGCATCTTCCGACGACTCTACAATCGCTGCGTAGCGAGAGCGAACATCCTCCGCGAGTTTTCGCTCGGTGTCGTCAAGCCCAATTCCAATGTAACCCAGAAAAGTTCCACTCTGATCGAACCTCGGAACTCCTACATCAAGAATCCATCGATATTCGCCGTCGTTTCGTCTCAGCCGATATGTCATTCGAAATTCTTCTCGGCGGTCAAACGCTTGTGTGTACACCTCCATGCATCGTTGGCGGTCATCGGGATGTACGCCCGCTGCCCACCCATCACCCAATTCGTCCTCAAGCGACCGCCCGGTGAACTCCAGCCACGGCTTATTGAAATAGTCGCAGAGCTTGTCCGTGCCCGACATCCAGATCAGAACGGGAGCCGTGTCCGCTACCAACCGGAACCTTTTTTCGCTCTCTCGACTACGCTCCTGAGCCTGCTTCTGTTCTTCTGCCGTAACGGCCAAAAGCATGAATGAAGCGATGGCAAACAGAAGGAAAAGCTGTAGCGATAAAACATTGCCGATTGGGGTGTTCCCCAAGAATGGACCGCGACCGTGAATCGTTCCCCAAATCGACAAGAAGCTTAATACGATCATCGAACTGCTAACGCCGGCAACTCCGAAACGCAATGCGCACCACAACAGAAAAGGCACCAGCGAGTACAAGAGGGCAGGACGATTCCCTCCACCTCTAGTAATAAAAGCAAAATAAGATAGCGTCAGTAGTCCGACCAACATCCCTGCGGCTTCAAAGTAATATAGCCGGGGTCTTTTGAATCCAGCGATTGCGATGTCCCTCCAACTTAAGATGGCCGGGGTGATGGTCAGCAGCGCCAATGCCTCAGTTAGGAAACCGACCCTCCAGGTGATCCATGATGGTTCCCCAATCGCGCCGGCCGCAATCGATGCGACGCAGATCGGAGCCAAAATTACTGCGAACAAGCAATAAAGGCCGAGAGACTTAATGCTATTAAGGCGCGGAACACCACGGAATGCCAAGCGTACTCCCAAGGACGCCACTAATACCTCGATCGCATCCGCGAGCAGGAATGCTCCGGTCGATCGGATGGCAAGACCGGTCCTTATGTCATAAACCGCGAAACCGCCCAGCCCGGCAGCCAGAAGAACTGGCCAAAAGATTTTTTGCTTGGTGCACAACAACACCGCAACCAGGAGGGCGCATCCTGGCCATAAAGGCCATATCATCTCCGGGCGCAGAACCAACAAACCGCCAAGCCTGGCGGCAAAATAGGAAAGGACAAATACGGAGACCACCGCTAGCAGCAGAGAGAAAGACGAATCCAGCCGGAAGAGCGTTTTCGTTGAGCCACTGCTCTCACTTCGCATGGTGAGCCCATCACCTGAGCGACAGCGATATGCTAACAGACTGCCGATTACAGCCCATCCGATTGCACACCGGCGAATAAATTCTTTGCCTGTTACCGAGTCACCATTGTCTTTAGAGTTGCATGACTCGGGTCGCCTCGTACCATACGGGCAGTCGAAACTTCCAAGACTAGCTCATCCTTTACCTTTTGTGCGTCGTAGTCAAGTGTCGGAACTAATCTCGCACTCAGATCAAGGATCAGCGGCAACAAGCGAATACTTCGCCAGACTCTTGCTGACCAAGAAGCGCGCGTGGTGGCTACGTCTACGGTAGCCAACAGTGGATGAAGCTCAGCGAGTCCATACTGCGACCGATCTCACGATCGGCGCATACGTTCTGCGCGGGGTAAGAATCGGCTCACGATTGAAGCCGAGTAACCGAGAAATACCAAGCGCCTCTTCGTGCCGCCAAGAATCTGATCTGAGAATTTGAAACCAAGACTGATCGGGTGAAGAGGATGGACTCTAGTTTTCGCGAGAGCTGCGATGCTGAACGAATCGTTGTTTTCGGATCGGGAACCATCAGCTATACCGGCGAAGAACTGCGTAATAAGGATGCGATGTCACAGCCGCGTAAGCTACGGCTCAGATATTTCTCCCCGTGCAGGACTTTCGCTATTGCCGCTGCCAGTTCCATTTCCATATCTGTTTTGAGCACATATCCTGCACCGCCCGCTCGAAAGGCTTCTTCGACGACTTCTTCGGAGGACTCCTGGCTCACAAAAAGAATTGTGGATTTTGGCGTAGACTTTCTGATTCGTTCGGCCACCTGCAGTCCATTCAGCTTTGGTAGCCCGACGTCGAGAATGACAAGGTCAGGTTTTAACTCTTCGGCCAACCTGGCTCCTTCCTCGCCATCAGCCGCTCCAAGGATATTGTTCAGATGCAATTCGTTCCTTAATTTGTTGAAGACCAGTCGTCGCAACGGCTCGAAGTCTTCCACCACAAGAATCCCCATGTTCGGTTCCATCACCATGGACTCCCCTAAAACCCTACAATTGGCTAGGGCCGGCTGGCGCACACACGGCAGCACCTGGCCTGCTTTCGGGCGGACCTTTTGCCAACATTACATTTACACCGTGAACACTAGATTGCTCATCAGCAATTAACAGCCCATCGCACCCAGTTACCTTGTTTGATGCTGGTTTTGGCCAGACGGCAACTCGCATTGGGCACTCGTGGGCCGCGCTGGGCTTGACTCGAACCGCAAAGGCTAATGGCTGTAAATGATCGTCAGATAACGGGAAAGCCTTGCTTCGTGGCCTTAACGATGCTATACAGCCTGTCTGTGAGACAGGAAATGCTGGAAAGACAAAGTCTAGACAATCGTCTTTTTTATGATGCTTTTCAAGCCACTCCAATCGGTATTGCCCTTGAAGATATGGAGGGCCAGCCTGTCTTCGTGAACCCAGCCCTGTGCTCGATGCTTGGCTTCAGCGAGCAAGAGATGTGCACCAGGCACTGTGTCAATTTTTCGCCTCCGGAAGATGCTCAAAGAGATTGGGCGCTCTTTGAACAGTTGCGAGCACGGTCAATAGACCACTATCAGATCGAGAAACGTTTCTTACGACGAGACGGCTCACTTATCTGGGGA
This sequence comes from Candidatus Sulfotelmatobacter sp., assembly GCA_035264195.1. GTDB lineage: Bacteria > Acidobacteriota > Terriglobia > Terriglobales > Acidobacteriaceae > Sulfotelmatobacter. The sequence goes on along the minus strand of DATFQQ010000379.1, from coordinate 37,811 downwards.
CGCTTGAGTGTTTCTTTATTGAGCGACCGCCCATCCCCACTTGTGGTCGCGATGGTTGAGGACATCACCGAGCGCAAGCGAGCTGAGGAAACGCTGCAAGAGAGCGAGGAAAAGTTCCGTAGCGTTTTTCAGGACGCAGGAATAGGGATGGTAATCGTCTCGCCCGAAGGACGATTTCTCGGGGCGAACGGGGCATTCTGCGACTATCTCGGCTACACCCAGCAAGAGCTTCTTACAAAAGGCGTTGAGGCAGTCACGCTACCCGAAGATTGGCCTAAGTTTTCACAGAAGTTACGCAGCGCGCTCAATGAGGGGAGCGGCTTCCACAGGGTGGAGAAACGCTGCCTGCATAAGACGGGACGCATCGTATACACCGAAAGTAGCGGATCCTTGATTCGAAATATTCACGGTGATCCTCAATACTTCGTCGGCGAAGTTGTAGATGTAACCAAGCGTAAGGAAGCAGAGGAGACGGTTGCGAGTATCAATCGTCGACTAGTTGAGGCGCAAGAAGCTGAACGCGCCCGAATCGCGCGAGATCTTCACGATGACGTGAACCAGCGAATTGCATTAGCGGCGACAGACATTGAAAAGTTGAAACAAAATCCGCCCACATCCACGGCCGAGCTACAGCGCCAGCTGTCAGAAGTTTGGCAGCAGCTGATTGCTGTCTCCACCGGAGTACAATCGATTTCGCACCAGCTGCACTCTCCGCAGCTGGAGTATTTGGGTGTAGTTGCCGCAATCAGGAGCTTCTGCCGGGAATTCGCTGCGCGGACAAACGTTGAGATTAATTTCAAAACTGATGAAATCCCCAATAACGTGTCGCACGAAGTCTCGCTATGCCTCTTCCGCATCGTCCAAGAAGCGCTGCAAAATGCTACGAAGCACAGCCAGGTGCGGCATTTTGAAGTAATCTTGAGCTGCTCGGACAACCGACTTTTCCTGACGGTCTCAGATCGTGGAATCGGGTTTGACGCAGACGAACCCACCGCTAAAACTGGTCTGGGGCTGATCAGTATGCGCGAGCGAGTTCGCTTGGTGAATGGAGCCATCAACATCGAATCCAAGCGAATGCGTGGAACCACGATCCACGTTTGCGTGCCGATTGAATCAGAATTTGCTTCCCAACGTGCTGTCTGATTTAGCAGATAAGTTCGAGTCACACCTGAGCCGGAACGTGACCAGTGCGTCAAACAGATCAATATTTATGGATCGCCGGTTTCCCCTGTACCCTCTGTGGCTGACCTTCTCGCCCAGCCCCTCGGATCACGCAGATCGACGTGCAACATTTGACGCTGACCATTTCCGACGCACTACACTAACGCGGGTACTCGCCTGCAATGTAACACTCCAGCTCACGAATCGTTTGCTCCTGCCCCGAGATAATCCACTTCACGAGATCGCCGATGGAAATCATTCCAACGACCACTCCATCGGCGACCACCGGCAAGTGACGACAACGATGTTCTGTCATCATGGCCATACATTCGTCTACTCGATGTTCCTTCGTCACATGAACCACAGGACTAGTCATGATCTCTCTCACCGGAGTGTCCGTGGAAGCCTTTCCCTTCAAGATCACCTTTCGAGCGTAATCGCGCTCCGACACGATGCCGACGAGAGTGTTTTGGGAGAGAACCACTAATGCGCCAACTCCGTGATCGGCCATGCTCCTGATCGCATCATAAACAGCCTGGTTCGGACCGACTGAGTAGACCTCTTTCCCTCTCTTGCTCTCGAGCACCAAGGCAATCTTGTCTGACAGCTTCATTTGACTCATCCGACACTTCCGCCGCCGTCGTAGGCGAGCGGCGAGGATCTCTTAGATATGTCTTAGCAGCCTCCAGTGGTTCGTCGACCTGTCAGGAGTGTCAGTTGGGTGCGATTGGACGACTTGAGAATCCCATCTGCTACGCAGCCCCCTGCGGTATCACGTTGCTGTTGCGCAACGAACCTTGTCGTTATCGGACCTAGGATTGCGCTTAGTAAGCTGTAACTTCGCTCATGGGAATCGGGGTTACCTTGCCCACTGACGTTATGACCAATATCTGCCGCAGGGTCCTACATTGGCTGAGAGATCAGATCGTACAGGACGTCCCGGAGGAACTTGAGTTCTGTGAATTTCACTGCCGACAACCTCAATGCGCGGGCAGAAAAGATGCTTGCATGTGCGGCGTCAGCCTGCAAGAAACACAAAACAATTGTTCAGATACGGCCGAGGCTTCAGTGTCTGGTGCTGAAGATAACTTGTTGAGAACCTAGCGACGCTTAATCAGCCATTGTTAGCGAGCGGACCTGCCTTCCAACTTCTCCTGCCTCACGAGCACATCGCGCCAACAGTTTCGCTCCGGCACCCATTCCCGTCGAAAGGTCAAGCGGAAGAGAGTCTCATGCCACTCCCGGATTGGTGTGCGCCAAACCGTTACTGAGTATTCTTGTCCCACCGTCGTGAACGAGATCTAAGGCTCGGTCAGATCGAATGCAGGTCAGCACAGAAGGTCACCGCACTGCTGACGCAAGCGGGCAAATCGGACCGAGCCAGATTAAGAACAAGCATAGGTTGGAGGGGACCCATGGTCGTTGTTGGGTAGCAAACAGAGCCTGCGCACATATTTTGTGGGACCAACGGTTGGTGCCGTTCCTAAGGTGGTTTTGACAGTTCTGCCCTGGAATTCCAACCGCTATGGTTGGGTTGATCGAATCCGCGAACAGACGGGAGTCGTTGTGCCCAGAACCATACCATCTGGAAAACAAACTGGTCCTAGTCTTTCGAACCGCACATTCGATCAAACGAACGAGGAGCCTTAATGACCGCACGGCAATATTACTTCGGACTGGCGCTTATTATGACTGCGGCACTCTCTACGGCCCAGATAGAAACTAGAAATGTATCGATTCGATACACTTCCCCCTTCGCTGGTGAAGAAATGTATGCGAGCTATTGCTCCGCATGTCACGGCGACAAGGGAAAAGGGGACGGCCAAGCTGCTGCAGCAATGACAGTTCCGCCCGGAGATTTAACAACGCTTTCAAAATCAAACAATGGACAGTTCCCCAGGGCGCATGTGTTCTTCTCCATTCTTAACGGCAAGGAGAGACAGAAGGGAGAGCGGGGTTACGATATGCCGAGTTGGAAGGATCCGTTCTATTCCTTATGTGCTGGCCAGCGCGGGTGTGACGCGGAGGTCCAAATGCGAGTGGTGCGTCTGACCGATTACGTAAAGTTCCTCCAGTCAAAGTAGCGCGTGTAGTGCGCCAAACAGATCGACATTTATAAGTCGCCGGTTTCCCTGTGATCCTCCGCGGGCCCTAGACGTCTCCTTGTCTTTAGTTCGGCCGTGAACTGCCATTCTTAACAGACGCGTAGCACGCCCGCACCCCGGATACTTACTGAGTTCCGCCTAGGCGGATGGTGTGTCTCGCGTTTATGACATTAAGGAGATAAGTTCTATGCAGGCAGACGTATTGAAAAACATGCCGACATCTGACGAAGCACGTCGTCAGGTCTCGAAGGTTAGGTCCATCGTAAGTGAGGCCGTGAGCGACAGCGTACGATCAGCAACCCGGGCAATCAAACAAGGTCGCGTGGCCGCGGAAGACCTGATTGATGAAGCTGAACACAGAGTCAAGCAGCAGCCATTCCGCTCGGTGGGTGTGGCTTTTGCTTCCGGCTTGTTGGCGGGTGGTCTTCTGACTTGGATTGCATTCTCACGACGTTGAACGTAATTTCTTGTTGCTAACGTCAGGTCCGCATTTCGCGTCGATCGCGGCTTGGCAAGTTAGGGCTCTTGAGAGTGGGTGCCGGTCCATCCCAGTTGACCGGCACCCTTGGGGCGTTCGTCGAGTATGAGTGAATGAAATATAGCCAGCCGGGGATATCTTGCCTACTCGTAAAGTTGACAGGGGGTACACTGTAAGAATGCAGGCATAAGTACAAAAGAACCAGGCCCTCTCTTGTGAGTACAGACAGACACTGCAACTCATGCAGGCATGAAGGGAAAGTAAGCCGCGCCCTGGAATCGATCACTTCAAGCGTCATCGAGCAGCGTAGCCATCGTGGCGGGCTCGAACATGCCAGCGCCAAGCGATAGAGGTTCGTAATTGCGCCCGTCAACTTTAAAGCGCCACGGCCGGAAATCTTTGGTGGTCGCCATCGTCGTGGCCACTCCGAATAGATTCCCGAGCAAGGGCATGTTCACCACTTAGCATTCCGTCACATAGCCCAATTTGCTCCGGGTCCGTTGTCGCTCTTCTGGGCGCCTCCGCTTCAAGGATTCCCGTGATTTCGATAGCGTGCTGGATCATTGGCACCAAGCAATCTTCACCAATTTCATCAGGCAGGTTGGAACTGCTGGCCGGCTTAGGGTCAGATAGCGAGAGTCGCGCCGCTTTTCTGTCGGTGATTGCTCGACTTTGAAGGGCCATATACGCAAATGTGCCCATAGGAATTGTGAGTATTGCAACAGCCCACGCAACTTTTTTCCAGGTGCAGAGATCGGTACGAGCAAATAGGTCCCCCAATGTTGTGACTACAAGGCAAACCCACATTATGATTGCGAGCGAGGTAAAATCTTCCAGAAGAATTGTTCGCACGGCTGCACCCTAAAGAGTCTTTTGCTTTTTAATGGAAACACACTGAAACACTTTCCTCGCCCCGCGAACTGTCAGAAGTATCAGCTCTCGAGAAAACTGCGTTGCCTCTTCAGAGTCCAAGACGGCTGCCATCTGCAAGCATAGCTACATTCGGGCCGAATCGAACAAGGTGCGAATTTAGGAGGATTGGGAACTAAAGGGTTCAGTTGTAGGAACGGACGCATTTGTCTGCCAATCCAGTCAGCAGGGTGCGGACGGAGTCTGGAGACTATAAACGTCCGTGCAGAATTAAGCACCCTCTTGCGGGAATCTGGGGGTACGTGTGCAAGAGGGTGCTGGGCCATCCCATTAGATTTCTTCAACCATAGCCTTACGTCGCAACAGGCGCCACTGTCATTCTTATCAGCGATTTCCAGCAACTCACAAGTCGGTTGCTATCGCTTCGGCCACTGCTTGAACATCTTGTCAACAGCCTTACGGACCATCTCTTGATTTTTGCTTCCCTTATTGTCCAATGTATTCTCGGCGATTCCTCGCCAAACCAGTTCCTGACTCTTCGCATTGAACAAATCAACGATCATTGTTCCCACAACATTCTGTTCTGGGGTGATGCTACCCATTCCTCCGCCCCATCCGCGCATTCCCCATGCATTCCACGAAGTTTGCTCCCGCATTCCGCCGTTCGCGGTAAGCAAAAGATCGGGATTCTGATTCTCCTGCACCAACGTGAGGCCTTTGCTTTGCATCGCGGCGTTAATGTCCTGTTGCGCTACTTGGGCCAAAATCGAATCCTTTATTGCATTGGCGTTATTGCTGCCCCAGGCGTAGGTGTGAAATTGTGAAAAATCGACGTCGTGGTTGTAGTTAACGGAGACCTGCTGCCCTACGGCCGCCACGGTCACAAGGCACATTCCTATCAAGAACGATGTTAGTTTTTTCACGGGAGTCCTCCTCTCGGCCCTCACTCAATAAAGAACACTAACGCCTCACGAGTCCGAACCTGTCACCTAGTCCGCCTGTCCGACTGACAATCGATGATCGCAAAACGCATCGGACGTCTCTTTAGTTTGCCCCTCGCCGAAGCCGGTCAATGTCAGCATTGGTGTAGAGACGAGCTGCACGGTTGGTATTCGTTTTCCAATAACGAGACGCTTCAGCCACATTATTATTTCGTTGGAATTCTCGGAGCCATTCGTCAGTCACAATTGCGCCGACTCCCAAATCCAAGAAATCCGCGGGCAAGCCGCTGAATACAGCCGGCGAAGACACTGCCCAAACCGTGGTCTGTCCTGGCGAGGTCCATCCCCAGAAAATCGCGGGTAAGTTCGCCGTCTGACCATTGATGGTTATCGGTTCGGCTTGTCCTGTTTGCGGAGACACCATGCCAAGCATTTGCGCCGGCGATGCCGATGGCGTGGCAATTGGCTGTAGAAATAACGTCGAGGGCGTCGTCACCAAATACTGCGGACCAACCGGAAAGTCTGTCTGACGACTCTGCGCAGAGCCTAACATCGCCAGTTCCAAGATCACCGCGCACAAGAAACTAAATCGGCATGCCAAATACATAAAAGTTCCAGGACGCTCACAGAGCGTCACGCCACGATTAGTCTTTGCTACCGATATCGAGTCGTAAACTGCTACTAATTACAGGAATTACGCGAACTCTGTTTGGCGAAGATTGTTCTTGCGGACCTTTTTGTTACGATTTGTCGGGTGACATCGTCAGCTCGGAATGGAATCTAACTTCTTATGCTGCCTGAGTCGCATCCTCCGAGGGCGAGTGCACGTTGACCTGCTCCGCCCCTGAGGCCTGCAGAATACCGCGTGCCTTCTCGACTTCCTCAGCTGTCCCGTGCGCAATCAGGATGAACTTGCCGGCTTTCACGGACGTTTCGTATTTCAGAATGTTGTCCCTCGGAATGCCCAGACTATAGAGCCCTGCTCCCAATGCACTCAAACCGCCAACCACGAGTGCGCCCTCCAACGCTGCCCCGATCCAAGTCACCACAGAACCAGCCACGATGATTGGGCCAACCCCAGGCACGAACAGAACCGCCGCCCCAACCAATAGACCCCAAATTCCTCCCCAAAATGCACCGAGCTTGCCCCAATACTTCATTCGTTCGCCGGCTTTGTAAAAACCGACGACATTGTCCTCAGTGTAAGAGTCCCGTCCTATAATGGACACTTTCTTGATGTCGAAGTTCGAACTTTTTAGTTCTCTTATCGCGTGCTCGGCAGCCCAGTGCCACCCAAAGACCCCCACTACGGAATTCCTTTCCTCTGCGAAGTCCACCACTTGAGGCGCCTCCTCTCAGGTCTTTCGCGGACTGTTCTACCTGTTAAGTGCTTGAATAGTGTTGTGTTATCCGCACGGCGCCCCTGGACCTCACTTAACCATGGGAGTTAGTCGGCTACCTAATTTGTGCGTTCTACCTTCGAAGGGACGGCGGAGACACTCGAGTAAGTCCTGGTGTTCCGAAAACAAACAGCCTCAAGTCATCCGAGTTAGTAGTTAGAAGGTTACGGCAAACTCTACCGTATTCGAGTTGGCACCAGTGCTACGCACATACACTTGAGCCGAACCCGGGAAAGACAGATCCGTTGCTGTTACAGAGACCAGAAGCTGATTCGTATTAACGAACACAGTGGATTGAGGCACATTGTTCCAGAACGCCTGTGCGCCGGTGTTGAAGTTGTTTCCATTTACTACCATTGTGAACGGTACGCTGTTCGTGGGCGCGCTGTTTGGCGTAAGTGCAGTGATTGCTAGAGGACTGGTGATACCTGTTGTAAAGGTAGCCCTGGTCGCTCCAGGTGCTCCGCATGCCAACGTCAACAGAGTCAAGCTGCAAATACTGGCGAGACACTTTAGAAGCTTCATATCAAAACCTGTGGCGAGGGGATACACACGAGATTCCGCGGAAGGACACTCGCTAGTCTGGCACTGCCTTCAGCATCCTCCTCTCAGAAGTTGCTGGATGTTTAAACGTATCGCTCAACCATCGAGGGCAACGACTGTCAAAACACCTAGAAGTGGCGAGATGCCTTGACAGGCTGAACGTTTGCACGGCGTTCAGGGCATTTCACTGTGCGATCTGGGCGGAATCCGAAAAAACGCACTCCAAAGGTTCGTTCCCGCTTCAGGCTGAAAAGTGGCTATGCGACAAATGACCCAAGTGGATATTGCCCGAGTGTCTGATCAAAGGCATTCTGCTGGAACAGTGTCAATCCCGGAGACTAGTTCATGACGAATCGGATTCGTGTCTCAGCAGTTTTTCTCACGACAATGCTCTTCCTGATGTTAGGCATCTCGAGCGACGCCAAGCCCCGAGACCACAAGGAAGGCAAGGGCAGCGTCGTTTACGTCTGCGCTTGCTTGAAGACAAAATCGTGTTCCTGTATGACTGAAGCTAAAATGCAGGGTCCTTGTGCGTGCGGCACCGAAGGCGGACCGCCAATGCAGGCCGTGCCCGCAAACAGTGACTGGGCCAAGGAGAATAGGGACGCTCTTGCGAAGTAGAAGACACACGAGCCATTTACGGTGAAGCACCTACCGAACTATGCCTACCGGAGCTCAGTTCGCAACCATGAATTGATTCACATGGAAAGCGTGGTTGGAAGATGTGTTGCGTACTTCGCCCGGTGGTGAGAGCATACGTGGAATACATTTTTAGGTATTCCCGGCCCATCCATGAGGCTCACCGTCCGGCTTGCATCTACTTTAGTTCTGCTCGTTGTTTTCGGCCGTGGTTTCGCACAAGCTCCTCTTAAGGATAGGCAAGCACAGCCGAAGGCAACTGAGTCAATCCCTCCTCTGTCCCAAATCCAGAGTTCGATTAAGCGCGATCCGAAGAACGCAGACCTATATATCAAGCTCGGGCAATCGTATTGGAACAATGGTGACTACCAACCGGCATTCGAAGCTTTCAAGCAGGCCGTAGCCCTGGCACCAACTTTGGCCGAAGCCCACAGCTGGATGGGTGCGTTCCTCATGGGCCGTGGCAACCTGCCTGACTCCATCTCAGAATTGCGCAAAGCTGTGTCGCTCGATCCGAAGTACGCGCGAGCCTACACCAATCTCGGTTCCGCTCTTGCCAAGAGCGGTGACCTCGCTGGAGCAGTCACCGCCTTTCAAAAGGCTCTCGATCTTGAGCCGAATAGCTGGCCCGCACACCTGAACCTCGGATTGGCCTTGCGCGAGAACGGCGATGCCGCCAAAGCGCTGATACACCTTCGCCGAGTTGCGCAGGCTCAACCAAACAATCCGACGCTGCAGTGCGAACTCGGGAAGACGCTTCGTCAGAACGGCGATCTCTCTGCGGCTGCAGCCGCGTTTGAGCGCGCCCTGCAGATCGATCCGGAAATGCGCGAAGCCTATTACGGACTCGGCTTTACCCTCAAGCAGCAAGCTGCTGCAACAAGAAGAACTTCCAGCCCCTCTCTCGCAATAAATCCCCACACAAAGGCAGCGCAGGACGCACTCGCCAAAGGTGATTTGAACTCGGCCAAGGAACAACTTCTGCAAGTTCTGGCCGCCGACGACAACGATGCCGACGCCCACGATCTCCTCGGCTATATCCTCGGCCAGCAGGGCGACACAGCCTCGGCACTCCCGCACTTGGAACGCGCCGCCGCCTTGCGCCCCGACTCTGCCGAGGTTCACTACAACTATGGCGCCGCTCTGTGGTATGGCGGTGCAAAACAGAAAGCAATTTCTGAACTCAAGACAAGCATCCGTCTCGATCCCTCGGCCGCAGCCAGTTACGGACTCCTTGGCATCGCCCAACGAGACGAAGGTGATTTGGCCAGTGCCAAGCTCAGCCTCGAGAGAGCTCTCGCACTCTCACCAACAACAGCGGCCACGTTCATCGATCTTGGGATCGTCTTCCTGCGACAGGGCCAACTTCAGAGAGGGCTGGCACAATTTGAAGCCGGACTTAATGCCACCTCGGCGGTTCCCACTCCTGATTGGGATGGAGCGATCAGCACTCTCCATGAAGCTGCTTCGAAAGGGCCCGACATACCGGAACTGCACAACATGCTCGGTCTCATGCTCGGTCGCAAAGGCGCCGACAGCAACCAGGTTCTCAACGAGTTTCGCCAAGCTCTTCGATTACGTCCGGATTACGCCGAAGCCCACAACAACATGGGCTTGGTGCTCGCGCAGAACGGTGATGACGACAAAGCCACCGCCGAATTTCGCGAAGCCACTCGCATTCGTCCTGACTTCTCCGATGCGCATGCCAACCTCGGTGCAGTGCTTTTGCTCTCGGATGTGGACGAAGCGATTATTGAGTTAGAAAAGGCAGTCTCTCTCGATCCCACATTAATAGGAGCGCAATTCAACCTCGCCGAAGCCTACGGCAACAGCCCAAGTCGCGGTACTACCAAACAAATCGAGCAATTAAGGAAGATTATTTCGATTGCTCCCGACTTTGCGCGCGCGCACATGGCCCTGGGAAAGGCCCTTCTGCATGACGGCAAGGTCAATGATGCGGTGACGGAACTCCGCGAAGCGACGCGACTGGATCCTGCAAGCGGCGAAGCCCACTACCAGTTAGGACTGGCATTAGCGAGAAGCGACCAGCAGCAAGACGGTGCTGCCGAAGTCAAGAAAGGACGCGAACTCTCCTCCGCCGACGAACGCAATCAGAATGCAGAATTGGATATTTCGGAGGGCCAGGCAGCCCTCCAAAAAGGTGAACTCCAGGAAGCAGAAGCGAAGTTCCGTCATGCCACAAGACTCCAGCCAAACTCTCCGGTAGCTCAGCATTTATTGGGAATCACGCTGGAGAAAGAAGGCTCTACCCTGGATGCCGTTGCTGCCTATCAGAAAGCGCTTGAATTAAATCCGGGGGACTTAAGCGCCCGGCAGAGCGTAGACCGGCTGAAGCCATCCGACTCACAAGTCCCTCAAAAAACCACGTCATCGGATGGGGCCGGTACCGAACGCAAATCCGCCAAGGACGATCCCGCAAAACTCGCCGAGTTCGATAATTACATTCATGAGAGCCGATATAAAGAAGTAGAGCCGTTGCTGGCATCCTATTTAAAGGAGCATGCAGATTCTTCCTGGGCTTGGTATGCCCTGGGCTATAGCCAATTCGCCCAGAAGGAACTCGGCGAGTCCATCAAATCGTTAGCCAATTCGCTGAGCTTGAATGTGAAGAACGCAGACGCCCATAAAATTCTCGGCCGCGATCTCATGGCGATCGGTCGTTTTGACGCCGCACAGACCGAATTCGAACAGGCCATTCACTATGCTCCAAACTCGAGCGAGAGCCACTACGACCTTGGCAAACTGTTTTCCCTTCAAGACAACTGGTTGGCTGCCCGCAAGCAGTTCGAGGAGGCGCTCCGGCTGGATCCGTCTTATATCGAGGCCGTCGACTCTCTGGGTTTTGCTCAAGAGGCTCTCGGAGATGATTCTGCTGCGCTTCAAACTTATCAAAAAGCTATAGCGCTTAATGAGCAGCGCCAGGGAAAGTTCGTCTCCGCTCATGTGAACTTGAGCGCGTACTACAATCGCACCGGAGACCCGGCCCAAGCACTCTCCTATGCGCAGAAAGCTCTCGAACTCGATCCCAAGTCCGATGCTGCATGGTTTCAAAAAGCACGAGCAGAAGAACGGCAAGGCAACCTTAAGGAGGCCGCCGATTCACTGAACCATGCGGTCACATTGAATCCACGCTCATCCTCTTATTACTACGTGTTATCAGGAATCTACCGCCGACTCGGAAATCTCCAGGAAAGCAAGAAGGCCTTGGAGTCATTCACTCGCCTCGATCAGGAGAACAACGAATTGGAAAAGATGCGCCACGACATGTCGAAGAGCCGAAACGCACCTCACCCCGGAGGTGATCGTGAGTAGTCGCTCGTCGAACGAGTGGCTGCATAACTCCGTCCGGAACATGGGTTGGGTCGCTCTATTGGTATCGACATCGCTGGCAACCGTCGCCCAAGCGCCCGACGTGCAGTTCACCGACATCACCGCTCAAAGCCACATCGATTTCACGCAAGAGAATTCGGCTACCTCGAATAAGTATCTGATCGAAACTATGGGAGGCGGCGTCGCCGTCTTCGACTACGACAACGACGGACGCCTCGATATCTTCTTCACCAGCGGCGCGCTGATCTCCGATCCCATGCCCGATGGTAAGATGCCCGATAAGTCCAACAAGAAGTTCTGGAACCGGCTCTACCATCAGAACGCTGACGGCACCTTTACCGACGTGACCGAACATGCTGGTCTGACTGGAATGCCTCAGGGTTACTACAGCATGGGCGTGGCCGTGGGCGACTTCGATAACGACGGCTTTGAAGACCTTTACCTAACCGGCTACGGCGGCAACATTCTGTATCACAACAACGGAGACGGAACCTTTAAAGATGTCACCGAGAAGGCGGGCGTCAAAGGCGGAAACTGGAGCGCCAGCGCGGGTTTCTTCGATTACGACAACGACGGCAAGCTTGACCTCTTCGTCACTCGCTACGTCGATTGGACATTCAAGACCAACCGCTATTGTGGAGAAAGGCCGCCCAATGGCGTGCGTTCCTACTGCCATCCCGACAATTACGATGGCTTGACGAATATCCTTTATCACAACAACGGCGACGGCACCTTCACCGATGTTTCTCAGAAGGCCGGAATCGCCAATCCTCACGGCAAAGGGCTCGGCGTCTCTTTCTCCGACTACGATGGAGATGGCTTTACCGACATTTTCGTCGCGAACGACTCCGTCCAGTGTTTTCTCTACCACAACAACGGGAACGGCACTTTCGCGGAAGTCGGCCTGCTCGCCGGCGTTGGCTACAACGAGGACGGCAAAACCTTCGCAGGCATGGGAATCGACTTTAGCGACTATGACAACGATGGCTTGCCCGATATCGTCGTCACGGATCTCTCCAACGAACGCTACATGATGTTTCGCAACGAGGGCACGGGCACATTCCGCGACGTAACCAACACATCCGGCATCGGTGGCGCCACCCTTGCCTTCTCCGGATGGAGCACTCACCTCTTCGATTACGACAACGACGGCTGGAAAGACCTGTTCGTAGCGCAATCTCACGTCATGGATACGATCGAGAAGACCTCGCCGAATCTTCGGTACCTCGAGCCACCTTTATTACTCCGCAATAGCTCGGGACATTTTTCGCGCGTAATCCCCGGAGATGCTTTTCGGCAGGATTGGGCAGGGCGGGGCGCTGCCTTCGGCGACATCGACAATGACGGTGACGTTGACGTAGTGGTCAGCAACTTGGGGCAAAAATCTTACGTCCTGCGGAATGATGGCGGCAATCGAAACAATTGGATTGGCATTCAGACCGTCGGCACCAAGTCTAATCGCGATGGCATCGGTGCACGCATCAAGGTCGTCTCAGCTTCCGGCCTAACGCAATACTTTACCGTCAACACCGCAGTCGGCTATCTTTCCGCCAGCGACAAACGCGTGATTGCGGGATTAGGCAAAGATTCCAGTGCCAAATTGATCGAAATTCGATGGCCCTCAGGAATCGTGCAAAAATTTGAGGACGTCAAAGCCCGCCAATATCTTAAAGCGGTCGAACCCACTCAATGATGAATAGGCGGGAACTGATTTTCAGAATGGCAACCGCGGCGGGCTCGGCCCTGCTCCTCCCATCGCGATTCGCTCTAGCTCAAGGAATTTCGTCTCGTGGCGTAAAACCGCGGCCACGCGGAAAGCCATCCGGTCGCCCATTTTTAGCGCATTTCATTGACGTTGCCAAAGAAGCAGGTCTGAGAGAACCCATCGTCTACGGAGGCATCGACTCCAAGAACTACATCGTCGAAGTAGTCGGAGCCGGCGTCGCTTTCATCGACTACGACAATGATGGCTGGATGGATCTCTTTGTGCTCAACGGCACCAGACTTGAAGGCGACCCTCCAGGAGTCACCAATCGCCTCTACAAGAACAATCGAGATGGGACCTTTACCGACGTCACCGCAAAAGCGGGACTAACCCACGCCGGTTGGGCTTCGGCTGTGACGGTAGCGGATTATGACAATGACGGGTTCGACGACATCTTTATAACGTGCTACGGCCACAACCTGCTCTATCACAACAATGGCAATGGAACGTTCACAGACGTAACCAAGAAGGCGGGACTTGCGCAAAGCGAGATCCGCTACAGCTCCGGCTGCACCTGGGTGGACTACGATCGGGACGGACGGCTAGATCTTTTCGTCGCCAACTATCTCAGCACGACTCTCGAAAAGCTGCCCAAGCCCGGAACCAATCCAGACTGTACGTGGAAAGGTGTTGCGGTGAACTGCGGCCCTCGCGGACTTCCGGCCGGTTTCGTACAGTTGTTTCACAACAACGGCGATGGAACTTTTACCGAGGTGAGCAAGCAGAGTGGCGTAGCTGCCGCATCCGGTTCCTATCCCATGACCGCGGTAGCAGCGGACTACGATAACGACGGCTGGCCCGACATCTACGTCGCCTGCGATTCCACGCCCAGCTGGCTTTTCCGCAACCAGCACGACGGCACCTTTCGCGAAGAAGCATTGGAACGGGGAGTCGCGCTCAGCGAAGATGGGCTGGAGCAAGCCGGTATGGGCGTTGCTGTCGGAGACATCGATCTCGACGGCAACCTCGATGTCTTCAAAACTAACTTCGCCGACGATACCAACGTCCTCTACCACAACGACGGCAAGGGAAACTTCGACGACGTCACGATTCATTCTGGTTTAGGCGTAGAGACGCGCTACGTCGGATGGGGCACAGGAATCGTCGATGTCGACAACGATGGCTATCCTGACCTGTTCGTCGTGACCGGCGGCGTATATCCCGAGGTAGAGAAGAAGGTGCCTGCTTATCCATTTCGCACACCGCGTCTCGTTTTTCGCAACTTGGGCGACGGAAGGTTTGAGGAACTGATCGAAGAAGCTGGGCCCGGCGTGTCTGATGTCCACGCCAGCCGCGGTTGCGCATTTGGCGACTTCGACAATGATGGCGATATCGATGTTCTCGTCTGGAACATGAATGAGCCCCCATCCTTACTTCGAAACGACCTGTCGGGAAATGGCCATTGGCTGAAAGTGCTCCTCGTCGGCACGCGCAGTAACCGCAGCGCCATCGGCACGCGCGTCACAGCACGCTACGGGAACCGCCAACAGTCGCAGGAAGTAACCGCGCAAAGCAGTTTCTATTCTGTGAACGACCGGCGCCTGCACTTCGGGCTGGGCAGCGAGACCGTCGCCAACCTGAGCATCCGGTGGACAAACGGCGCCACAGAAACCATCCCCAATGTAGCTGCCAACCAACTCGTCGTGATCCGGGAATCCGCCGGAATCATTCGTCAGCAGAGATTCTGATTCCATCTCGGCCTCCCTCTCGTCGTGGTTCGGGAAGTCCAGAAATCGCTTTCTCAAGACTCCCAACTGACGCCACTACCACCGCCGGCGGTGCTGTCCCCCGTACCCATACCAGAACGAGATTCGGCATCCCTCTCGGGCGGTCCATTTCGTCACTGCGTGTTCGGAAATGGCAGTCCGCATCACATCCCCCTTGAATTGAGTGACAAGACGATAACGTACTAAACATATTGTTATCAGTAGTTTAATGCGATTTCATCTTTCCAGTCTAAGTACTCTGAGTTTTCCCAAAAGTTCCCGACGCGCACAACTCTACTCGGAAATGGGAATCTGAGAACCCCTTCCGGCCTAATAGAAAAGAATTAGCTTGACAAGGCTATTGACCGGTTGTAAAAATCCGGCAACTGAGAAAAGGTTTTCTCGGGCGTCGCAGGTGGGGTTTCAGGGGCACTACAGGAGGCGCCATGAAGCGTGTTGCATCCTCCGTGTTTTCTCTGCTGTTTGTCTTGGGCTGGTTCGCTAACTTTTCGTACGCACAATTTGCCGATCGCGCAATCATCACCGGCGTGGTCACCGATGCCAGCGGTGCCGCCGTTCCGGACGCCCGCGTCACCATCACCGACAAAGGGACCGGTGTGCAAACCGTGGTCGGCACGAATAGCGCCGGCAACTACAGCACTCCGCCGCTGATTCTCGGCACCTACCGCGTGGATGTGTCGAAAGAGGGCTTCAAGGGATTCTTCCGCGAAGGAATCACCCTGACCGGCGGTGTCACCTATCGCCAGGACGCCAAGCTGGAAGTCGGCCAAGTCACCGAGACGGTCGAAGTGAAGGAAACGACCGAGCAGATCAACACCGAGAACCCGACCGTATCCCACACGCTCGACAACACCTACTACAAAGAACTCCCTGCAGTGATGGGAGCCGATATTCGTTTGGCGGAGTCCTTGCTCCAGTTACAGCCCGGCTATGTTCCAATGCAACCGAACGGCGACGCCATTTTCCGCGGCAGCCAGTTCACTTCGCGCATGAACGGCGGCCAGACCATGGCCACCGAAAATTGGTTCGACGGCGCAGCCTTCGGTTACGCAGAAGGCCATCAGCAAACCCAGGAAAGTTCCCTCCCCTATCCTTCTGTTCAAGAGATGACGGTTGTGCAGAATACATTTTCGGCACAATACGGCCACACCAGCGGCGGTTTCATCACCTACGCAACTAAATCGGGTACGAGCAAGTTCCACGGGAACCTGTACGACTTCTACACCAACAACAAGGTTGACGCTTCCAACTACTTCGTTGGACCTCAACTCCAGGCGCAAGGCTTGGGCACTACCCTGCCGCTCGGACAAAACAACTGGGGATTCGCGGTCGGCGGTCCGATCCCGAAACTGAAAAAGACGTTCTGGTTCTTCAACCTCGATGGCTTGGACTATCACAGCACGGTGAACACCGGGTATGTGAACGTAATGGCAACTCCGCTTCAGCGAACCGGAGATTTCAGTGAATTGTTGGACACGACCAAGCAGGTTGGGACGGACGTGTATGGCAGGCCCATGTACCAAGGCGAGGTCTTCGACCCTGCGTCAACCCAATATGTGCCTACGCTGATCAATGGCGTCCTGACGAACGTGCCAGTTAGAAACGGCTTTGGTTTCGACCCTACCCCTAGCGCCGCGGGTGGTAGACCATGCACGGCGATCACGGCAACGTGTACCTCCATGCCCAATGTCATCCCAGCGGGTGATCTGCTGCGAAGCAAGATGGCAGCCGCAGTGATTCCCAACATTCCCGCACTCGATCGCACAACGGTCTTCCAGAATGGCGGAATGCTAGCGAATGGATTCGGCGGAAACTCCGACGACAACGACAAGATCAACGTAAGGACGTGGTTGTTCCGCTTTGATCACACCTTCAATGACAAGTTTTCCATCTCCAACACCTATTACGAGAATATTCGCCCGCGCATTGCGCACTGCGGTGGTCCGGGCGGGTGTAACACGATACACAATGGCGAAACCGATTCCGCCGCCAACGACACTTACATCGGACAAGGTTTCTACCAGCGCATCACCAACCACTTCGACCATGTGCAGATGAACTGGATCATTAGACCGAACCTGTTCAACCACACAACCCTTGCCTACGACCGCTGGATGATGCTTGGCCATCAGTTGGCGGGAGGAGTCGGATGGAACCAGAAACTCGGACTCGGTCTTCCCGATGAGCCAATCTTCAATAACGCAGGCTTCCCCCAACTGAATTTCAATGGCCGCTACGGCTATACACATTTCGGCACGCCGTGGGCCAGCGGCGGCGCGGACATCAATAACCGTTATCAGTTCCTGGATGACGTCAGCTGGACGACCGGCAAACACACAATTAAGGCTGGCGGCGAATTCCGTTACATGACTTTCCCGCAGACTGGCTGGGCTGTAAACACCGGCGGGAACTTCAACTTCAACGACAACGAGACCGCCGGCTACGATGGAACCGGCAAACTGATGAATGCCGGAAATGGCACCGGCAACGAATTCGCCTCCTTCATATTGGGTCAGGTCGATAGCGCCAATTTCTCGGTTCCGTTTAAATACATGCCCCGTATGAAATACGGCGCCATCTGGGGCAATGACGATATCAAGCTAATGCGGAATCTCAACGTCACTCTCGGGTTGCGCGTCGACATACAAGGGGGACTCACAGAACAGTACGGCCGATTCTCGACCTTTGATCCGTCGGCGATGAACCCAGTCGGCGTACCTGGCGCAACAATATTCCACAGTCCTAAAGCGAACGGACAAACGGAATTCAATGTTGGCCCGCGCATCGGATTTGCCTATTCCCTGAACCCGAAGACAGTCATTCGCGGTGGCTATGGCATGTACTATGCGGGCGTTCAGGCGGACTCATGGGATCCGTACCCTGTAGATGGTTATCAAACCAACCCGGTCGCACCGAACCTCACCAACGGACTGTCGCCGGCGTTCTATCTCCAAGGCACCGGAACTTGCCCCCAAACTCTCACCAAGTTGCCAAGCACAACTATAAACTGCACCTGGCCGAGCGGCACGATCGTTCTCCCGCCCCAATTGCGTCCCGACGTAGCCAATGGAGGCAATCCCGTCGGCGTCGATCCGAGAACCTATACGATGCCCCGGTACCAGAACTGGTCGGTTTCGTTCCAACGCCAGCTCAGCCAGAACATGGCGATCGACCTCGCATACGTGGGCAATCACGGAACGCGCCTGGTGGATGGCCGCAGCTCCGCGGGCGTGTACGACAACATGAACAACGCCAGCGTTCTCGGTCTGGGCGCAAGTGTTCTCAACACCAATTTTGCCAATGGTGTGTGCCAGGGAAACTGCGGGGGTGTTCCTGCACCGTACGCTGGCTTCAACGGCGACGTGGCCCAGGCGCTCCGGCCTTGGCCGCAATATCAGATCATCAACTGGCGTTTCTTCCCGTTCGGGAACAGCCACTACAATGCTTTGCAGGCTTCATTTGAGCGGCGCATGAGCGCTGGACTCCAGCTCAAGGTGGCCTATACGTACTCGAGACTGATGAACAATGGCGCCGAAACTGGTTTGGGATCCGGGGGACCTCCGGTGCAGAATCCCAACGACATGCGCAACTTGAACACAGTCAGTTCCGACGATGTTCCGCACATCTTCTCCTTCGGCTGGATTTACAAGTTCCCGTTCGGCCGTGGGAGACCGTTGCTGGCCAACGCCTCCGGATTCCTCAACAAGATTGTCGGCGATTGGCAGATCTCCGGCATACACAGTTATTCGTCAGGCAGACCGCTGTCCATTACTATGCCGAACGATCTAGGAGGATTTCTATTCAACAATGCCAAGTTCCCGAACAAAGTTGGCAGTGGCCGCGCCAGTGGAAATGGAGTGACCAGCTCCTATCTGAATTCCGCAGGCTGGGCAGATCCTGAGGCCGGAAGTCCGGGATCGTTATTGTTCGGCAACGCTCCACGCAATGATGCCAGCGTGCGCGGCTTCCCTTACTACAACGAAGATATCTCGATTCAGAAGGACACTTTCTTCGGCGAGGCAAAGTACGTGCGCTTCGAGGCCGACGCAGGCAACGCCTTCAACCGAGTGTTTTTCTGCCCTGTCGGGACAACGTTCGCAACTGGTGGCTTTGGCAATACCAGCAGCCAGTGCAACATCCCGCGCCGCATCCAATTCGGTTTGCAGTTGTTCTTCTAAACCAATCCACCAACCATCAACCAACTGAAGGATGGCCCGCGAGGGCCATCCTTTTTACTGACACAGTACATTTCGCGCTTTCGTGTAGGGGCGGACGCATTCGTCCGCCCCCGCCGATGCGAAGCGAGGCCTTCAGCGGCGGACATCACGATTAGAGCCAAGACATCGAGCACGCTCGGGAAGGGCGCCACTTCAACTCCGTGTGACAGCCAAGCTTGATTCACCACGAAACAGTAAGCGGCCCCGGAACAGAGCCGCGAAGCGGCGAAAGAATGCGGCCCACGGCGCAATCCGTGGGGGGTGCAGTTGGGAAAAAACCAAAGCTCCGAAGGAACGAAAGAAACGCTAGGACACAGACTCGGTAACGGACGACAGACTCTGACTCGCTCTCTTTAAACCACACTCTTCCGGACGGGGTTTCACGACTTCCCGATCTTTTCTGCCCGCGCTATCCCATGCCCTTCCTGCAACACGAGCAGTTGATTTGGTGCCACATTCTTAAACGATTCCACCAATCCCAGAGGCCATCTGACCTCGACCAGATCCACCTGCTTCGCCGTACCCAACCCAAAATGCAGGCGAAGGTCATTCTGCGAAACATAGCTCGACCCACTCATCACTTCACTCATCTGCGCATGCTTTCCAGTAACAACACGCACGCGCGCGCCAATCCCACTCCGGTTCGATTTGGTGCCGACACACTTCACCTTCAGCCAGCTATTCTTCCGTGGGCCGTCGTTGCGCAACAGCGACGGAGGCTCATTCATATTGTTGACGACGATGTCCACGTCTCCATCGTTGTCGAAGTCCCCGAAGGCACACCCCCGGCTCGGACGCGGTTCCATCACAAGCGGCCCGGTCTCGGCCGTCACATCGGCGAATCGGCCATTCCCGAGGTTTCGATACAGAACCTTCCGCTCCTTAAACGTGAGATGTAGCTTTCCGGTGTCCACCTCCGGGAAGACGTGCCCATTCGACATAAAAATGTCAGACCACCCATCGTTGTCAAAGTCGAAGAGCCCAACGCCCCAACCAAGGTACCGCGTATTCGCGCCAAGCCCGCCCTGCAGCACGGCGTCGTAAAACGTTCCATCTCCATTGTTGTGGTAGAGGTTGGCCGTCTGGTCGGAGTAGTTGGTCTTCACGATATCCAGCCAGCCATCGCAGTCGTAATCGCCCACCGCCACGCCCATGCCACCCTGCATGCCGCCATTCTCATTGACGGCGCAACCGATCTCGCGTCCGATCTCCTCAAACGTCCCGTTTCCCTTGTTGTGATAGAACCGGCTCGGAACCGAATCGCACGCTACATAGATGTCTGGCCAGCCATCGTTATCGAAATCGGCAGCGGCTACACCTAGCCCGTAGGAACCGGTTGGGATCCATTGATCACTGACAAAGAACGGTTCCGACGGCCCGCGAGGGACGGCAATACCCGCCTGCAGTGACACGTCCTCGAATGTCCCATCCCCACGATTACGATAAAGAATGTTCGTGCCACCGCCCATGCCTTGTGGTCCGCAACCGACCGAAAGTCCGAAATAACGGCAGTAGGCATTGCTCCCGGCGGTCGGCGTGGTCTGCAAATCGAAATTCACGTAATTGGCGACGAAGAGATCGAGGTGACCGTCGCGGTCGTAATCGACGAAACAGCAGCCGGTATTCCAGCGCGGATGCTTGTCTTTCTGCACCAATCCGGCTTTTTCCGTAACGTCGGTAAACGTTCCGTCCCCGTTGTTGTGATACAGAACGATGCCACCCCAGTACGTCACAACCAGATCGTCAAAACCGTCGTTATCGTAGTCTCCGATGCAGCACCCCTGTCCCCACCCCGATCGCGCCAGACCGGCCTTCGCTGTCACATCGGTAAACGTGCCATCGCGATCGTTATGAAACAGAAAATTCGTAGGCGCATTCGACGGCGAGATCCCCTCCAGGCGCGTCCCATTCACCAGAAAAATATCCAGCCACCCGTCGTTGTCGTAATCAAACAACGCAACACCGCAACCAGTCTCCTCGAGGATGTACTGTTTCTTCGCCACCCCGCCGAAGACGTTCAAGGCGCCAGCCAGGCCCGCTTGCTTAGTGATGTCGGTGAAGGAAAAGCCGCTCACCGACGAACTGTTGGCCGACCTCGCTTTGGAAGCAGCCGTCGGTTTCTGCAAGGCTGACAAGCCCGGCACCAATGAAGAAAACGGCAAGACCAGCGCGGACCGTCCAACCGCAGACAGAAACTCACGACGAGAAGGAGCCCGAAGACCGCTGTCAAAACCACACTGATTGGAGAAGCGTCGGCTCATTCAGGTCCTAGTCTAGTGGGTCAAAACCAATCGACAGTCACAACTCGTCAGGTTTACCCTGTGATCCCCTGTGCCCCCCGTGGTGAAAGCCTCTGAACCCGTCGTCAGCCCAAGTGACGCCGACCGAGTCGCAATACGGAATGCACGCTGTTTTCGACGCGCCGCGTTACTCAGGCAGCAACAATCGCAGGTGGAGATCCCGCTGAGCGCTTTGCTCGGTCTCCAGTCGATGCGACTCGGCAAACTGCGTCTCCGACTCAGCGGATTTCCCCAACCGACGAAGCACCAACCCTAACTGATAGTGCGCTTCCACCGAATTAGGATCCAACGAAACCGCCCGCTCAAGATCCCGCTGCGCCTCTTCGTACTGATGCTGCCGGACAAGTATCCCCCCCAGCTTGACGTACGACGGCACATGCTGAGGGTTGTTCTTCAGCAGATCGCGGAAAATTGGAATCGCGCGATCATCGTCTCCCATTGCGTCATAGGTCAACGCCAAATAATACGCAGCCGGAATCTGATCGGACTGGGCTGCCAGACTGCTCTTGAGAGAAGCCTCGGCGTCGCTGTACTTGTTTTGTAAGTAATACACCGCGCCTACAGCATAATTAAGACCCGCATCGCCAGGATGTTTCTGCAACAATCGTTGAAACAACTTGAGCGCATCCGGGAGGCGGCCCTTGCCAACGTTGGCCGAGCCGAGAACATACAAATACGAATCGTTCTCAGGCTTCAATTCGACAGCCTTGCTCAATGCAGGCAGTGCATCATCGAGCAAATTCCGTTCCAGGCAAACTTTGCCGAACTCGAACAGCACCTCGGGATCTTGAGGCGCCAACTGTTTGGCCTTAACAAGAAACGAGAGCGCTTTCTCACTATTGTTCTGACGCTCGGCAAGCTGGGCGAGGGCCTGGTAGCACGCAATGCATTGCGGGTCCAGTGACAACGCAAGTTGGGCACTGCTTTCAGCACGATCAAACACACTCAAAGCTGAAAAAGCGGAAGCAAGCCGCAGTGCAACGCTCGATTGTGGATGGGCTTCCAGTCTCTTCTCTTCCTGCTCCAACACCGAAGTAGCTTCCGGCCTCATCCCATTGGCCATCAGAGTGGTGGCAAAATCGAGTGCCGCATCATCCGACGTCTCCGCCAACTTTTGCCAGTGCGTGACGAGGCCTTCTAATTCCTGCTTCCTTCCGAGCGCGCTATAGTCCGAAGCGAGAACCGCCAGACCTTCATCGGATGCAAACAATTGAGGGAGTATAGGAGCCGCGACATCTAGCGATTGCTGAAAATTCCGCCGGGAAGCTTCGAGTTTGAACAGATCGAAGCGAGCGTTGAGATTGCCCGGATCGGCGTTCAGCACTTCGCGAAAGCACTTCGCCGCCGAATCCATCTTGCCGGCGAAAGCGTAGGCGTTGCCCAAAGTTGTGCGAGCGCCCATCAGTCTTGAATTCAGCCCGAGAGCTTGGGTTAGAAACTTGATACTATCGTCGGCCTTACCCTGCTGCAGACGAATCGTGCCCAGCAGTGCGAGTGCAAGGGCCTTGGTAGACGGATTCTGCAACGCAGCCCGGGCTTCAGCTTCGGCACGCACCGTATCCCCACTGCTTAATAGCTGCGCGGCTGCCTCAATGTGACTGGTCTGTGCGTAGGCGGCGGCCCCAAAAACAAGAAGCAACAAGAAAGCCCGCCGGATGTGTCTGGCCCGCATGAGATTGGGATGCTGGGCTATCGCAAAGCCCGGTTAGAACTGCGTCATTTATAGCATCGCAAATGTGCTAGCGCAACGCGGAAACCCGCGAAAATACTGGGCCATTGTCCCTTGTGAGCTCATGCTCCCGAGGTGTAGATTCATGAAGAGTTTCTTCATCCTACACGAGCGCAGTTGCATACCTTCTTGGGGCAGACGCGGTTCATGATCCAGGGAAGAAGTGGGTGCCGGACCACACGCCGCGGCTTCCTCAAAGGCATCGGAACCGCCTTAGCAGTCCCCGCGCTCTCTCATTTGCCCAACCTCCACGCCGCAACCCAACCTGAATTCCCGTTCGAACTGGTTCCTCCAGAAACCAGCGGTATCACGTGGGTCCACCATAATGGTCGCTCACCGGAGATGTATCTTCCCGAGACTGTAGGCGCGGGTTGTGGATTTATCGACTACGACAACGATGGCTGGATGGATATCTATCTGGTTAACAGCGGAAAGTGCGACTTCCTCGATCCCAATCCTCCGCTTCGCAACGCCCTCTACCGCAACAATCGTGACGGCACGTTCACCGATGTGACCGAGAAAGCAGGAGTGGCAGGGGGCGGTTACGGCATGGGTGTCGCCGTAGGTGACTATGACGGCGACGGCTTCCCCGACATGCTCGTCACGCAATACAACGGCGTCATTCTCTACCACAACAACGGTAACGGCACCTTCACTGACGTCACGCGCAAGGCCGGACTCCCCGCAACGGGCTGGGCCTCCAGCGCAGTCTGGTTCGACTACGACAACGACGGCAAACTCGATCTCTTCATCTGCAGATTTGTCGACTTCGATAAAGCCAAGAATCTCTTCTGCGGCAACCAGCAGACCGGCGAACGTTACTACTGCATCCCCCGCGTTTACAACCCAATGCCCAGTTGGCTCTTCCACAACAATGGGGACGGCACGTTCACCGACGTCAGCCACGACTCCGGCATCGCAAAATCACTCGGCAAAGCTTGGGGAGTAGTCGCCTGCGACATTAACAATGACGGACGCATGGACCTCTTCGTCGCCAACGACACGGTCGCAAACTTTCTTTTCATCAACCGCGGCAACGGAAAGTTCGAAGAGATTGGCCTCCAAGCCAACGTCGGCTACAGCGCCGAAGGCCACGCGCGCTCAGGGATGGGCGTAGACGCCGCCGACTATGACCAAGACGGCTGGATGGACCTGTTCGTCACCAACGTCGACCGCGAGATGTACTCCCTCTACCACAACAATCAGGACGAAACCTTCGACGACATGGCCATCCCCAACGGAATCGGAAGGATTACCCGGCTCATGAGCGGATGGGGAGTGAAGTATTTCGACTACGACAACGACGGCAATCTCGACCTATTCCTCGCCAACGGGCACCCCGACGACAAAATCGAAGAGCATTCCACCGAGGTGAAATACTGCGAGCCCATGCTTCTGTTTCGTGGCAACGGAAAGAAATTTGAAGACATCTCCGCCGCCAGCGGTCCGGCCTTCACCAAACCGTACGCCTCGCGGGGCATGGCACTCGGTGACTTCAACAACGATGGTGCCCTAGACGTTCTCGTCGGCGTTAATAATGGAGCACCGTTGTTGCTGAAGAATAACGCAGGCAGACACAACCACTGGCTAGGCCTAAAGCTGATGGCGAAGCAGTCCAATCCTGACGCGATCGGAGCAGTAATCACCTGGCAGGCTGGAGACGTGAAGCGCACAACCTCCAAGACCGGTGGCGGAAGCTATCTAGCCTCGCACGACCCACGCGTCATCCTCGGACTAGGCGCCAACCAAAAAATCGACTGGGTAGAAATCAAATGGCCTCTCCCCAGCATCCGCGTCGAACGTTTCACCGATCTTTCAATCGACAAATACGTAACCGTAACGGAAGGCCAAGGCAAGAAAATCTAGCAAGAGTGGAAAGAGGTTGTGTAGGGGCGGACGCATTCGTCCGCCCCGCCGATGCGAAGCGAGGCGTCCCACACCGAACGCCAAGTCGAAGCGAAGATCGAGATCAACCGTGGAAGAGCGGCGCTTCCAGAGCCGCGTTAGGGCCAGGAGAACCGCGCGCCTAGGGCACTGTCATGCTGAGCGCAGCCGGAGTGCAGCGAAGCGGAAACTCCGGCGGAGTCGAAGCATCCCTACCCCAGAACAACTGCCTCGTCAGGGATCGTGCCCTTACACTCCCCACTGAATCACCGTATAAGACCGCGCCGGCACCTCAAACTTCGTGCGCCCATTCGCCGTAGAAGGTTTCTCAAACGCCTGCGGCTTCACCCTCTCCGGCGCATCGAACCCATTCACCGCTTTTAGATCGCTTCCAGTCAATACCTGGGAAGTCAACACGCTGCTATGCGGCTGATCTTCCCACACCACTTCAACCGCATGTGCCTTCGCCAGATCGCGATTAAGAAGGAAAAGTGAAGTCTTCCCATCCTCGGTCGTCGCCACAGCGTCGATGTACGGCACCGCGTCCATTCCCTTCACCTCGTACGTCGGACACTCGATCAACGGATTCAGCACCTTCCCATGCGCATACTGCAACGCCCACGCATACGGATAATAGATCGTCTGCCGAAAGAGCCCGTTCTCATTGGTCGTGATCGGCGCGATCACATTGATCAACTGCGCCAGGCACGCGATCTTCACCCGATCGGCATTGCGCATCAGCGTATTGAGCATGCCGCCAACCAGCAGCGCATCTTCGAGGTTGTAGACCTCCTCCAGAAGATGCGGAGCCTCTTTCCGGTGCCCATCGGCAAAGTCTCCACCGCGCGCTCGATACCAGACATTCCACTCATCAAACGATAGCCACAGTTTCTTGGGCGAACGCTTGTGCCCGCGCACCAGGTCGCATACCGCCAGCGACTCGGCAATCTGGCGATCCATCGTCAGGTTCATGGCCAGATACTTGGAGCTGTCTCCTGCAGTCTCGCGATCATTTCCGAGATAGCGATGTAGCGACAACCCGTCCACGTTGTCGTAACACTGCTCCAGCACCTCGCGATCCCATTCCAGATACGTGGGCATAAAAGGGCCGCTCGATCCGCACGCAATCAACTGCAGCGACGGATCCTGCGCCACATACCGCATCTGCCGCGCCGTATCCTGCGCCTTCATCCCATACTCGGTCGCTGTCATGTGACCGATCTGCCAAGGCCCATCCATTTCGTTGCCCAGGCACCAGTGCTTCACGTTGTAAGGCTCCGCATAACCGTGCTTCCGCCGCAGATCGCTCCACTGTGTCCCCTTGTCGATGTTGCAATACTCCAGCAGCGCGGCCGCTTGCTCAGGAGTTCCCGTACCCAGGTTGAGGCCCATCAGTGGCAACGTTCCGACGGCCTTGCACCACTGCATGTATTCGTTCGTTCCAAACTGATTTGAGTTCAGCGTGTCCCATGCCTTATCCAAAACGTGCGGACGATCTTGTTTGGGGCCGACGCCATCGAGCCAGTTGTAGCCCGAAACGAAGTTTCCACCGGGATATCGGATGATCGGAACGCCAAGCGTCCGCACCTCTTGCATCACGTCTTTGCGGAAGCCGTTGGAGTCCGACAATTTCGATCTCGGGTCATAAATGCCTTCGTAGATCGCACGTCCCAATTGCTCGAGGAACGAGCCGAAAAGGTTTCGGTCCAGCGGCGAAATTGTGCGCCGGCTATCGATGAAAATCCGGACCGTCTGATCTGCCGTTGACGACGCCTGCGCCGACGCCAAGCGCCCTAAGAACGTGCTGGAAGACACAGCTAAAGCGGCCGTAGAAGCCTGCTGCAAAAACTGACGTCTCGACGGCATCTCAACCTCCAGTTGAGCCAGCCCCGACCAATCTGGTCATCAGCAATTTTTGGGATTTGAGTAAACGATTACTCAGGCCGCATCAATATACGACTTGGTGCGCTCGTCAGCAAGAAAAAAGCTCGCTTGTCGGTAAGCTTTCCCGCTTAGGGAAGAATGAAGTCGGAGAGTGAAATTAGTGGCCCTGTGAATCTGATGCCGGGCGCGTCCCTCTCCCCGTCAACTCATGAATCAACTTCACTTCCGCATCGCGGTAAGGCTTCCCATCCGCATGCAGCACTTCATGAAACCACACCGTCGGTTGGTCAAGAACGTACGGGTGCCTCCAGGAATCCCAAGGGTAGTAAGTCTGCGTCTTGCCAGCGACAAAGCCCCAGTTGATCGCCGCCACATTGTATTTCTTCGCGAGAGGCAAAACCGTATCGAACGTGCTGCCCGCTCCCCGTGCCATATATTCCGTGCAAATTAGCGGACGGTGATACTTCTGCAGAAACTGCACTTCCCTCTCGAACTTCTCCGGCCAACCGTAATTGTGGAAGCTGATCACGTCGGAATTGTCGACTTGAATCTGCTGCGTCTTGGTGAACGATTTCTCCTTTTCAAAGTCAATATCCCAAACTCCGCTGGTCAGAGGCTGCGATGGATGCGCCTCGCGCGCCCAGGCGAACACCTTCGGCAGCAGTGCTTCCACTAGCTTTTGCTTGTCGGCAGGCTCCAGTTTCGAATAGCTGCCCTGGTTCGTGTTCGACGGCTCATTCCACACATCCCACCCCAGCACGCGATCGTCATTCGCAAATGCGCCGACTACTCCTACTACATAAGCCTTCAATCGACCTTCCTGAGAAGAATCGCTGAGCGCCGCGCGACCGGGAGACTGCACCCATCCCGAGTTGTGAACTCCGGGAATTGGTGGATGCTGCACCCCAAGTTTCGGATCCGGATCCCAGCAAGAATCAAACAGCACAAAAAGCGGCTTGATGTGATGACGCGAAGAAATCTCCAGAAATTGACCAATGCGCTTTTTGAAGGCCTCCGCATCCTGCTGCCAGATCAAGTCATGGAGAAAGACCCGCATCATGTTCATCCCCATGTCTTGCGCCCAACCGAGTTCCTTGTCTATCTGAGCAGGATCAAAAGTTTCTGCCTGCCACATTTCAAGTTGATTGATTGCATCGGCCGGAATGTAGTTGCTGCCGACCAGCCAGGGTTGCTGGCCATACCAGGCTTTCGCCTTGTCCTCGTTCCATCGTGACGTCTGCGCGCAGGACACGCTCAGCAACCCGAAAATGACGACTGCCCACGCCAAAATCTGTTTAGGAACCATGAGCTCACCCCGGCCGGAAAGTTAATTTAGAGACCAACGGCCGATTTTCTGTAAACGTTTACAGCCGGCGCGCACTACACTACCACATCGGGTTCGATTTCGGACCCATGCCTCTGCAGTCCACGGAGGATTTCGTGACCAATCTTCTTCAGTCGATGTTTGGCTGCCTGGCTAGCGGCATTCTGACCTGCTGTTGCGTCGCCTCAGCAATCGCCCAGACGGCGACCGCCACCCTCGAAATCGACGCCAACAAAGTCGAGAACCCCATCAGTCCTACACTCTACGGCCAGTTCGCCGAATTCATGTTCGAGGACATCAAAGGTGGCCTCTCCGCCGAACTAACCCGCGATCGCGGTTTCGACGAGCAGCCAAACGCCCTGGGACTGCCCCGATACTGGGAGCGCGATCCTGACGACCGAAACGACGACGGCGCGATGCATTTCACATGGGACAAGGACACCTACGTTCCCGTCGACTACAACCAGGATGCTCTTCAGACTCAGCATTCTCTCCGCGTCGACATTCGCGGCGACGCACCGCAGCGCCGAGGCATTCGCCAAGGATGGATTCCGATTCGCGCAGGCGTCGAATATCACGGCTACATGTGGCTGAAGAGCGACGATTATGTTGGAGACATCGAAGTTAAATTGGAAGCCGACCAAACCGGAGGCGATGAATATGCGAGCGCAACCATCACGCATGTCGCCGGCGATTGGAAGAAGTATCCCTTCACACTAAAGCCTTCGAAATCCGATCCTCTCGCGAAAATCTCCATCCTCTTTCCCGGCCATGGGAAATTGTGGATCGATCAGATTTCGCTGATGCCAGGCGACGCTCAAGGAGACGTCCGCCACGACGTGGAGCAGCGAGTCGCGGCACTCCATCCCGGATTCATTCGCTGGCCCGGAGGCAATGTCGCCCAGGACTACCACTGGAAATGGGGCATCGGTCCGCGCGACAACCGCGCTGTATGGATCAATGCATCCTGGGGAAACGAACTCGAGCCCAGCGACTTCGGCACCGATGAATTCATCCATTTCGCTCGCCGGCTTGGAGCCGAGCCATCGATCACCGTAAACGTCGAGGGCCGCGGAGCCACTGCTGAAGAAGCCGCCGCATGGGTCGAATACTGCAACGGCGACGCGCAATCTCAATATGGCCGCCTCCGCGCTGCCAACGGCAATCCGCAACCATTCCATGTTCGCTACTGGGAGATCGGAAACGAGATTTGGGGAGACTGGGTACGCGGCCACAGCGACGCCACGACCTACGCCAACAATCTCAACCGCTACGTCCAGAAAATGAAGGCGGTTGACCCTTCCATCAAGATCATTGCGACCGGCGACAACGATCTCGACTGGAACAGAACCGTTTTAAAAATCGCTGGAGCAGATATCGATTATTTGTCTGTTCATCATTATTACGGTCAAAAGGAAATGAAGGGTGACGTCAACAACCTGTGGGCGCGCCCCCTGCACTACGAGCGGTTCTATCGCGAAATGCAGCAGATGATCCGCGAACTCGTTCCTGGCCGTGACATCAAGCTGGCGATTAACGAGTGGAACACATTCCTGCCCCTGCCCGCTCAACACTCCATGCAGTCTGCTCTATACGGAGCCCGATTGATGAACGTCTTCGAGGGGAGCGGAGACCTGGTTCAAATGAGCGCGGTGTCCGACATGGTGAATGGATGGAACGGCGGCGTTATCCAAGCCAGCCGCCACTCAATCTTCGTCACGCCGACTTATCTCGTCAACAAGCTCTATGCATCTCACCTCGGCGAGGAACGACTCGCGAGCACACTCCGCGGACCAACCTTTGATTCCACACAGGAAGGCAACGACGTTCCCACACTCGACGCAGTTGTGAGTCGTTCGACAAAAGCGCACCAGATATATATCAAGGTTGTGAACACAGACCCCGCCAAGCCAATCCCGGTGCATATATCTCTGAGGGGAGTTCAAGTCGCAAAGCAAGCGCAAGTCGAGACCGTAAACGGCAGCGCATTAACAACAGCCAACGACTTCACTCATCCCGAGTCCGTACACATCGCAAGCAAAACAACCGCCGCCGGCCCTTCCTTCTCCATCACTCTTCCCGAACACTCAGTCTCGGTAATCACGCTGGGCATAGAACAAAGATGACGCACATGAACCGAACCGCGTTCCGAAAGTCGCTTTCCGTATCGGCGTCTGCCGATCAGCCAAACGCAGATCGGAGATTTTTGGGGCAGTTTTTGCAAAATGTTCAAAACACATGACTTAGACAGACTGTCGGCTTCCAGCCTTGGCAAAATCTTGATTCCAAAGATATTATCGACAAAATCTTGAAAAATCAGCACTTAGCAGCCTTCTGACGCCCTGGCCTTCCGGGGCAGAACTCGCAAGTTATTCAATATACGGCAGTTATAGCGCTAGCCTCGGATGCGGCTCGCTGTAAAATCTTGTCAAAGAAGGACTTACACGCAAAATATTCCGGAATAAGAGGTATCGTACTGTCATTGCTGAGCTCTTGTTCTGGGATTTGCAGTGCGATGTGCACGTTGCCATTGTGCGCCGCTCACAGCGAGGGTCAAGGTTGTTCGTCACAATTTCAGGTAATTTGGCTGTGGAAAAAACGATCATACTTGGGTTCCCACGTCATAATGCTCACGCCACTATCGGTCAGTAACACCTTCATCGAGCCCTTTGATGTCGTATGGTCCCCTCAGGTCATTCTTCCCCGACCTTAGGATTACACCTGCTTTCTCGGCGGATGGAGGGCACCTTTCGGAGCGCGTTTAGGTTTCTGGATGGACTGTGAGGAAACTTGAAAAGTTACAAAATTGCGGTCATTGAAGGAGACGGCATCGGCCGCGAGGTGGTGCCCGAAGGAATTCGCGTGCTCGAAGCGGCCACGCGTCGCTTCGACATTTCGCTCTCCTGGCAGCACTTCGATTGGTGCTGTCAAACCTATCTGAAAACCGGCCGCATGATGCCGGAGGACGGCCTCGATCAACTTCGCCCCCTCGACGCGATCTACCTCGGAGCAGTCGGCTATCCCGGCGTTCCCGACCATGTCTCACTGTGGGGACTGCTCATTCCGATCCGTCGTGGATTCAAGCAATATGTCAATCTCCGCCCGGCCAGGCTCCTCCAAGGAATCGCAAGTCCACTTGCGAACCACAAACCTGGAGACATCGATTTCGTCATTGTCCGCGAAAACAGCGAAGGCGAATATTCGGAAGTGGGTGGACGCGTCAACCGCAACACCGAGTCCGACATGGCGATTCAAGAAATCATCTTCACTCGGCCTGCCGTCGATCGCATCATCCGATACGCATTCGAACTGGCTCGCAGCAGAAAGAAACATGTAACCTCGGCCACCAAATCGAATGGCATTGTCTACACCATGCCTTTCTGGGATGAGCGCTTCGCGGCGATTTCAAAAGAGTATCCAGATGTGAAGGCCGACCAGTTTCACATCGACATTCTGACCGCCCATTTCGTGGCCCACCCGGATTGGTTCGATGTGGTGGTCGGATCGAACTTGTTTGGAGACATCCTCTCAGACTTGGGAGCCGCAGTGGTCGGCTCCATGGGGCTTGCGCCTTCGGCAAACCTGAACCCGGAACGCGAATGTCCCTCAATGTTTGAGCCGGTCCATGGTTCCGCTCCCGACATCGCCGGAAAAGGCATTGCCAACCCGGTAGCGCAGATCTGGTCGGGCGCGATGATGCTCGATCATATCGGTGAGAAACAGGCAGCCCGCGCGGTCGAAGACGCGATCTTCAAAGTCCTCGCCACATCATCTATTCGAACACGAGACATCGGCGGCAACGCCAGCACGCGCGACATGGGAGAAGCAATCGCCGCCGAAGTCTCCTCGCGGTGAGCACCCCACTGAGGTCTCACCCGTTCCAATGCTTTTACTTGGCCGGCACCAGGACCGGAGCGCCCTTGTCCTTCACAAAGAACACCACGAATTTCGCCGGTTTGGTTTTGCTTGCGTTCCGACCAACTACGTGGACATCATCCGGGCCCTCGTAGAACGTTTGACCAGGTGTCAGAGTTACTTCTTTTCCTCCTCTCACCTGCATCACGATCGAGCCTTCCAGCACATAAATAAAACCATATGCATTGTGACGATGGATGGGGTCCGAACTGCCCGGCGGATATTCCACTGTGACCATCAGACCTTCTTTGCCAGGACAACTTGTCAGGTCTTTCGACATGAGCTCCGTTACCTTGGCTTGCTGTGCCACCAGCGCGCCGGACATGAGACATGCCAGCACCAAAATCACTCTTGTGAACTTCATCATGAATCCCTTCTCTTGAGCTACACCTCAGCGCGTAGTACGTATCTGTCGGTGCTTTGAGTTACGCGTGCCGCACGGGTTTCCGTTCGGCACGCCCGGGTCAGTACGAAGCCCATCCTCTGTTTATGTTCTCGCCGACGGCGGGCTCACCACTGTCGGCCCTCTAAGCAGCCTCAGTCTTCTGGGGATGCGATTTCGGAACCTGAGCTGCGGTCTCGGCAAGCCACTCTGCGAACCGGATCTTTCCAAGCTTCGCGCCCTCTTCAGGGATGAGCGTTCGCTCCTTCACCTCGATGCCGTAGTAGCGTGCCTGCGGGTCAGCGATAACCTCGCGTGGATCCTTGCGCGCGGCCAGTCCCTGCCGGACGAACTCATCGAGGCGAAACTTTTCCGGGCCACCGATTTCGACCATACCGTTTACCGGCGGACCCACTGCGACTCTGGCCACACCACTCGCGACATCGTCGGCCGCCATCGGCTGGAAAAGCACGTGCGGCAGGGTTACCTTGTTATCCTTGGTGGAAAAATCAGCAATGCCCTTTAGAAATTCGTAGAACTGCGTCGCACGCACAATTGAGTGAGGGATTGAGGAAGCCTTGATCAGATTCTCCTGGGCGAGTTTTGCACGGAAGTAGCCACTTTCGAGCATGCGCTCCGTTCCAACGACCGACAGCGCAACGTGATGTCCTACTCTTGCGGTCGCTTCCTGAACGAGAAGATTGCGAGTGGATGTCTCAAAAAACTTCAACACGGCAGCATCCTCCCAGTCGGGAGCGTTGGATACGTCTACGACTACCGAGGCGCCTTTCAGCACTTCGGCGAGTCCCTCGCCCGTAATGGTGTTGACCCCTGTGTTGGGTGCTGCCGCTACTGCTTCCTGGCCCTGTTCACGAAGCTTGCCGACAAGCTTTGATCCGATGAGTCCAGTTCCGCCGATCACTACGATCTTCATGATGATCTCCTTCGTTCTTGGCCGAGGCATTCGAAGCCATCGACCTCTTGCAATCGTTAAGACACAACTACCTGCCGGTTGGTTACATGATCTATGCTCGGGACGCCCCGAATCAGTACGTTGAAGTGGTTGTTGTCAGCCTG
The DNA here is from genome assembly GCA_035264195.1 of Candidatus Sulfotelmatobacter sp. GTDB lineage: Bacteria > Acidobacteriota > Terriglobia > Terriglobales > Acidobacteriaceae > Sulfotelmatobacter. The sequence goes on along the minus strand of DATFQQ010000379.1, from coordinate 4,119 downwards.
TGCGAAGCCGCGCTCGATTGAGCTCAGCCATCTGCCTACACTAATTCTTTTGGATGTTTCCCGAAGCTAGACCAAATGCCAGAGGACAATCAATACCGCACATCCTGTATTTGGGTGAAAGCGATCGGAATGGGCAGGTATGCTTATGCAACGACCAATTCCGCTTGGATCTTCTCGGGTTGAAGAGGTGAGGCCGCTTCTGCTTCTCGTTTGTACTGCATCGGCTTAATGCTGATAATCGGAACCGGCTCAGGTGCAGTAATGCCTGCGCCAGTGGCAGCCTTCGGGGCCACGCGCCGTCTTCTTGCTGCCTTCTTCTTTTCTGGTGGCCGAAGTCCAACCGCGTCTCGGAGTTCGACGAAACATTCCTGCAGTAACCTCTCGAGTTTTCGTAGATCCGGCGCAGCGTGCGTGTCGCCACTGAAGCCGAAGTACACCGTACCGTTGTAGCTGAGGATGGCGCAGTTCACTGCCATCTCCCCGCCCACCGGAACATACGGATAACAATGCAACATCTTGCGCCCGAGCAGATACAGAGGGACTTGAGGCCCCGGCACATTCGTGCAGACCAGGTTGAATGGCGTAACGGGCAACCTGCTCGCAAGCGGACCTGCCATCCCCTGTAGCGAGGTCGGGAACATTCCGATCAGTCCTCCCGCCAGGCTAACCAACTCGGCCGCATGCATGCGCTTAAGAAACTCAGTTCGTTTGTGGACGGCGGCAAGCAACTTTGCCGGTTGTCGGATATCCAAGGGAATCGTTACGGGAACCAGAGAGATTCGATTGCCTAATTCCGAGGTTCTCGTGTTGCTGCGCAAATTCACCGGAACCATGATGCGTAGCAATTTCCCCTTGACGGAATCACCATGAAGTTCGCAATAGCGGCGAATGCTGGCAGTCACCAGTGCGAGAATCACATCGTTAACACTGGCGCCGGCTTTTAGCTTGATAGCTTTGACATCCGCCAGCGGAATTTCGGTGCAAGCGAATTTTTGTGGTCCGCGGTAAATGACGTTGAAACGGAGTCGTTCGGTGAAGGCGGTGATCTCTGGAAACAGCGTGGCAAATTCGTCGGCCGCCGCAGGGTCCCCATTGGCAGCGACGCGCTCGGCCATGCTTAACAGGTCGGTCATGGCGGAGAGAATTCGTTTGACGAAGTCCGAGTAAGAATCCACGAATTCAGAGGTGAGCGAAGTCAGGGGATCGCGTGGCCGGGGAATTTGGAACTTCACTTTCCTCTTCGGCAGAGCCGGCGCTTCGGCACTGGCATCCAGCAGTACACTCAGGATTCCCACTCCCGCAATGCCATCCGCCAGGCAATGATGCAAACGGAAGATCAGGCCGGTGCGATTGGCTTTCAGTCCCCGCACCACTGTGATGTCCCACAAGGGATGCCGCCGGTCCATGACCTGGCTGAACAGCTTTCCCGCCAAAGCTCTTAGTTCTACATCAGTGCCATGCTTGAGCGTTACTTCGCGCACGTGGCGGCTGAGATCAAATTCCGGATCATATTCCCAGGTGGGAAGCCCAACCCCAAACGGCGCGGGCACGACCCGTTTGAAATAGCGCGGCAGCAATGGCAGTTTTGACTTGACGAAGCGAACACAATCCTGAAATGAGACTTCACCCTCGAATACGCAGATGCTGGCCACATTAAGCGGCATCCCCTCCCGCTCAAGATGCAGGAAAACTGTGTCGCCCCAGGAAAGACGGTCACTCTGTTGATTGTTTTGCACGACAGTTCTCCTATTAATTCGCCCGCATCGGGCGTCGTCTCAGTTCACGAAAGAAAGCTTCTGCGTCAGCTTGACGAGCTTCAGCACTTTAAAGACATCCACGCTGACGTTACGGAGCACGATCTTGACTGCCTTTCCTTCCGCGACTCGGACAAAATCTTCCAGCGCTCGAAGAGCAGCGGAGTCAATCCGGCGCACGGAGGAGAAATCCAAAACGGCTTCTCCAGAACCTTCAAGGCCGTCGGCAGCCTCCTGCAAGGCTGAAGGCACGCGCTTTTCATCAACGTTCAGAAGTACCGCTATGTTCGACATAGACACCGCCATTTAGCTACACCGTTTGCTGTTGAGGTATGCTCGCAGACTTTGTCGCTCCCCTGCCCTCGTACGCTTTCCAGAACAATTCAACCAGTTCGTTCATGAGGGGCATGCGAGGGTTCGATCGCCAGGATGGATCGTCGAAGGCTGTCTTGACGAGTTCGGGCACCGCCTGCTCGAATTCTTCCTTCGAAATTCCCAATTCAGCGATCGAACGCGGAAATGCAAGTTGGTCCAGCAACTGCTCAACAGCGGTTATCAAATTCTTGACCTTCTCGTCGGTCGTGTGGCCACCCAGCCCTAACAGGTCTGCCACCGTGGCGTACTTCTTGTGCGCCACATATCCTTGCGTATACGGCGAGGGCATGAACTTGGTTGGGACACTCGCGTTGTAAGCAATCACATGCGGAAGCATGAGCGCATTGGCTCGACCGTGGGCTACTCCAAAACGCGCGCCAAAGGCATGGGCAAGCGCATGATTCACGCCAACTGACGCGTTGGAGAATGCCATCGCGGCGATGCAAGCAGCATTGTGCATCATGCAGCGCGCTTCTTCGTCACGAGGATTCTCATAGGCTGCCGGCAGGTACTTGAAGACCAGACGAATCGCCTGCATGGCGTTGGAGTCGGTATACGGGGACGCGTAGTTCGAGACTCCAGCCTCCAGCGCGTGGGTCAGGCAATCGATTCCGGTATCCGCAGTAAGCCCTTTCGGCATCGACATGACAAATTGCGGATCGACGATCGCCACATCTGGAGTCAATGAATAATCCGCCAAGGTCACCTTGCGCCCGTGCTCCTTGTCGATCAGGACTGCGAATGGCGTAACTTCGCTTCCCGTTCCACTGGTGGTGGGGATCGCGATCAATCGGGCTCCGTTCGTCTTCTCGGTTGGATACTCGACGACTCGCTTACGGAGATCGAGAAAGGGTGCGGCCAGATATTCCAAATCAGCTTCGGGAGACACGTACTTCAGCTTCATGATCTTGGCCGCATCGATCACCGATCCACCACCCAAGGCGACGATCTGGTCAGGCTTGTAGAAGTTGAGCGTGTCGACTGCCTGCGCGATTACTTTGCTCTCAGGCTCCGCGTCGGGAATGACCAAGACATGAACGTGAGTCTTGGGACAGATATGCCGCCGGACAACGTCGACGTGGCCAATCTGCTCCAGGCTTGCGTTGGTCACCACGATGGTGCAACGCGACGGAAACTGGCCGAGATTCTCCACCCCGTTCATGTTGAAATAAATCTGACTGGGAACTCGGAACCACATATGATTTTGGGTTCTGCGCGCCTGGCGCTTGATGTTGAGGTAGTGAGAGATGTTGACGTTGTCGGTGGTGCTGTTGCCACCACCGGTTCCGCATCCGAAAGAAAAGGTGGGAACCAGATCGTTGTAAACCGCGCCCAGAGCTCCGATCGATCCAGGCGAATTCACAATAATTCGGCCTGCGTTGATGACCTCTCCGAATTTTCGGATGACCTCGTCGTTTCGGGAGAAAACAACTGCGGTGTGCCCGAGACCTCCCGCATGGTTCACTTCCACACAGACTTTCAATGCTTCAGCGACGGACTTTGCTCGATAAACAGCAAGTACGGGAAACAACTTCTCCACTGAGAGGGGATGTTCGCGGCCCACACCCTGAATCGGCGCAACGAGAAGCTTGGTGTTGGGCTTCACGGAGAGACCGACGAAGCGCGCGATATCGGTGGCCTTCTGGCCAACGGCCATGGGCTGCATAAATCCGGTTTGCGGATCGATGACAGTGCGCTCCAGCACCCGAGTCTCTTTTTCATTGCAGACGTGAGCGCCTAATTCGGAAAACTTCTTCAGCACGGCATCATAGATCTCGTCATCAATGACCACGGTCTGTTCAGAGGCGCAGATCGTTCCATTGTCGAAGGTCTTGGAGACAATGATGTCTACAACTGCGGCGTTCAAGTCCGCCGACTTCTCCAGATATACGGGAGTGTTTCCTGGACCGACGCCCAGAGCTGGCTTGCCGGAACTGTAGGCAGCCTTAACGACGCCCGGACCGCCGGTGGCATCAATCAGGCCCACGTC
>DATFQQ010000378.1:0-17861 GCA_035264195.1 Candidatus Sulfotelmatobacter sp. | reverse complement strand
TCGCAGAAAGCATCGCGCTCCCGCTGTTTCCCGAAAAGCTGAGATGCAGCTGCCCATCACTGGCAGGAGAGAGGTCGTGAAAGACTTTGATTTCTGCCGTGCGTGCTCCGCCGGCATCAGCAAGGACGTCAAGATCATGCAGCAGTGGCAGGCTGTTCGCACTCACGGTCATCATGCGACTGCCTTCACCGCCACCGCCCGGATCCTCGGGACCATAAAAGGTCTCAGCGAAGTGCAGCCGTAGTTCATAGATCCCCGGCTTCAACGGAATGTTGTAGCTGAAGTCGCCCTGCCGGCTGTTGCGATAAATGATCGGATCCTGAGTGCGCCAAATATGGCGAACAGCGCTCGACACAGCAGTGCCCCCTGAAAAATAGCTGTCGGGACTCCACAGCTTGCCGGCATGATCGACATATTTCCGGCTGGAACCAGCGAGGATGTGAATCTGTTCTCCGACAGGAAGACCGACTGAAGGTTCGACGGGCGCAGAGTACAAAGGCTCTTGTAAGCGCGCGGAATCAACACCAGATTGTGGCTTTGATTTTTTCGCGAGAATCCATGCTGTCGCCATCAGGGCTGCTGCCACCACGATTGCTGCTCCCACAAACCAGAAGTGGCTGATTGAAGGCTTTCGAACTGGCGTTGGGGAATCAGCCCTCGAACTGCTTTGCGCTCGATCGATTTGACCCGGTGGCAGGACTCGTTGGAATTGGGGCACGTACTGTCCCACGGGGATGGAAATATGCAGTACATGGGCCGCGCCATCGCGGGCGTAGTACTCGCTCAACCTCTTCCGCAGCCGGTTCGCTTCCACACGAACAATTGAGTCCGAGTCTTGATCGAAGGAGTCTCCCCTGTCGAAGACGTCGACTGCGACCGAATACTCTTTGATCTGATCGGTCTCTCCGGCAAAGGTCTTCTCGCACAGGTAGGAAAGTAGACGGCTCAGCGCAGGTGATCGCGCAAAAAGAGGGGAGTGCAAGACTGTTCCTAGCTCAGCCCGCTCGTCCTGCCACGAGATCGTTTCTGTTGTGATCGAAGGCACCCGCAACCTCCCTGCCGCGCGTGCTGTGCGCCTTCTGTTTCCTTATACGCCTGTAGCGAGATTCCGGTTCGCACAAACGGTTACTTAACCCATGTAACCCGTTTTTGCTCTTGCATTGCTGTGTTTCGCATCACAGCCTCTAAGTCATGCGCCATTCGCGAAATCGCGTTACATGGCCGGGCAACTGGGGGCAACTAACCCCCTTGTAGCGGATATAGCGTTGTGGCGGCCGGAAATCGGCGTCATAACTGGCTCAGTTCCGGAGAGCGAAACGCCGGGAACCAGAAGGCGAAGCAGCTCCGAGCACGGAGGCAGAATATGAAAAGCATCGCACTCAAACTGGCGGTGCTAGTGATGCTGATCACACTAGCGCAATCGAGCTCTGCAACGCCCCAGCAGACTGGCGTCAGCATGAGCAAGATGACCGCCGCCGAACTGGAAAAGGCAGGTGACGAAGCGCGTACGCAGAAAGATTATGCGCAAGCCATCGAGTATTTCCAGGCAGCGGTCGGCAAAGATCGAAAGAACGCGACGCTGTACAACAAACTTGGACTGGCTGAACTCCGAAAGGACGATTTGAAGTCAGCCCGCACGCACTTCGAGAGGGCGGCGAAGCTGAACTCGAGATACGCCGAGGCTGTGAATAACATCGGGGCTGTCGAGTACCTGAGAAAGAGCTACAAAAGCGCAGCGAAGTATTTCAAAAAGGCAGCCGCACTCGACGAGACACACCCCACCTATCACGTGAACCTGGGCGCGGCCTGGTTCAGCCAGAAGAAAATGGATCGCGCAATCGCCGAGTACACTCGAGCCATCGAACTCGATCCCGACATCTTTCGGCGTGAGTCACGAATTGGGATCGCGGCACAGATTGCAAGCCCAGAGGAGAGGGCGCAGTTCTCCTACACTCTGGCCAAGGCCTATGCGAAGCGCGGCGACGTAGACGGCTGCCTGCAGTGCCTCAGGAAGGCCAAGGAAGACGGCTATCGTAATCTGGCAAATGTCTATCGAGACGAAGAGTTCAGCCGGATGCGCGACAACCCGAGACTGCAGGAGGTGGTACCTCCGCCGGTCGAGAAGTAGAAACGGACTTCGCGGGCTTCTCCTCTGCACCGGGCGGAGGGGAAGCCCCGGCGGGGCTACTACTTGTTCGGAGCGCCGCCACTCCCAGTGAACAGGGGCCGGTTTACTTCCTCGACCGAAGCTGTCTCCGGATGTTCCGCCTTCCACTGCATCGCCGCTGTGATTCTGGTTCGTCCGCTCGGGTGATCGTAGAAGAGGAATTCCTCGACAGTACCGGGATTGAGCTTGCGATACTCTCCCAAAAGCATATCGACGTTCGCTTCCGCATCCGGCTGGCGAGCGGCATTCAATCCATACATGTCGGCCTCGAACTCCATCGTGCGCGTAATCGTGTTGTTGATCGGAGTTGCGAGGAAGAAGAACAGTGAGAACACGATAACTGCCAACGGGAGAACCGCGACGTCACCGATCCCTCGAATGTCCCATGCGGCGCCCCAACGGGTGAGGGCATAGTCGATCGCCCAGTTCAGAAAACCGAATGCGACCACGATCACGACGCCGAACATCACCAGTCCTTTGTAGGAGTGATTCAGTACGTAGTGGCCCATCTCGTGCCCCATGGAGGTTTCGATCTCGGGCAGGGTGCAGCGGTTCAAGAGATTGTCGTTGAGCGAAATCCGCATGGTTCCGGCAAAGCCGCTGACGTTGGCGCTGACACGATTGGACTGTTTGGAGGCGTCGAACTCATAGACGTCTCTGGCGGGAATGCCGTTCGCCCGAGCCATCGACAAGATGGAATACTTGATGCGCGTATCGTGGAGCGTCTTGTATTGATTGAAAAGCGGCGCAATATAAACCGGGCCTATCAGGCTGACGAAGGCCGCGAACACGATCATCAGAGCCGCACCCCACACCCACCAGGTCCTCCCCAGGCGGCGCACAATTCCGAAAAGCGGAACCATCAGAATCGCACCCAGCACTAGCCCGACCGCCCAGCCTACGACCTGATCTCGCATCCAGCCGCCGAAGGTCTGATTCATCAGGTCATACTTGCGCTCGCGGAAGAAACCTTCGTACACCGTCATCGGAAAGCTCAGAACTGAGGTGACGATGAAGAATTGAATCCAGTACAGGACGGTCTGGAGCGGGCGGAAGCGCGTGATGCGCTCGGCGAGATTCCGCATCCTTGCTGACCATCGGAAGTGGAGCAGCAGCCACATCACGACCAGAGTCACGACGAGATCCCACAGGATGAGCCAGTATCCGCCTTCGAAGTAGGCGTCGGACTTGGCCCGCCGCTCGGCCGGCATCTTCGCCAGGTAAGCGTCGACGGCCGCTCGAACATCGAAGGCAGAAGCGGAGGCTGCGGTGGATGCTGGTTGCTCAGATGGCGTGGCCGGGGTTTGCGCGATCCCCAGAGCGGGATAAAGGAGAGCGATTGCGACGATGAAACGGAGCACTCGAAGCATAAGAGCCTCCTGCTGGACCCCTTAAGCACCGAATCACGAAAATTTGCGGCTAGTGGGAGGAGTCAGTCCGCCCGGTAAACGACTTTTCCGCCAACGATTGTCGCCACAACCTTCCCGGTGAATGCCCAGCCATCGAACGGCGTATTGTGCGACAGCGACCGCGACTTTGCAGCCTCGAAGGTCCAGCGCTTCTTCGGATCGAAGATTGTCACGTCGCCGAAGTTCCCCCGAGCCAGAGTGCCGCGACCGTTTAGATCAAAGACTCGTGCTGGGCCGGAGGTGAACAGCTCGACGATTCGCGTCAGTGGAATTTTGTGCTTTCCGTAGAGCTGCGTGACCGCCAACGGCAGAGCGGTCTCGAGCCCCGTGATGCCAAATGAGGCCCGCTCAAACTCCACTTCTTTTTCGTGCTGGGCATGCGGTGCATGGTCGGTGGCAATGGCGTCGACGGTGCCATCGCCCAGTGCCACGACGATCGCCTCAATATCCGGAGCCGTTCGCAGCGGCGGGTTCATTTTGAAGTTCGTGTTGTACTCGCCAACGCTCTCGTCAATCAGTGTGAAATGATGCGGCGTTACTTCGCATGTGACTCTTGCCTTGGCGCGCTTGCCGCGACGTACGGCCTTCAGCGCGCCGGAGGTCGAGAGATGCGCAACGTGCAACCTTGACTCGTGAATCTGTTGGGCGAGTGCAACATCGCGATCTACGATCGATGCCTCGGCCGACGCGGGCATGCCACGCAATCCCAGACGGAAGCTTGTTAGCCCGGCATGCATCGAACAGTTCTCCGTCATTCTGGTGTCTTCCGCGTGCTGTACGACAGGCAGGTTCAGTTCGGCACCGAGACGAAGGGCCGTACGCATGGTTTCATCTTCGAGAATGGGCTTTCCATCGTCGGTGACCGCAACCGCCCCGGCACGCTGCAGGGCGCTGAAATCGGTGAGCGTCGCCCCGCGACTGCTTTTGGTGGCGGCAGCAATCGGAAATACATTGACGATTGCCCCGCGATCCGGACTACGCAGCCAGGTTACCCAGTCCGGCGTGTCCACAACGGGAGCGGTGTTAGGCATCGTACAAACTGAAGTGAAACCGCCTGCAGCGGCGGCTGCGGTGCCAGTGGCAATCGTTTCTTTATAGCTCTGGCCTGGCTCGCGAAGGTGGACGTGCAGATCGATGAACCCCGGCGCAACAACGAGGCCGCGGGCATCAAACTTCTCTTCCGCAGAGCCGCGAATCTTATTGGGTGGCGCAACCTCGGCCACACGGCCATCGCGCACCAGAATGTCCATGGGCGCGTTGATTTTCGCCGCGGGATCGATCAGGTGGCCGCCTTTGATCAACAGGCTCTTGTTTTCGCGATTTTGATCTTTAGCAGTCGGCATTCAGCACTCAGAAATGCGTAGCTTGGACTCGTCAAACCTCTCGTTTACTTCGCCTTTCCTAAAGCGCGCGCCAGAATCGCCATGCGTGTCGGGAGACCATTATGGACTTCATCCGCGATGACCGACTGGGGGCTGTCGGCGACTTCCGCAGTTAGCTCAAGTCCACGAATGATCGGGCCGGGATGCATCACGATGGAATCGCGCTTCGCCAGCTTGAGCCTTGCACCGGTTATCTGGTAGCGGGCAATGTAATCCGGCAGCGCGATCTTCTGACCCGCCAAACGCTCAGTCTGAACCCGTAGCAACATCACAACGTCGGTACCTCGTAACGCGTCCTCGATGTGACGGGTCAGACGCAATCCAGGCACAAGGGTGGTCGTCACTTCCGGCACCAACTCCGGAGGGCCGCACAGAGTAAGTTTCACTCCCAGCCGAGTCAGCAGATAGCAGGCGCTCCGCGCTACCCGGCTATGAAAGATGTCGCCGATAATCGTGGCCTGCAGCCCTTTGAACGATTTTTTATGCTTCAGGATCGTAACCGCATCAAGAAGGGCTTGCGATGGATGCTCATGCATTCCATCCCCGGCGTTGATGACCGGGATGTCGAGGTGCGTCGCCATCAGATACGGCGCTCCGGCCGACGGGTGGCGCATCACGATGCAATCGGCGCCGACGGCGCGCAGCGTGTACCCAGTATCAATGATCGACTCGCCCTTCTCGATGCTCGAGCCGCTGGACTGCACGAGCACGGTAGTGGCGCCGAGCGCCTTCGCAGCGAATTCGAATGAGGAGCGCGTTCTGGTGGAAGGCTCATAGAACAGCAGCACAACTCGCTTGCCTCGCAACAGTGGACGAGGCCGTTGCGGGTTCATGCGACGGGCCAAATTCAGCAAGCCGACAATTTCTTTGGTGTCGAGATGTTCGATCCCGAGCAGGGATCCACGCGCAGGCTGATTCATCGAAGAGCGCTATCGAAAAATTACAAACGGTGCATCATACGCGGCTAACCAACCCCGCTGCAAGCGAGGTCATGGCTTGTTTCGTCTGCCCATAATTATCCCACTCAGAGCCCCGCCTGCAGCGCCGAGAACGATTGCGGTGAAAAAGCCGAAGATCAGGATGAACACCATGAAGAATTCGAGACCATCCGGAGATTTGAATCGATCGAGCATTGCAATGGCCTGCGGATCGCTGGTGCGTGAGGCTGTTTGATCGATCACCTGAAGCAGTGTTTTCCGGATTTCTGGTCCCTCGTGCATCAGTAACACTCTCAAGGTCCCGAGCACCGCCGAAGTTGCAAACCAGAGCAGCCCGCTCAGGGCACCGAGCCGCGCTCCGCGCCCGGCTTTGATCTCAGAAGCCGGACGGCCCTGGCGGTAGAACACAACGGCCAGAAATCCGACGCTGAACATCGCTACGAGCGGATGCAGTCCTAGCAGCATCAGGACCGACGCCACTAACGCAGCGAGTGCACAGGGTTTTATCGCTTGCGACCAATGCATCGGAAGGGCGAGGACAGGCACGGTCTCTGCCGCAGGTAACGGCGGTTCAGACTGTGGAAGGCTGCCTGCCTCGGCAAAAGGTGTGGCTGCCGCCACCGATTGAGCCACTACTACGCGGATCTGGGGAGCCATGCAATGCGGGCAAAATACTCTGCCTTCTTCCACGAGCTGACCGCATTTGTAGCAGGGTTGTTCCATTGTCACTGTACTGCACGAGACCGGGAGGCTTAGTTTGAAGTTACAGCACGCCGTCGGACGGAATCAAGGCGCGGACGAGTTTCACCGTTTAGAAGATCGGAGGTAAGCGGTAACGACTGGCCCCATCCTCCACCACCGGGCGTCTCGATTCTGATTCGTTCATTCTTGCGAAGGCGAGTGCTAAATTTTCCCGGCATTGGTTCGGGCGAGCCATCGAGGCGCACGATAGTTGCCTTTCCCGAAGCGCCTTCAGCTCCGTCTGAGAGTCCCCAGGGGCCACGCGAACGGCGGTCAGCCAGCAAAGTGACTTCGCAGTCGGTGAGGACTTCGATTTCGCGCAAAATGCCGTCGCCTCCCCGAAACGTTCCAATTCCGCCGCTCGCGGGACGAAGCGAGTAGGAGCGCACTCGGAGCGGGTAGGCGTATTCCAAAGCCTCCGCCGGAGTGTTCAACGAATTGGTCATGTGGGTGTGCACGCCATCGATCCCATCCTTGGTTGGGCGTGCACCCATGCCGCCAGCGATGGTCTCGTAGTAGGTGAACGGCTGGCCGGTGCGAGGATCAATGCCGCCGATTGTCAGATTGTTCATCGTGCCCGAGGCGGCGGCGGGGATACGGGCCGGAATGGCTTTGGCGAGTGCGCGGAGCAGAACATCGACAATTCTTTGGGAAGTCTCGACATTCCCACCGGCCACCGCTGCAGGCGGTCGTGCGTTCACAATCGTTCCTTCTGGGGCAATGACCTCAATGGGCCGCATCAGACCCTCCGTTGCCGGAACATCGTCGGCCAACAGGCAGCGAAAGACGTAGAAGCAGGCCGAATACGTTATCGCTGCGACCGCATTTACACTCCCGTCAACTTGTGGGTCGCTCCCGATGAAGTCGACCGTCACCATGTGGCGCGAGCGCGCTCGCCGGTTCCCTGGCCCATCTTTCGTTTGCCCGCCCAGATGAATCCTTACAGCAACCGCGATCTTTATTGGTCGTTCATGAATACCGTCGCCATCGAGAAAATCTTCCGCGCTGTATTCTCCAGCGGGGACGGTTAGCAGGAACGCCCGCATCAGTTCCTCTGAATACGCCAGTAAATCTGCCGCAGCCCGTTTCGACCGCTCTAGTCCGTAGCGCGAACAAATCTCTCGAATCCGCTCGGCCCCCGTGTGGCAGGCGGCAATCTGGGCTCCCAGGTCTCCTTCCCGTTCTTCCGGTGTGCGGACGTTGTTGAGCAACATCATCAACACATCGCGATCGGTCTCTCCCCTGCGCATCAGCTTCACAGGAGGAATGCGCACGCCTTCTTGGTAGATCTCCCGGCAGAGCCCCATCGACCCGGCATAGGCCCCTCCCACATCGGCGTGATGCGCTCGCGACGCCACGTAGAAATCTGGACGGCATTGGTGCGGGCGTCTTCGCCGGTGACCTTCGATGTACACCGGTGCCACCAGCGTGATGTCGGGCAGATGCGTTCCGCCACGAAACGGGTCGTTCAGCATCACGACGTCGCCGGGTTCCATGGGACCTGCATCAATCGCTGCCTGCACCGACATCGGCATCGAGCCGAGATGCACGGGCATGTGATCGCCCATCGCAATGACTTGTCCGTTGTCATTGAATACCGCGCACGAGTAATCGCGCCGTTCCTTGATGTTGGGAGAAAACGCCGTGCGGCGCAATGCCGCGCCCATTTCCTCAGCGATCGAGTGATAGAGGTTCTTAAAAATCTCAATTTCGATGGGATCGCGGCGCACAGGCTGATCCTAGCAGCCGATTGCCCGATGGCATAAGCGGTGTTTTAGTTCTCCGCGAACTCAGCGGCCTTTCTTGGCGAACTCTGCGGTAGAAGCTTTTGACCGCCGTGTACGCTGAGAACGTCCGCAAAGAACGCTGGGGCCGCATAATGTTGGCGATCTGCGACTGCCAGGGTGAAGGCGAACCCGACGATGATCGCAAGAATTTGGGCTGAAAATGCAAAATTCTATTGACACTTTATTCATCGTGCCGCAATATCTTGGGTTATAGGACTTTCCCATACCACGAGTAGGGTTAGTCTTTCAGGATTAGGGCCCAAAGTGGTTAACCCTTGCAAGGGGAAAATCGTTCACGGAGGCACCTTCAATGGCAACGAAGAAGAAGGCAAAAAAGAAGAAACACTAACCGTCAGCGAGACGATACTCGCACACAACACGATTTTTCACTGGCCTCTTGAGAGAAGCACCTCTTAAGAGGCTTTACCGTTGCTGCAAGAAACGGAACTACTGGTCCCGGGAACCACGAAAAACTCCTTCCGACGCTTCGCACCTATGTCACAATGGCAAAGAGCCGGACGCTGCGGAGCCCATCGATGGCCAGGAAGAAGAACAGTGAGAAACACAAGAACGGCGAAGTTCTAATCCCAGACAAACTTTACTTCCGCATCGGAGAAGTCGCCACGCTCTGCCGGCTGCCTGCGTACGTGCTGCGTTTCTGGGAGTCAGAATTTCCGCAGTTGAAGCCGGTGAAGAGCAGCACAGGGCAACGCATGTACCGGAAGCGCGACGTCGAAAGCGTGCTGCGAATCAAACAGTTGCTCTACGAGCAGGGGTTCACAATTTCCGGAGCCCGGCAGCAGTTGCGCGCGGAAACGAAATCCGACAAAGGGCAAACCGCGATTCCATTCCCCGCGCAATCGGTGCCGGAACTGCAGCACATTCGGCAAGGCTTGCGCGAGATTTTGGATTTACTGTCGACTCGCCGAACCGGCTAGTCGCGCTCCCGACTCTCAACGGTGTACCACGCAGGACTCAAGCTTCCATCCAATTTGTGCGTTCCAGGATCGTCGGTGGTTCGTAGGTCTTACCCTGTGCCAGCCGCCTTTCTTCGCGCTGCGTCGTCCATAGCAGCACCGGGCCAAGCACTGCGGGCATGGCGCGCGAGATGATTCCCGATTCCTGCCTGAACTCAGTGCGCAGAGCTCGTATTTGTTCGCTGACCTCGCTATTCACTTTCCGGAACTGATACTCCATCGCCCACAGGGCCGAGCTGTAGATTCCACTCAAGCGATGCATCTCGCGGGTAAAGCGTTCGCGCACGCGCGTATCGGGCCAGTCTTTATAGCGCTTCCAGCCTGCCAGCAAGGTACGGGAGATGCGATAGAGGCTCGGGCCGTTCATCTCGAAGTCGCGCCAGAACGCCCAATCCAAAAAGCGCTTCGAATCTTCCCGCGAAATCGCCGCATGCTTGAAATTGAACTTGAACTGGCCGTGAATATCGGCGTAGTCCACATCGCGCAACATGCGCCCTTCCTCTGCCATCTGCTGGTAGAGCGGGGTTCCCGGCACCGGCGTGTAGAGCATGAACTGATGGAAGTCGGTTCCATGCGACACGGCGTGCTCGATTTCCATAATGATGTTGTCGGGCGTGTGATGCTCAAGACCTATGATCGTCGAGCCCTGCACGCGGATACCATGCTCGCGCAGTTCGCGGGTGAGGTCTCTTGTGTCGGTGCCGTTCAACTTGCTGTATCCCGCGCGCGGAGATTCCAAGCCCATCCAGAGCCATGACACGCCCAGCTCGACCAGTTCTTGCATGGTGTATTTGCGGATCGCGTTCGCGGATGCAAATACGGACATGGTCCAGCTTTTGTGCGCTGCCTTCATCCGGTCAAGTAGGCGCATGGCGCGTTCGCGATGCAACAGGAAATTTTCGTCCATCACGAAGAACGAATTCACTTTCAGTTCGTTCTCCATCTGCTGCATGACTTCGAACAGCTCGTCGCCGCTCTCGAAGAAGTTAACGAACTTTCCCTTGCCCCCAAAGAAAGCGGAAGTCGTGCAGAAGTTGCATCCCATGGGACATCCGACCGAAGGAATGATCGTTGCCGCCGTTGCGCCCTTTCGTTCGGGAAGGCGAATTCCCATGATCCGCGTGCGCAATCCGGAAACGATAGGCGGATGCTTGATTGGCGCGTCCTCATCTTCGCCGAGGTACCGCCGCATCCAGGAAACGCCTTCCCCACGCACGATGTGATCGGCATCGATCAGTTTTTCGATCCCAGGGATGGCCGTCACATGTCCTCCGACGACAATTCTGGAGGGCGGAGACAGCTTTCGAACCATCCGGCACATCTCGCGTACCTTGCCTACATTGATGATGATCGACGAGATTCCAACGATGTCGTACTGATGCCTGGTCAGTTCGCGAGCAAAATCGTCTTGGGTCGGAAAGTCGAGAACCGTACATGGGGCCGAGACATTCGCCTGAATCAGCATGATGCCCCATGAGCGGTGGAACATTCTTAGGGAGAAGCTGCCTTGTGCGCGGGTGACTTGATTGTGATAAAGCTCCATCGGGTTGATGGAGCGGCTGCCGAACTCGTCGTCTTGGGCGTATGGTCCGAAGACCGAGCTCAGCAGAATGCGGGCTTTGGTTCCTTTGGGATGCTTTTCGACGCAGCCAGGCGTGCTCGCAGGGTGCGGGGTCCGGTTTTCCAATTCTCGTTCATCCGTTTCTCCCCACGAGCCGTTGAGCTAATCGTAGCCCCACACCGAGGCGGAACAACCTTTTCACCGCGAGATAACACAAAAAGATTACAAACATTGGGAAAATGTCTTTACGAGACCCAAATTAGACTGCCGGACCTTGAACCGCGCTCACTCTCTATCCTAGAATCGCTGCGCTATGGCATCGGAGCCGTTGGAAGTCGAGCGTTTGGAACGTGGCATTTTGAGCTTTAGGGGCCCTCTCACCATGGAGAACGTCACACCGTTCATGAACGCGGTGCGCCGAGAGAGTGCTCCCACGATGATTCTCGACTTCTCGGGCGTTCCTTACCTGGATTCTTCCGGGTTGGGTTCTCTGGTCAGCGCGTGTACTTCGTGCGCCAAAGCTGGACGCCGTATGGCCCTCACGGGCGTGAACAAGCGCGTTCTGAAAGTGTTCGAGATCACGAAAGTCGAACAGATCTTCCTGATGTTCCCGACCCTTTCTGACGCGATCGAGGCTTTCACCAACGCCGGCTCTGCTTAGACGGTGAAATTCTCTAAGCGGCGCGGTTGGAATTCCGCTTCTTCACCTGGCCGGCGTTCGCTGCATCCAGCCGGATGCGAGTCACCCGCGCGGTCTCCTGTAAGAGATCGCTTGAGAATTTTCCGCTTTCGCCCGCCATTACCGAGCCCGCGGCTAGCGCAAACCGCAGGGCGTCTGATTGATCCTCAAAGTAAAGAACCACTTGTCCCGACATATACACTTCCCCCTGGGATGCCCAGCCAGCGAGCGTAAGGCTGGAAAGATCGTTTCGTTGCTACGACGAAGTAGGCTGAATACTTTCCCCTGATTCTGAAAGCCTAGGGAGTCAGAATAAAGTGATTCTCTTGGTTCCGAATGACACAGTAGGTCATAAACCGCGATGTGCAGTATCATTCGGCTGAGAAATTTTCGATGCGACGAGCCCTGACCATCATTGTTTTTTCTTGCGTGACTGCCTTGGGCGCTTCTGCCTCCGACAAGGCGGTGATCGGCTCTTGGGAAGGAGACTCGAAGTGCACTGTCCCCAGCTCTCCATGCCATGACGAACACGTGCTCATGCAGATTTCAGAAGACAAGAAAGATCCTTTCCAGCTCAATGCTGATGCCTACAAGATCATCGATGGATCGCCGGAATTCATGGGAACTTTGACTTGTCACTACGAATCGAAGGTAGGCGCACTCAGCTGCACCTCCAGCAGCCGACAGAAAGATGATTGGGAGTTCCACGTGACGGGCGACACCATGGCCGGACGGCTGCTCGTTGACGATGGCAAGACGCTTTACCGCCGCATGACATTGCACAGGAGTCCGAAGTAGCCTGATGCCGGTTTTGATCTCGATGCTGCGTGGCGTAAACCTCGGTCCGCACAACCGGATCAAGATGGATGCACTGCGCGCAGTTTACAAATCACTCAAGCTGGAGGATCCGCGCACCTACGTGCAAAGCGGCAACGTACTCTTTCGAACAAAAGAGAAGGATATTGCTAAGCTTGCGGTCAAGATTCAGGATGCGATTGAGAAGAAGTTCAAATGCCGCCTGGATGTGATCCTTCGTACCACTGATGAGTTGAAGAAAGCGATCGCGGCTACTCCCTTCGCGGGCAGACCCGACCTGGAGCCAGGAAAGATTCTTGTGACATTTCTTGCTGCCGTTCCACCACGCGAAGTGGAGGGGAATCTAGCGAAATTCAAAGACTATCCCGAAGAATTGCACCTCAAGGGCCGCGAAATGTATATCTACTTTCCCAATGGCGCCGGCAGGTCGAAGTTGCCGTGGTCGTCGGTGGAAAGGCTGCTGAAGGTAACCGGAACGGCGCGCAACTGGAACAGCGTGACCAAGATGCTGGCGATGGCCGAAGAAATGGAAAAACTTTAGCCATTTTGACTACATCGCAGAAAAACGGAACTCATATGAAAACACTTCGGCTCTTGCTCCCCGCCCTCGTGCTGCTCGTGTGCACCATGGAAGTCTCATCGCAAACGAGCCAGATCACTGCCCGGCAACTTGTCGCGGAGATTCAGAAGCAGGTCGGCGTCGAGTGGCAGAAGGATACGGTCGATACGTTCAAGGCCGGAAATCCTGACACACCCGTCACCGGAGTTGCCGTCACGATGATGGCGACGATGGACGTCCTGCAACGCGCGTCGGCCAAAGGATTGAACTTCATCATTACGCACGAACCAACCTTCTACGCCCACCTGGATACGCCCGAAGGCGTTCCCCAGGACGATCCCGTGTGGGCCGAAAAGCGCGCGTTCATTGAGAAACATGGGTTAGTTGTGTGGCGATTCCACGATCATTGGCACATGCGCAAGCCAGACGGGATCGAGGCGGGAAATGTGCACGCGCTCGGCTGGGAGAAGTTTCAGCGTCCAGACAACCAGTACCTTTTCGTTGTGCCTGAGACGACTGTGCAGGCCTTGGCGGCGGAGGTGGCAAAGAAACTGAATTCATCTGTGGTGCGAGTCGTGGGTAATCCGCAGATGAAGGCCACGAATGTAGGATTCAGTCCGGGTGCGGCGGGTTCTGAGCGCGAAATCCATGCGCTCGAGCAAGACGATGTCCAGGTGCTGATGGTCGGCGAAACACGCGAATGGGAGACTGTGGAGTACGCTGCCGATGCCGTGAGCGAAGGACGGCAAAAGGCACTCATCGTCATCGGACATGTACCGAGCGAGCAGCCGGGTATGGAAGAATGCGCGCGCTGGCTGAAAGGATTTGTGAAAGATGTGCCCGTGGAGTTCGTGCCGGCGAAGCAGCCTTTCTGGACGGTCCGATGACGACCTTCAGACGCAGCGCAAGACCCTGTGAACCTCTGTGCCCCCTGTGGTGAAAAAGCCTGAACCACAGGGGGGCACAGAGGCGCGCTGGGGAATAACTGGGCGCCGAACGCGGCATTTGGCGGTTTCGTGAGCAGTGCAGCTGATTGGCAGAGCTAGTTGTGTGCCACGGCAGGTGAAGCGTGAGACTCGCCTACTATTCGCTCGCAAGCTTCCCCTATGACAGTCGCGAGCACCAGTGGATCCAAAGCATCCGCAGCATGCGTCGCCATAACCGGTCAATCTCGGTGTGGTTGCTTGTTTTCAATGACGCGAGCAAAGAACTGCTGGCCGAGGCGGAGCGGTGGGGCGTACATGTTTGCTTCCTCGGAGACTACAAAACATTTCTCCAGAAAGGCCATCCCCAGGGAGCGATTCTGGCGCTTTACCCCACTTTTCACAAGTTCCTGGTCCTGCCCCACCTCCCTCTTCAGCAGGCGACGCAGGTCCTTTATCTCGACTGCGACACCTTTTTCTTTGACGACGCAGATCTCCTTTTCGATCTGCATGGAGAGCAAGATTGGTACGCGCGCGAGGAATTCATGTCGCGCCGAAGCCCCCTC
Organism: Candidatus Sulfotelmatobacter sp.; assembly: GCA_035264195.1. Classification (GTDB taxonomy): domain Bacteria; phylum Acidobacteriota; class Terriglobia; order Terriglobales; family Acidobacteriaceae; genus Sulfotelmatobacter. Next base: position 3,356 of record DATFQQ010000378.1, on the reverse strand, counting down.
GGATATGACCCGAACCATGTGAATGAGGACTTGCTTGAATCGATCGCCCATCGCGAACGACTGCACTACATCCCCCCATTCAATTCCGGCGTGTGTCTGCTAAATCATGGCATCTGGCACCGCCTCAGTGGGCTGAGCGACGCTTACCTCAGTTTGGCGTGGCGTCTGCTCTGCGGAAGGGAGATCAGTAAGGCAAGCGATGAGGTTCGCAATCCACAACTGTGGAAGGCAGTCATGGACGCCATTACCGACCAGGATCGAGTCCATGCTCTTGCTTATCCTTCGGCCAACGACTGGATCATCGAACAGATCGCACTGTGGCTCTGCCTCGGACGGTTGTCGCATTTTTCGCTCGGTACCTTGTCGCCGGCTCATGTTTTGCAAGGAAACGAATTCGAGACCATGCTGTCGGCGGATCAGCAATGCGTTGTAGCGCATTACTTCACCGGAATGGAAAGCCAGTTCTTCGCATCCGTCCCGCCGATTGCCGAATGATTCTTTCCCGCGCGATGGTGGTCCCTTCGACCAGCCGCCTATATTGATAGTCAATGACCAATGTGTTTATCCGACGACCTCAACCCGAGGAACTCAGTTCTGTTCGAGCACTCGTCCAAACCGTTGTGGATGAGGTTTACGGCGGGGTTTGGGCTTCTCCACCGCTTCCCGTAGACAACGAGGGCTGGGAGCTGTCCTGGATCGCTGCCGTAGACGAAAAGATTGTCGGGGTAGTTCTCACAAGCGAAGAATGGCTGGATGATTTATGGGTGCTTCTCGAAGCCCGTGGACAGGGGGTGGGCCGGCGGCTGCTCGCTCAGGCCGAAGCTGAGATAGTCGCCCGAGGCCACGAAATCCTACGTCTTCGCGTCGTCCAATCGAATACAGCGGCGATTGGATTCTATCGCCGCCAGGGTTGGCAGGCGTCCCGAGCCTTTCCCCACGAGAAATTTCCGATCATGATGCTGGAAATGTTCAAGTCACTCCGGCGAAACGAAAAATGAGCGGCCTTCGGGAATGCCTTCGAGCGTTCGAGCATGATTCAGCGATCAGCGCGCCACTTTCGCAACTGGGTTTCCGTCAAGTTTCCAGAGAGGCAAGTCACGACGCGTCTCGCTGGTGCGAGTTAGTCCCAGCCTTTTCGCCAGGCGCTGGGAGGGATCGTTATCGTCTGGTATGGTGGCACTGATGCAACTGACTCCGGGCTGCTGCTGAGCCCACTTGATCACTGCCGCAGACGCCTCAGTCGCGTACCCTTTCCCTCGAACCCGATCAATCAATCCCCATCCGATCTCGACCTCGCCAGCGGCGTTGGGCGGACCCTTGAGGTTAATCGACCCCACGACCGTGTTGGACGAACGTTCAATAACAGCACGCATACGCCACGGGATGTGTCCATCGTCGGTCCGGATTGCCTTGAGATGCCAAGCCAGATCGCCTATATGCGGATTGTCAGGTGGAAATCTGAAACTGGTCAGCGCCGCAAAGCGCTCAGAGTCACGATCGATCAGGGCTTCGATATCCTCCGGCAGGAGTGCGACGAGCAGCAGCCGTTCGGTTTCGATGTTTGGGGGACGCTGCATAAGAAGTATTATTGCCGTCCCAACCGCCCAGCCAAGAATCCTTTCAACCCGTTACGCGATCAAGAATAGAAAGAAATCAAGATAGACGTGTATCTCTATCAAGCATCTTCGTCTAGAAGCAATCTTGCGCTATACTCCTGCCCCGCCCGGATTCGTCACTACGAGTCGCTATCCGCGCAGAGGTGTCCACGGATGAATAAATCGCGCTGTGGCATGTTTATTGTAGCTCTCGTGCTTGGGCTGACTTTCTTCAGCGTTCCCGTTGCGTGTCAACCCCAGGCTGCGGCGCTTCGCGCAAACGATACCGAACTACTGATGCTCGGTACTGCGGGCGGTCCTCCTTTGCGTAAGAATCGCTCCGAGCCAGCCACGCTACTCATCGTCGATGGGCGAACCTATTTAATCGACTGTGGCATCGGAACCATCCGGCGCATGGTCGAGGTTGGAATTCCATCGGAAACGATTGGAACGATCTTCTTGACCCACTTGCACCCGGACCATGATCTCGGCCTCGTCGACGTCATGGCTAACGATTATTTCCACCTTGATCTCGCCTCCGACCCACGTAAGATCAATATCTACGGGCCGCCACAAACGAGCGCATTGGTCGAAGCAGGCTTTCACTACATCAGCATTCCCTTTGAAGTGTTCGTGGCGGAAAGACCTGGGTTCCAGCTTGGCCGGCCGAATCGTGGCCTAACTAGCCCCTTTGTCGCCCACGAAATCGACGGCGACGGAGTTGTTTACCGCGACGACAAGATTCAGATCACGGCCGGGGAGAACTCCCACTACGCGCTCATGCCGGAGCAGTTCCGCGCGCATTTTAAGTCATATTCCTACCGCGTCCAGACGCCGCAGGGTGTGGTGGTATTCACCGGAGACACCGGGCCCAGTGACGCGGTCGTGAAACTTGCGATGGGCGCCGACGTGCTCGTTTCCGAAGTGGAGGGGTTGGACGAGCTACGCGTGCTCATCGACCAGATGGCTGCCCGGAACCACTGGTCGCCTGCGCGCAAACAAGAGTTTGCCGCGCACATGGAGAAGGAACATCTCACCGTGGACAGCCTCGGTGAACTTGCCTCGAAAGCCCAAGTACAATCGGTCCTCTTCTATCACTATGACCCGCAAAACAAAGCGGAACAGCAGGCTCGCGTCGCCGACGTGAAGAAGTATTTTCACGGACAGGTTCTGGCGCCGATGGATCTGGACCGGTTCTGTCTGTCGACGGACGAAGCGCAATCGGAGAAGGCTAAATTCGAATCGTGCGGGCAGAAGACAGCAGATCAGCAGTAAGCGCCGGGTGTCCTAACGGAAGCATCGTGTGTATTGGTCGGGACGGGCAGATTTGAACTGCCGACCCCTCGCACCCCAAGCGGGCTTGGTGCCCGACTTGTCCACGATTGTGGAATCAACAGGTTGAGAAGCGAATTCCTCTTCGAGAACATTAAGGCTAGTGGTCGATGGAAGGCAAGAGATTTTGCAAGAAATCATGAGCGAGAGAAACCTTATACGGATCGTCGCAAACCGCTCGGTGGTTGCCTTATATCGGCTTTGGCTTCTTCCCCTTCTTATATCGCCGTTCGAAGAACAGAGTTCCGGCTTCATAGTCCCGAACACTCCCTGCGCTAATGGTGAGCCTTTTCTTCTTAGTGTTGAACTGCAAGAGTGGACCCGCCGAATGGATGAGAAGGGTCTCAAGCTCTCGTTCGTGCTTCTTCTCCTCAACCACATAGAACGAGAAGTACTTCAGTTCTAAAGTCTGAGCCCTCCAGCGAGTCA
>DATFQQ010000377.1:0-27236 GCA_035264195.1 Candidatus Sulfotelmatobacter sp. | reverse complement strand
GATGCCCAATACGTGATCCCCAGCGTGATCGCGATGAACACCAGAAACATCACGAGTGAGATATTCATGGCCTACTTGCCTCCCTTGCCGTTCTTGTCGAGGATGTCTTTAGCGAGCCGGTCAAAATCGTTAGCAGCTTTTACGTAGAGTCCAGCGATGAGCCACGCCACAAAGAATTGCGACAACGCGAACAGGTACGCCAGATTCACCTGCCCAATCACCTTCGTTGCCATAAACTGCGGCGCGTATCCGACCAGCACCGGCAAGGCAAAGTAGTAGACGACGAAAAAGATGAATGCCGGCACGATGAACACTTTCTTCGTCGCCATCAAATCCTGGAATTCCTTGCTGCTCGCGATCCTGTCCCATACAGACTGAGACTCGGCCGATTCCGAGACCGGTGCCGGTCCTGCCACTTCAAAGTTCCTCGCGGTATTGCCCATACTGCCCCCTTCCACTGTTCTCTTGTTGGAATCGATCACAGACCTTCCCGACTGCGGAAGTAGCCCCATGCCCGAGCCAAGGCTGACCGACAGCTTACTCCCACCTGTCAAGGTTCCGCTGAAAATTAGAGAGCCAGAGGGACGCACTCAGCGCTCCATCCTGGCCATCGGTTAGAACGTAAACGTCGGCCCAATCTCGGTCCGGATGTCCTGCCACTGCCGTGACGGCATCCCCGGTAGATTGGGTAGGGCGGCGTCCCGGTCGGCTCGCCCACAACGCGCGTGCGATAGTAGGACTCTTCCGCTGTGAACGTGATCAGGTTGTTCATCTTCCAGTTCAACGTCGCCGCGCCCAGATCATTCTTCTGCCGCTGATTTCCCAGCTTGCGGATGTCGCTGGCGAACGCATCATCGAACGCATAGTAGAAGTAGAGAGTCCAGCCGGCATTCCGCGAAGTTGGCTCAGCCTGGAAGATCCGTCCCAGCGGCAGACCCAGGTTCACGAATCCTCCCTGCGCCCGCACTGGCCGCTGCGGAGCAATGATCGGAACTCCGCCGCGGAAACCGAACAACACCGTCGACGACTGATCGTTCGAGAAGCTCTCCACCGCCGGCGATCCCACGTCGAACACACCCTTATCGTTGAAGTTGGAGAACAAGCTGCCCACGAAGTACCAGCGCAAATCTCCGCCTCGCCAGTATTTCGTGGTGAGGGTGGCCCAGCGCGTCGGAAGTTGTAGTTCGGCCGTATAGCCCCAACGTTGGCTGCCGACCTGCGCTCCCGTGGGGAAGGCATCCTTAAACACACTGTCGTTTGCCGGACACCCCGTTGTAGTCGCCGGACACAACGGCACATCCGCTGCCCGTACCAGCGCGGTGCGGTCTCCATGCACGCCGCTGAAAATCAACTGCGCCGGAGCCACTCCCGGAGCCTTATCCAGCTGCCACTGGGTCACGATCCGGCTCTGGATCTCCGGTGTCGCCGAGTCGGCGCCCTGCCGCTCGCCGTATCCCAGCTGGTTGTCGAGAGCCTTCGGATCATTCCCGTACGCCGGCATCACCACCGCAAACTCCGGCTGAATGAATACATTCCTCGATCCACCGATCTTGTGTCCTATGCCGAAGCGGAATTGCGGCGCACGTTCGTACAGCGTTCCGAATCCCAGGCCCAGCCCGGTCGTCTCAAATATGGCGGGTAACGTCGACGATCCGAATGGTGTCAGTCTTGTCCGAACAAGGCGAACATGCTGGTCGTGTCGCTCAGCTTGTGATCGATTCTGCCGTAGGCCAGCCGGATCGACGCCTGGCTCGACCGGATCGTCGAGATGTTCCGGTTCAGCGCACGCGTGAAGTTGCCCTCGAAGTCGAACTCGAATTTGCCGGTGATCGACGTGTTTGCGCTTACATCCGGCCATTCAAAGTTCGTCCCCAGCCGGAAGAATCTCGCCTTCGCGTGAAACTCTGGTGCTCCATTCGGTCCCGGATCGAACGATGACGTCCCGATCTGCGTTGATGTATTGACAAATCCCGGCAACGGCATGTCCGTCCCATACGGGGCCGAACTGTCATAGATCACACTCGCCTTCACCATTCCGTAAAACTTGATCTTCGCTCCGCTCCCCAGCTTGATGTCTGGCACCATGCCACTAACAGGGGAAGGCTCCAATTGCAGCGGCCGCAATGGAGCGACTGGCGGAATCACCATAGGAGGTGCAGGCTTCGGCGCTGCCGCTGTTTGCGTTGAAGGCGACTCCACCGGCGCAGGCGCAGCATTTGCCGGAGGAGCAGGCATCAGATCGGCGGCACTCACCAACCCTTTCTTCGTCAGCGCCTCCACCAGCATCTGAAACTCGGCCTCCGGCGCCGCATTCCGGATCGCATTCGCCTCACTCGGTGCCAGCACTCCTTTCATCACCAGCACGCCAAGCAGCGCAGTCACATTGGCCCCGCACGCCGGAGCGAGACTCGCATGCCCCACAGGTTGCCCCGCCACCTCCGCAGCAGCTTTCGTATCATTCCCTTCCTTCGCCTCGGCAAACGGCGGCAACCGAATAATGGTTATCAAAGCAGTAAGAATCCATCGCTTCCCATTCAGCATAGACGGAATTTCCTCCTGGACCGGGAGTCCTGGCGTCAGTGATCGTGTTCAGCAAAAGGAATGGGCTCGCTGACCTTGGGAAGAACGGCTTACCCTCCGACCTCGACATCAACGACGCTGTTTGTAGGTATTGCACGCCGAAGCCTGAGTCGCCGTTTTCAAGCCGTCACCGCTTTCGTTTCCCATTTCGGGAAATCGGCAGCTCTCAATTTGTTTCGGGCGCAATGAAATGCACACTAGGCTGCAGCCCTGTTGTCTGGATGTGCCGAGACTCACGTGTGTTCGTGATTTAGGTCACGATGTAGCAACTTCGCACGATCGTTCGCTAATCGCTCTTGGCGGGGAAGACAATTAATCATTCGTCCCGTATTTAGGGGGTTCCAGTCCACCAGTCAGTTTCGTTTGCTGCGATGCGCCAAAGCCGCTCAAGTTCCGCATCGCATTTTTTTGTCTCTTTAGGCGCACTCCTTGATGTGATCTAAATCACTGCTCTACAATCCCATTCCACAGCAGAATCTCTTCACATCACGACGCAGTTCACCGCTCGCTGGAGGTCTGAATGAGCGCGCTTCCCCTCATCAAGCCCGAAAATATTTCCAATCTTCTAAACATGGATCAGGAATACTCCGCGCCCTCGATCGTCGCCCGCAACGTTCTGCAGAAAAATTGGCGCGCGGCATGCGAATGGGCTCGGAAGGATCCCCAGGAATTCTGGGGACAGTACGCTGAAGAATTTGTGTGGTCCCAGCCATGGACCAAAGTCCTGGATTGGGACGGCATCCACCACAGTTGGTTTCTCGGTGCGAAGACCAATATCACGATCAACGCACTCGATCGCCACGCCAACTCCTACAATGCGAATCGTGTCGCCTTCATCTGGCTCGGCGAAGATGGCGCCGAGCGCATTGTTACTTATCGTCAGCTTCACCGCCAAGTCTGTCGCTTTGCCAACGGACTCAAATCTCTCGGCGTCGTGAAAGGCGATCGCGTCATCATCTATATGCCTCTGACGATTGAAGGCGCTATCGCTATGCTCGCCTGCGCCCGCATTGGGGCGATCCACTCCGTCGTCTACGCCGGGCTTGGCCACGCTGCGCTTCGCGACCGCATCACCGACGCACAAGCCAAAATCGTCATCGCCGGGGATGTCGGCTTTCGCCGGGGCAAGACCGTCAACCTCAAGGCTATCGTCGACGAAGCCCTTGAGCCTCTCGACTGCGTTGAGAAAGTAGTAGTCTTCTCTCGCGCCACAACCGAAATCCACGCGCCACGAGAAATTGACTTCAATGATCTGCTGAAATTTTCGCCAGACTGTCCAGCCGAGCCCATGGACTCCGGAGATCCGCTCTTCCTTCTTTATACGTCTGGTTCGACCGGAAAGCCCAAAGGGGTCGTTCACGTTCATGGCGGATACATGGTCGGCACCACCTACCATCTCGAAACCTTTTTCGATGTCGGTGAGCGCGACATCTTCTGGTGCACCTCCGACATCGGCTGGATTGTTGGCCACTCTTATATCGTCTACGCCCCACTGTGCGCGGGCGTCACAACGCTCTTCCGCGAAGGCGCGATCGACTATCCTGATCCCGGCGTCGCCTGGGAAATCGTCGAGCGCTACGGCGTCACAAAAATGTTTACGGCGCCCACCGCTCTCCGCATGTTCATGCGCTATGGCGAAGGGTACCCCGCCGCCCACGATCTCACGACGCTACGCGTGATCGCCTGCGCCGGAGAACCGCTCAATCCTGAAGCCTGGCGCTGGGCTCAGACGCATCTCGCTGGCGACGGTAAGTGGGGATACGTTATCGATAACTGGTGGCAAACCGAATTAGGCGCACCGGCACTCGGCACTCCACCGAGCCTGGCGATGCGTCCGGGCAAAGTAGGAGTAGCTGTTCCGGGCGCGGAAGCCGATATCGTCGACGAAGACGGCAACCCCGTTCCGCCGAACGTAGGCGGACGCCTCGTGCTTAAGCGTCCTTTTCCGTGCATGCTGCGCACAGTGTGGCGCGATCCCGCTCGCTACGAGCGTGATTGGCAATACTTTCCTGGGTGCTACGTCACCGGCGATGTGGCTATGAAAGACAAGGACGGGTACATCGCCGTTCTCGGACGCTCCGATGACGTCCTCAACGTAGCCGGACACCGCATCGGCACGGCCGAGGTCGAAAGCGCACTGGTAAGTCATCCCGCCGTGGCCGAAGCGGCAGCGATTGGAGTGCCTGATGCGTTGAAAGGAGAAACGATCAAAGCCTTCGTACAGGTACGATTCGATCACGTCCCGTCGGAGTCGCTATCGGCGGCGTTGATCGAACACGTGCGCCGAGAACTAGGCCCGATCGCAACTCCCTCGAGCCTCGAATTTGTAGCCTCACTTCCGAAGACGCGTTCCGGCAAAATCCTCCGTCGCTTCCTCAAAGCCAAAGAGCAAGGCCTGGACGCCGGCGACGTAAGCACTATGGAAGGCTAGATCGATTTGTGAATTGCTGTATACCGTTGCGTTTTGTCATCCTGAGGGCGCCGTTTCTTGGCGCCAGAGGACCTATGTAACTCTGCATGCCGTGCTCATGTGGCCGGGGACTGCACAGGTCCTCCGGCCTGCAAAAAACGCGGGCCATCAGGATGACACCGCGACTCGTGCCTCAATGAAAAGGCGTCCCGCCAAGGGACGCCCACTTTGAAACTCTGAAACCTTGAAACTTGGAAACCTACGCCTTTGCCCCCTTCGCATTCTTCCCCACCGCCGCCAACTCCGCCAACGATGGCACTGACTCCGGGTCGGTCTTCTTCCGTTCCGGCAACTGCGCTCCCGATCGAAACGTCTCCACGAGCATCTCGATCGCCAGATCCGTATTTGGACGGATGAAGATTGTCGCCGCCAGCGATCCATTCTTCACCCAGGCCTGACCAGTCTTCGGCATGCCGTCGCAACCGGTCACCGGGATCTTCATCCATCGCGCGCGATCCCCTTCCGTGATTTCGCTGAATGCCTTCCGTGCGCCCATGGCCATACTGTCGTCCTGCGCTCCCACCAGATCAATTTTGCTCTGTTGCGAAGTCTGCAAGCGCAGCCACGAACTCACCGCTTTGTGCGCACTTTCTTCCGTCCAGTTTGCCCGCATCGACTTGACCTGGATATTCGCCGGTTTCGTGCGCTGCATCCCCGCCGTGCGTTCCTTCGCCGCCGAACTGTTGGCCGGACCCTCGATGTAGAGCATCGATCCGCCATTGGGAAGCAACGCTGCGAACTGTTTTCCCTGAATCATTCCAATTTCCACGTGATCGGCGCTCACCGCAAACACCGGCACCTTGTACATGCGACGCAGTTCCAGGATGTAATCGGCTTCATGATTGAGAACGACCCATCCGATGCCCGCCGCCGCTGCGGCCCGCGCCACTTGCGGAAACGCGGTGCCGCCCGCCGGCTCGAACATGATCGCGTCCGGTTTCACAACATTCGAATCCTGCACGTAATGCAGCAACTGCTGGCTTTGCGCCAGGGCATCGTTGTTCGCGTGAATGATCTTTACGTCGATGCCCAGCCGCCGCGCGGTCTTCTCCGCCGAGGCCGCCTGCTCCTGCTGATAATCGTTGTCGTTATTCGTGAGGGAGACAAGAAAGTTGAGCCGCTTCATGGTACCTGTGAATCCTTCATCTCGCATGATAGGCCGATCCCAAAAATAACCAACGTAACCAGGGTAACCAGGAACCCCTTCAAAGCTGCGGGCTCCGCGTAAAGTAGAAGACACCTGCGAACGTCTCAACCCCGTTGGGATTTTGAAAAACGCTCCTCCCCACATTCTCGGAAGAGACCGTCTGAACAATCCCGATCCCACCGTCGGAACCGGCCCAAACACAAAAGGCGTCCAGATGGGACGCCTGAAACTCATTATCGACTCAGCTCTACGCCCCGGCCGCCGTGCCCTTCGCGTCTCCGAGAAATGCCTTCAACTTCTCATCCAAAGTCACGCGGCTCGCTTCTGCCAGGTCCACAAAGCGGAACGGCTGCATCCATCCCTGGGTCGCCCACATCGGAAACAACATCTGCGCCTTGCCCCGAATCGTTGCCTTCTGTAGATGGAAGATCAACTCCACTTCCAGCTTTTCATCGAGCGGCTTGTCGAAATGAATCACCCCGCCAGATGTTGAAAGCTGATGGATCGCAGCCCGTAGGGAACGCTTATTCGGCAGACGCACCAGCACCAGGACTGATCCGCGCAGCTTCACGCGAAACGGCCGGTCCGCCTGCTTGTTCACCGTAACCGGCTTACTCTCCGCACGCTTCTCTTCCGCCGGCTTCTCTTCCGTGGGCGTCTCTTTCGCCGGGGGCAGCAGTCGTGCCGATGATCCGTACTCGTCTTCCATAGGCTGTGCCTAGAGTATGGCAGTAGCCAAACCCTCCGCGAAGTTACGGAAGAACAAGACCGAAATAACAAAGGAAGAACCGATTCGCTAATTATGAGCGGATTCTGAGTTCTCTCGAGGGTGTCATCCTGAGCGAAGTTTTCGTCCGCTCAAAGCGGACGAAAATGCAGTCGAAGAATCCCTGGCAGTTTCTCCACTGTGGCCCGGAGCAAGGAATTCTGCGGATGCACCCGATTTCTCGCGGGTGGGAGAGTGTCTTTTATCGGGAAAAACCCGGCGCCCTTACTTCCGCCCCAGAGGCGCTTCAGCGCCCTGCGCGAACACGTTGTACGGCCACGCCTTCTTCTGTACCGTCACTTTCGGAGCACTTGCCACAGGTGCAGGTTGGGCCTGCGGGGCCGCTGGATCGCTCTTCGACACAACGTTCCAGTCTTCTGGCGCATTGGCGATGCCCCAGACATTCCCGTGCGTGTAAAGCGCCACGCCAATAAGAAACTGTTTCCCGTCATTTCCCAGAGGCAGACAGTTCGCCACGCGCCCGGTTACGCTGCCACCGCCAGGCAGATCATTGATCATCACCGGTGTCTCCAAATGCAGTGCCTGCGAACTGCGAAAGCCACATCCCTGAGCGCTGACGACCAGCACCATGCACTGCTCCGCAAACGGACGCATGCGATCCAGGCTGGTCACACTTACAGGAATCTCCACGCGCAGCCGCGTACTGCGTCGCATCGGCTTCGGAGTGTGCACTTCCATCATGAGTCGCAGCCCCTCTATCAGTCGGCTGCCCGACAGGAGAACCTTAAGTATTGTGGCAGATTGATGCCTTCCCGAAATGGTGACCAAGGTAACCAGCGAGGGAAACGCGAGTTCCTTGACGGACCGAATATGTGGCGCGGACGCCCCGCCCGCGAAAGCCAACAGGCTTCAGTCCGTAGGGACTCTACTCACAGCTTCGCATTCCTACGTGCCTGCCCAATCCCGGTTGCCAATCCCTTCGCCACGGCGCGCCCATATCCGGCTTTATCCATCGCTGCCATTGTCGCCGCTGCGATTCCACCCGGCGTCGCGGCTTCCTCTAGCAACTCATCGAGGCTCAATCCACTTTCGCGCCAATACAAAATTCCGTCACCCAACGCATGTGCCGCGGCGATCAAAGCAGTCTTGTCATCCAACCCCGCATCTCGCGCTGCTTTCGCCAGCGCTGCCAGGGCGTGATATCCATGTGTCGCGGAGTGTGTCGCTGTAATCGCATCCATCTGACTCTCGGGAATCTCAAACGTGGGCCCCACCTTACCAAACAACTCGCGCACCAGCCGCTTCTCGCGTGCGGACACCTTCACATCAAAACTCACGGGATTCAATCCCCTTCCAATCCGGCACACCGGACTCGGCATCACGCGTGCCCACCGTACAGAAGGAATCCACCTTCGCAAATTTTCCAGCGGAATCCCGGCAGCGAGACTGACCCAGAGCACCGGCAGTTTCGCAGCGCAAGCAGTTACTTCGCCCAGCATCTCCTTCACCGACCCCGGACGTACCGCCACAACCACCATCTCCGCCGACTCAATCAGCGACTTCAGATCGCGCGCAATCTCGACGCGCGACTCCCGCCGCATCGCCCGCACCTTCTCCGGATGCCGATCGTAAACAACAATCCTTCGCCGATCCCCCGCCAGCCGCAGCCCAGCACACAGCGCCCCGGTAATCCGCCCGCCACCAAGAAACACCGTAGCCTTCATGCTTGATCGCCTCATGGGTGAAATCCACCGCGAATTGAAACAAACGCGCGAAATGAGACGTGGAAGAGCGGCCCTTTCAGGGCCGCGTTAAGTGCCGCTGATGAGTAGGGCTTTCAGCCCCCGTGGTCGTATTCCTGTCCGGCGGCCCTCACCGACTGGCCAATCCCCCCGCCGTCTCGCCGCCATCGATTGTGTACACATGCCCCGTGATAAACGCCGCATCATCCGACGCCAAATACGCAAACATCCCCGCCACTTCTTCCGGCGACGCATGCCGCCGCAGCGGAATCTTCCCATTGACCTCGGCCAGCATCGCCTCCGAATACTCCGCGCGCTGCATCGGCGTCAGCACATATCCCGGAGCCACCGCACACACCCGCACCTTCGGCGCCAACTCGAGTGCCATCGACTTAGTAAGTTCAATCACGCCAGCCTTAGTCGCGTTGTAATCCGCATAATAGGGATAACCCATCACACCATTGGTCGACGCCGTCTGCAGGATCACTCCCTTCCCGTTCTCCCACATATGCCGCGCCGCGGTCTGCGCGACATAAAATACGCCCGTCAGATTCACCGCAATTACGCGATCCCACTCCTCGGGAGTGATCTCCAGAAACTTGTGCCGCACGCTGATGCCCGCATTGTTCACCACCACATCGACGCCATCCATCAACCGGATCGCCTCTGCAAACGCGGCTTCCACCTGCATGAGATCCGTTACGTCAGCAATAATCGCCTCACCCAGCGCAGGCAACTCATGCTTGATGCGCTTGCACGCCGCATCGTCGCGATCGAGCACGCACACGCGCGATCCCTCCTCGAGAAACCGTGCGGCAGTAGCCGCCCCAATCCCCGACGCACCACCCGTGATCAACACCCGTTTATCCTTCAATCCGCGCATGGGATCTCCTTGTTACGTGTAGGGACGGACGTATTTCGTCCGTCCCGCCGATGCGGAACATGCCGAACTTAGCAGCACTGTAAAACGCGATATCCGAGCTTCGCTCGGACCGCGGACGAATGCGTCCGCGGCTACACAATCAGCATCCCTTCGCCCGCACAGCGATCGTATGTGGCACCGCCCGCAGCAGCCCCATCAACTCCGCGTCACACGGACGGTTAATGTCATAGATCGCGTATCCCAGCGTGCCGCGCGTGTTCAACGACTGGCGCTCAATATTAATGCCCCGGTCGCCCAGGATGTCGTTGATCGCCCGTAGAATGCCCGGCACATTCTGATGAACGTGCATCAGCCGGTACGATCCTTCTTCATATTCCAGGTGACACGACGGCAAATTCACGCTCAGCGTTGAGTCGCCCGTCCTCACATAGTCGAGCAGCTTCGCCGACACAAACGATCCTATATTCTGCTGCGCCTCTTCCGTCGATCCGCCCACGTGTGGCGTCAGGATCACATTTGGCAATCCCTGCAGCGCGCTCTTGAATCCCGCGCCCGACTCCGGTTCTGACGGGAACACATCGATCGCCGCGCCCGCCACCTTGCCCGACTTCAGACATGCGGCCAGCGCCTCATGATCGACCACGAACCCACGGCTTAGATTCAGGAAGCACGCGCCCTCTTTCATCGCCGCAAACTCATCCGCGCCAAACAGGTTCTTGTTCTGCGGCTTGCCATCGACATGCAGCGTAACCACGTCCGCCGTCTCGAGCAGCTCGCGAAAGCTCACCGAGCGTGCGTTGCCGCGCGCCAGTACATGCGCGCTATCGTAGAAGATCACGCGCATGCCCATCGCCTCCGCCAGATCCGAAAGCTGCGAACCGATTTTGCCGTATCCCACAATGCCCAGCGTAAGCCCGCGCACTTCATGCGCCCCGGCCGCCGACTTGTTCCACGCGCCGCTGTGCATCTGGGTCGAAGCCTGAAACGTACGCCGCAGCAGCAGGATGATCTCTCCCATCGCCAACTCGGCCACCGACCGAGAGTTTGAATGCGGATCGTTGAACACCGCAATCCCGTTCTCGCTCGCCGTTTTCTGATCGATCTTGTCGACGCCAATGCAGAAAGCGCCGACGCTCACCAGCGCGGATGCCGCTTCCAGCACGGCTTTCGAAACGCGCGATTTCGAACGCACGCCCAGAATCGACACGCCCCGAATTTTCTCGATCAGCTCACGCTCGTCTAGCGCGGCTTTCAATGACTCGACTTCATATCCTGCGTCGCGAAACACCTCGACCGCGACCGCGCTGATGTTCTCCAGCAACAGTACCTTCAAGCCTCCTCCAGGATGTTCGGGATCAAACATGAATTATCTCAGACGCCGCGTGCGGTGTGTGGAGGCGCGGACGCCCTCGTCCACTCGGCGGCAGGTTCTTAGGACCGCAGTAGGTCGAAGGGCTGCAAAGTTACGCGGACTGATCTAAAGAAGTTGTCATCTCAAAATGTTCCTGCAGGAACACGTCCATCCGAGCGCGGGTTGTGTAGGGACGGGACGCATTCGTCCGTCGCCCGAAGCGAAGCGAGGGTGGAGTCGAGTCGGCTTCAGGCCCCCGGCTCAAGGTTATTTGTTCCGGGCACTATCGATCTGTCATCCCGAGCGAAGCATGACGGGGAGCAAAGCGAGCCGCCATGCGCAGTCGAAGAGCCTGTCCTGAGGTGTAGAAGGAATCCCTACTGTATACGGACATCCGCAGTCTCATGGAATTCTCCTGACGTCTCCGACAGCACCATGAGAATTCCCTGCATCGCCACCGCCCGATTAAGCGGGTAGGGATCCTTCGACTCCGTCCCTGGTCCGCCTTCGCGGACCAGTTCCTCCGCTCAGGATGACAGCCGGATACTGTCACTTATAACTCCTCCAACGTGCCACCTACTGGCACCATCGCGCAATTTGTGTTCATGACTCGTCGCCCCATGTGCCCGCATTGCACGTCTCGTGCTTTCGGATGTGCACTATGATTCAGTCATCGTATGCGCAGTCGAAGGCTCCCTATTCCCTTTACGGATCTCTGCAGTCTCAGGGAATTCTCCCGATCCACCCGACAGCACCATGAGAATTCTCTGCATCGGCGCGGGCGCGATGAAGCGGGTAGGGATCCTTCGACTCCGTCCCTGGTCCGCCTTCGCGGATCCACTCGCTTCGCTCGGGCGCGGACGAATGCGTCCGCCCCTACACAGACTTTGCCTGCACATTGAGAAACCTAGACATTCTGGGAGCGGTTGAGCAGATAGGGATTCCTTCGGCTACACCTCAGGACAGGCTCTTCGACTGCGCATGTGCGTTCGGTTTGCACACCCTCATGGTCCGCTCAGGATGACAAGAGTGGAGGATTGGCCCAATCACCAATCATCAGATGGCTCAATCGCTCAACTTCTTAATTGATTAAATGACTGAATGACTCAATGTCTAGATGGGTCTTCCCTTGAAGAAGTAGATCAGCTCGATTACCAGGATGATGACGACCATCAGCTCGAGCACGAAGGCGCGGGATTGGTTGAACTGCTCGATCATGAAGCGGTAGAGGTCTTCGGCGGTCTGGAGCTTTTCTTTGACCAGGTCTTTGTAGTCGGGGACTCCGACTTTTTGCGCGCACAGCTTGTATAGGCGCGCGGAGAACATGTCGCTGAGGAACTTGATGGCGTTGTCGGCGTGCTCGGTGAGTTCGGTGACGTCGAGCAGCACGGTGTGCAGCTTCGACGCGGCACGCGCGGTGCGCCAGCGCGACCAGAGGCCTGTGCCTCCGGTTTCGAGGAAGTCGTAGACGTGCTCTAATTCGCGGCTCAGCAGCTCGTCGTAATGGCGGAACTCTAACAGCTGCGAGTTGGCGTATTGCAGCAACTGGATGGCGGTCTCGGCCCCGGCTTGCGTGTCGTAGATGAAGGCGGCGTTCCATCCGATGACCGCGAGGTCCGTGGGATAGTACGAGATGCGCGAGGAGAGAATCTCCTGGCGCTCACCTTCTGAGAGCGTGGCAGTTTCTCCGCGGACGATCTGGGAGATGTGGTCTCCCTGCGCGGCGAGCAGGTCGTTCGCCGGAGTTGAGGTCGAGCCATCGATCTCGCGCACGTGGAAGATGAAATAGTCCTCTTGCAGCCAGTTCTCTTCTTTATAGGGCTTGATCAGCGCGGGAGCGGCGCGCTCCAGGCGCTGGCGGATGACACGCGAGGCCAGCTTCTCGAAAGTATTGTCGGAGGTCCAGCGGGCCGAGAGTTCGACAAGCTTGTCCCAGTCGCCGGCGAAGGGCAGCTCGAAGACCAGGCTGACGACGCCGTAGTCGAAGTACTTGATCTCTCCGGCAAGGCGCTCGCCGGAGTCCAGGACGAGCGGCTCAAGCCGATCGGCCACCGGAGGCCGCTGGTAGCGGACGTATCCTGGAGCCTGGCTGCTCTTGAAGGTAGCTTGCGCATTCCGCGCCTGCAGAAGTTGGCGGATGACATCGAGGCGGATCTCCTCACAGATGTCGTACTGGATCAGGACCAGGATGGAACCGCGGAGCGGGCAAGCAGGAGTTGCCTGGGTCGTCTCCTGCACCTTAACGGTCAGGTCCCGGGCGACTTCTGGAGTAACAATGGTTGTGACTTCGCGGTCCATGGATAGCTTGTCAGTTCTCAGTTCTCGGTGAAACGGCTGGTGACGGACGCGGCAGAGAACTAGAGCGGGAAGGCTTGCCAGCTCTGAATATATTGTCCCAGATCGGAGGGGATTGGGGTAGGGCGGGTAAGTGGTTGAGGGATAGAGGGTTGCTTGGCAGGAACGAACGTCTAAACCCCAAAACCTTGACCGCTGAGAGCGCGGAGAACGGCCGCAGAGAACGCCGAGACAAGCTCCTCCCATTTGCATTTGCGGAAGCCTGACGCCGGAAGCCCGAAGCCGGAATCTAGCGTTTGCGGGTGAAGGCCCAGGCCAGGAGGCCGACTGCGGCCAGGGCTCCAACGCCCTTTGCGGCTCGGGTCATGGAGGCACGTACTTCGGCTTCGCGCTCGCGAACCAGGTTCGATTCCGGATAGGGATCGTCTTTGTCCAAGAGCGATGGCTGAAGCGCCATCTGGAGGACCTCGGCGATGTGGAGGGCTTGGCGGCTGGTGCCTTGGGCGATCTGCTCGCGGCAACTGAATCCGTCGGCGATGATGAGCCAGTCTGGGGGGGCTTGGCGAACTGCCGGGAGAAGTTCGAGTTCTCCGATGGCTTGCGAGACATGATATTTATCACGCTCGAAGCCGAAGGAGCCGGCCATTCCGCAGCATCCAGGCGCGGGGCTGGTGAAGTCGACGCCTAGGCGGCGGAGGAGCGACTCTTCGGCGGTCATCTTCATGAGCGACTTGTGGTGGCAGTGTCCGTGGAGTAAGGCTTTGCGGGGGAGTTGCGGGAGCGGAGCTCCGTTGGCGTGGCGTTCGAGGAACTCGCTGAGTAAGAAAGTCTGGCGGCTCAGGGTCTGGGCGCGCTGGTCGTGTGGGAAGAGGTTAACGAGTTCGTCGCGGAAGACGGCGATGCAGCTCGGCTCAAGGCCGATGACCGGGATGCCAGCCTCGATCTCAGGCTCAAGTTGGTCGAGGATTTCTAGCAGCAGGCGCTCGGCGCGGTCGAGCATGCCGAAGTCGTAGAGAGGGCGTCCGCAGCAGAGGTTGGCGCGGGGAACGAGGACGCGGAATCCGGCGGTCTCGAGGACTTCGACGGCGGCGCGGGCGGTCTGCGGCAGGAAATAATTGTTGAAGGTATCGGCCCAGAGCAGGACCGCTGGGGCTAAAGCCCCTTCATCTCTCTCGCCTTGACGCGGCCCTGAAGGGCCGCTGTTCCACGGTTCGGCTAGGCTCTGCGGCACTCCTGAGTCGTGCCACGCTCGCTGTCGCTCGCGGGACGGACGAATGCGTCCGTCCCTACACGTGCGATAGAACCAATCTTTGAAAGTCCTCGGGGCGAGGGGCGGGATGCGGCGCTGCGGGGGAATGTGTCCGACTAATTTGATTATGTCGCTTATGAATGGGAGCTGCGTGGTTAGATTTACCAGGCCCGGGGCGTTCGACGCAAGGCTCGCCCAGAGGTCGATGTTGCCGAAGGCGTAGGCGTTGAGCGGGCGCGTGCGGCCTTCGTAGTAGTGCGAGAGGAATTCGGCTTTGTAGGTGGCAACATCGACGCTGACTGGGCAGTCGCTCTTGCATCCTTTGCAGGCCAGGCAGAGGTCGAGCGAGTGTTTGACTTCTTCGCTGCGCCAGCCGTCGCGGATGACGACGTCGTTGCGGTCGAGGCTCTGAGTCATCTCCCAGAGAAGATGAGCGCGGCCGCGAGTGGAGTGTTCTTCCTCGTGAGTGGCGCGCCAACTGGGACACATCACGCCGCCTTCCTCGCGGCGGCATTTGCCGACTCCGACACAGCGCAGTGCGGCGTGAGACAGGCTGCCGTGATCGAGCGGAAATTGGAAGTGCGTCTTCGGCTCCCACGGAGCGTAATCGGCGCCAAGGCGCAGGTTCGCATCGAGTTTGTTGGGTTCGATGAGTTTTCCCGGGTTCATCTTCCAGCCGGGGTCCCATGTGGTCTTGAATTTGCGGAAGGCCTCCATCAGCTCGGGGCCGAACATTTTGGGCCAGAGTTCGGCGCGGGCTTGTCCGTCGCCGTGCTCACCGGAGAGGGAGCCACCATAGCTGACGACGAGGTCGGCGGCTTCTTCGACGAACTTCCGATATTTCGCAATTCCCTCTTTTGATTGGAGATCGAAGTTGAGCCGCGTGTGGACGCAGGCATGGCCGAAGTGTCCGTAGAGCGAGCCCTTGTAGCCGAAGTCGGCCACCATCTGGCGGAGGTCGCGGAGATATCCGCCGAGCTTTTCGGGATTGACGGCGGCGTCTTCCCAACCTTCCCAGTTGAATGGCTCGCCCGGCACGTGAGACGTTGCGCCGAGACTGGACTCGCGGACTTCCCAGATACGCTTGGCTTGTGCGCCGGAGTAGAGCTGCACGTTTGGCGGAGTCGCGCTGTGGTTCAGAGCTTCGATCAATTGCAGGGCTTTCGACTCAGCTTCGGAGAGTGTCTCGCCGCCAAACTCGACCATGAGCCAACCGGCGCCTTCGGGCAGCAGCGCGAGGCCTTCGGTGTTGATGCCCTTTTTGCGCTCGTAGTAGACGAGGAGCTCGTCGAAGCCTTCGAGGCCGATGGGCTGGTGCTGCATGATTTCGGGGACGGCATCGGCGCATTGATAGATGTCGGGATAGGCAACCACTGCGAGCACGCGCTGCGGAGGGCTTTCGACCAGACGGCACGTGGCTTCGAGGACCGTGACGCAAGTTCCTTCGGAGCCGACTAGGGCGCGGGCGATGTGAAATCCGTTTTCGGGGAGCAGGTAATTTAGGTTGTAGCCGGAGACGCGGCGGGGGATATTGGGGAATTTTTGGCGGATGAGGTCGGCGTATTGGTCGGCGATTTGGTGAAGCGATTTGCGGATTTCATCTGCGCGATCAAAACCGCTGCGGCCCGATACTTCTGGGCCGCCTGGGCGGACGAATGCGTCCGCCCCTACACGAGCATCGCTGCCTCCATATGGCTCGATCAGGTCTCGGCCTACTTTCAGGCGCACGCCTTCGTAGGTGACTATTTCCAGTTCTTCTATGTTGTCGTCGGTTTTGCCCGCCATCACCGAGTGGACGCCGCAGGAGTTGTTGCCGATCATGCCGCCTAGCGTGCAGCGATCGTGGGTGGCGGGATCGGGACCGAAGGTCAGATGAAACTTTTCGGCGGCGTTGCGGAGGTGATCGAGGACGACTCCCGGCTGGACACGGGCAATGCGGCGTGCGGGATCGATCTCGAGGATGTTGGCCATGTACTTCGAGAAATCCAGGATGACCGCGACGTTGCAGCATTGTCCGGCGAGCGAGGTTCCTCCACCTCGGCAAAGAAGCGGGGCGCCGAATTCGCGACAAAGACAGATTGCGGCGAGAACATCGTCCGCGTCGCGCGGGAGCACTACGCCAATCGGGACCTGGCGATAGTTGGAGCCGTCAGTCGCATAGAGAGCGCGGCTTTGGTTGTCGAAGCGCACGTCGCCGCGAAGGTTCTTTCGCAGGGACTCGGCCAGCCCCAAGGGATCGGCGAGGGAAGATTGTGGGGCTGGTGCAATGTCTTTGAGTGTGTCGTGCATGGCCCAGTTGAGTGGAACGACTATTTCTTCGCGACGGTGCTGATCTGAAATTTTGAACCGCTCCCTCTTGATTCTACGTTGATGGTGGTCACGTTAGGCGGAGCGGTCGAGACGATTGTGCAATGATTCTCTTCGGATGTGCTGACGTTTGCGTTGGGGAATCTGGCTTTGTAGAAGCTGCAGACCTTGTCAACGGAATCCGAACTCTCGAAGTTCACGCTCACCGTTCGGATGTTTCCCAATAAAGCAGAGGAGGCGCCCTCTTTCTGGACCTGGGCTCCCGGGTAGATATCGATACCCAGATTCTTGGCGGCTTGCTCGGGATCTTTTGTGCTTTCGACGGTGCCGAACGGGGTTTCGACCTTCACGCGATCGCCATCTTGGTGCATGCGACTTCTCTTGGCGATGTGTACGCCGATAAATGTGAGCGCTCCGAGGCCTAAGACTCCGATCACGATGACGGCACCGACGACAATGAGAACGACCTTGAGCGCATTACTGCCTCCCTGAGGAGCGGCTTGCGTTGGAACCGGAGTCGGATTTGGCGTCGAACAGGAAGAAGCAACGGGGGAAAAGCCTGAGGCGAGAATTGGGGCTCCGCATTTATTGCAGAATCGCGTTCCCTGCGTGATGGCGGTGCCGCACTTATTGCAGAATGCCATATGCTACCTCACTGTCGGATTCATCCCGACGCGCGAGTATATCGCAGATAAGGGGCACAGGGCCGCTCTTCCACGATTCTGGTTAGTCACGAAATCGGAGGAAGCAGCATCGCCGCTGCATAATTCTCTGTCAAAAACTAGCTGAACGAGCGGGTACCGTAGTCGAACATCGAGAGCGCAAGCAGGATGATGAGGAAAAAGATGGTTGACGCCACCACGAGTTTGAGGAGTTTGTCGCTGGCACCTTTGAGGTGCATGAAGAAGAGAGCGACGAGCAGGGCTTTTGTCGTGGCGATGATTAGGGCCACGGCGGCGTTGAAGCGGTCGAGGTCGAGCAGTGCGGCCCAGTAGGTGAGACCTGTGCCGACCAGAAGTGCGATCCAGACGGCGAAGTAAGTTTTCAGCGGTGATGAATGTGCGTGATCAGACATTTGAGACCCTCAAGCACCCGGTTCCGATGCGCGCGAGATCCTTCGCTCCGCCTGAAAAACGGCTCCGCTCAGGATGACGCCTACATAGATATACATGAGTCAAAGACATCCTACGGGTGACGATTGATCAAGTACAACAACGGGAACAGATAAATCCAGACGATGTCGACGAAGTGCCAGTACAGTCCGCCTATTTCTAATGGCGTGTTATAGTGCGGCGTAAACAGTCCCCGCCATGCCTTGATCAGGAGCCAGGTAAAGATGCCCAGACCGATCACCATATGGAGGGCGTGCAGCCCAGTCATGATGAAATACAGGGCGAAAAAGATCTGCGCGTGTTGCGGATTTGCGTACTGATCGGGATCCCCGGGAATCGGGACATGCTCGAAGCTGAAAGACGGTCCGGGAACATGGTGTTCATCGAACTTGTCTTTATACTCGATGCCCTTGATGCCAAGAAACGTGAGGCCGAAGAGCATGGTCAAGATCAGCATTCCGATCATCAAGCCGCGACGAGCTGTTTGCGCGGCCCAGATCGCAAGGACAACCGTCAAACTGCTGCAGATCAGAACTGCGGTGTTGGTTGCGCCGAGCGCGGCGTTGATCGATTTGCTGGCGGCTCCGAAGTCGCCGAAGTACATGCGGCGATAAATCAGATAAGCGCAGAACAATCCGCCGAAGAACATGACTTCGGTCGCGAGGAAGATCCACATGCCGAAGTTCGAGGAGTCGCGCTGCTGCTCCTCTGTGGCAAAGTGATGCAGCAGGGCCGGATTTTGGAGACCCTCGTGTTCGTGAACGGCGGCGGTGCTATCCGGCAACGTGGACCTCCTGTTTGTGGCCTGCATCGATCTCGTCGTAGTTGTAGGCTTCCCAAGTCACGACCGGCTCTTTCTCAAAATTGAATGTCGTCGGCGGAGACTGCGTCTGCCACTCGAGACCGGCGGCCTTCCATGGATTGTCCGGAGCAGGCTTGCCGTAACGCATCGACCAGAGGAAGTAGATCATCGGCAACAGGTATCCGATGCCGAGCACGGTTGCACCGGCGGTTGAGAGTACATTGAGCACCTGGAATTCCGGCGGATACTGATAATAGCGGCGTGGCATGCCGACGTATCCGAGAATGAATTGCGGGAAGAACGTCAGGTTAAAACCGACGAACACAATCAGGGCAGCCAGCCGCGCCCAGCCTTCGGGGTAAAGTTTGCCCGAAATTTTTGGCCACCAGAAATGGAGGCCGCCAAGGTATCCCATGAGCGCGCCACCGACCATGATGTAGTGGAAGTGGGCGATCACGAAATAAGTATCGGTGACGTGCACGTCGATGCCGAGTGCGGCGAGGAAGAGTCCCGTGAGGCCGCCCATGGTGAACAAGCCCAGAAACCCGAAGGCGTAAAGCATGGGCGCATCGTAGTGAATCGATCCTTTATATAAGGTAGCGGTCCAGTTGAAGACTTTGACTGCGGACGGCACAGCCACGGCGTAGCTGAGCAGCGAGAAGATCAGGGCGGCGTAGACCGAGATTCCGGCGACGAACATGTGATGCGCCCAGACGAGGAACCCGAAGACCGCGATCGCGATCGAAGAGAGCGCAACGAACATGTACCCGAAGATCCGCTTGCGCGAGAAGCAGGCGATGATTTCGGTAACGACACCCATCGACGGCAAAATCATGATGTAGACGGCGGGATGCGAGTAGAACCAGAACAAGTGCTGGAACAACAACGGGTCGCCGCCCAGTTTCGGATCGAAGACACCGAGATGCAGGGCGCGTTCCGCGACAACAAGGACAAGCGTGATCGCGATGACCGGCGTCCCAAGAATCTGGATGATGCTGGTGGCGTAGTGTGCCCAGATGAAGAGAGGCAGCCGCGACCACGTCATGCCCGGAGCGCGCATGCGGTGGATCGTCACGACGAAGTTCAGGCCGGTGAGGATCGAGGAGAATCCGGAAACAAAGATTGCGAGTCCGGCTTCGATGACCTTAGTGTTGCTGAACACGGTGCTGAAGGGCGTGTAGAAAGTCCAGCCGGTATCGACGCCACCAGTCAGCATGCAATACATCATCATGCCGCCGGCGATGATGTAGAGATACCAGCTCAGCAGGTTAATGCGAGGGAAGGCGAGATCTTTCGCCCCGATCATCATCGGCACAAGGAAATTGCCGAGCACAGCAGGGATGGACGGAATCAGAAAGAAGAACACCATCACCTGGCCGTGCATGGTGAAAAGTTTGTTGTAAGTGTCGGCCAGAACGAGGTCGCCGGCGGGCGTGAGCAGTTCGAGGCGGATGAGCAGAGCGAAGAATCCGCCGATGAAAAAGAAAAAGGTGATGGAGATCAGATAGAGAAGCGCTATGCGCTTATGGTCGGTGGTGAGCAGCCACGAACCAATCCCGTAGTGCTTATTGAGGTAATTCTCGCGCTCGACTTCTGGAACTGTTACGGTTGCCATAACTATTGCACCTGACTTCCCTTGGCCGGCGTGCTATCGGGTAATGCCGCGGTTTTGACGCCGCCCAGGCCTGGCTGGCTCAACGACTTCACGTACGCGACCAGCGCGTTCAGTTGTTCTTCACTGACTAATCCTTGAAACGTCGGCATGACCGGCTTGAATCCTTTGACGATTTTCGCGCCGGGATCGAGGATCGATTCGCGGACGTAGTTTTCGTCGAAGGTCACGATGCGTCCATCTTCCAGTTGCACGAGCTTGCCGAACGCGCCCAGTAAGTTGGGGCCGCGGCCCTGCGAATCAGAGCGGTGACAAGTGGCGCAACCGAGTTCGGCGAAAATCTTCTCGCCGGAAGCAGAGAGCGGGCCAGTGCTGCCACCGCTCATCCAAGCCTCGTATTGAGCCGGTTCCTGCACGACGACGTCGCCGATCATTCCCGAGTGCTGCGTGCCGCAGTATTCCGCGCAGAAGAGGTGATAGGTCCCTGGCTTAGTGGCACGAAACCACAGCACCGTATACCGCCCCGGGAGCACATCTTGCTTCACACGGAATGCAGGGACGAAGAAACTGTGGATCACGTCCTGCGAGGTCATGATCAGTTTGACGTCGCGCCCGACGGGAACGTGCAGTTCGTTGATCTCACGCTGTCCTTCGGCGTGTTCAAGCTTCCACATCCATTGCTTGGCGACGACGTAAACTTCGGTGGAGTCACGAGGTGGAGTTCGGCTGTGGAAGTACACCACGGCGCCCCAGACGAAGATGACCAGGAAAACGCCGAGCGGAATAATCGACCAGGTAATTTCCAGCGGCGTGGAGCCTTCGATCTGTTCCGCCAGCACACCCTTGCGATGGCGGTAACGCGCAGCAAAATAAACGACAGCGGTAAAGATGAGGAGCGTCATCATTCCCGACACAATCAACAGGAAGATGAACAAGGCGTCCACATTACCCGCGGTACTCGAGGCCCTTGCAGGCCATAATGGGAAGTTATCGAACATATCGCGTGTGTTTCAGTCCTGACTGAGGCGCTTCTGATTTGTCCCAACCCTGGTGCGGAGCGACGCGCTCCAGACGAATCAGGATCAAGAGCATGCCGCCGAGCAGAAAGATCGTGAGTCCGGCGCCAACCTTGAGCATGTTGCTGACGACCGCGCCATATTTTCCTGCGGCGGGATCGTAGTGATAGCAGTACAAGAGAACTTGGTCGACAGGATTGCCGATCTTGCCTTGTGTGGCTTCGACCAGCCCCAGACGCAAGTCTTTCGGTGGAAAATCCACGCCGTAGAAGTAACGTGCGATGCGACCTTGCGGTGTGAGCACCATGATCGCCGTGGCATGCGCGTACTGGTCTTTCGTGGCGTCGTATTGATACTGGAAGCCGACGGCCTTGGTCAGCGCATTGATCGACTCCGGCGGACCGGTGAGGAAATGCCATCCGGCAGCGGCGTTGGGACGGCCGTAGCGCTGAAGGTATTCCGCTTTCTTTGCGGCAGCGATTTCCGGCGTTTCCTTCGGGTTGAAGCTGACCGTCACAACGTCGAACTGGTTGCCGATGTCGAACTTGATCATCTTCATCGAGGCGCTGAGTCCTGCGAGCGCTTCGCCGCAGAGCATGGTGCAGTTGTAGTAGACCAGGTTCAGGATCAGCGGCTTCTTGCCGAAATAGTCGCCTAGCTTTACGGGACGACCGGCGTCGTCGACGAAGGCCAGGTCGGCGGGGACTTGTCCGTCTAGGTGCTGCTCGATGCCGACGTTCGTTAGGTACGGTGGGCGGACGTTGGCTGGCGGCGACATGATGCCCTTGGACATCGACTGGGCTCCTGCGGCGGAGGGCAGGAGCAGGATCGCTGGCAGCAAAAAGCTTTTACCGCAGAGGGCGCAGAGGGCTCGCAGAGGGCGCCGAGAGAAGCGCGGTACTGCGGCCGTCCGCACATGAGCGATCATCGAATTGTGTTTCTGGTGCTTCACTGCTTGGTTCCTTTTTGCTGCTCCGTCTGCGACTTGGCGGTTTGTGATGCTGAGCTGCCTGCTTGCGGGAGTACTGGAAGTCCTCGCTGGGCCAGGAGATCCATGGCGCGGTCGATGGGAATGCGGACGGTGCCGGTATTCTTGTCGACGTAGTCGTAGGTGCTGAGCGTATCTTCTTCGCGCAGGAGAACGTCATTCAACTGGGTGCGTTCGTCGGTTTCGAGCTGCGGCGCGGGGAAGGATTCCTTCAGATATTTCGTGTAGTCCTGGCTGTATTGCGGAGGAATGCGGCGCGTGTCCTGCTGAGCGTTGGTGACCAGAGGACTGATCGGAGCCTGCTGCGCTTCGAAGTGTTTCTCGAGAGCATGGTAGAAAACGTCAACAACGAAGTAAGAGACGACGACCATCGCGGCAAGACCAATCAAGAAGACAACGACTCCATTCACACTGATGTCTTTGCGCTCGTAGTCGCCGTGCCCGTTCGATTTCACGGAATGGGTATCTTGGTTCATGCGTTCTCCGGCACTCCGGGATTGTGATGATGAGACCCGAAGACGTCTCCAGCAGAGACGTCATAGGCCGGCAACAGCGGCAACGCAGCCAGGTTGCGGCAGAAGAAGAAGATCCAGATTGCGCCGATCGCGATGGGCACCACGATATCTGCGATGGTCACGCTGAACGTTCTTGAGAAATTCGGCTCGATGATCCAGAACAGATCTACGAAGCGCATGAACATCAACCAGACGGCAAGCCATACCAGCTTGCGGATGTCGCGCTTGAACGGCCGCGAGAGAAGGATCAGGAATGGGACGCAGAAGTGAAACAGTGCAAGGAACAGCGCGACGTATCCCCAACCACCGTTCAGGCGCTTCAGATAGAAGGTGATCTCGTTCGGCAAGTTGCCCGCCCACACGATCAGCCACTGCGAGAAGCTGAAGTAGGCCCACACCATGACGAAGGCAAGCGTCCACTTGCCATGATCATGTACAAAATCCGGTCTCAACATCTCGGACATGGGCTTGTACTTGACGAGGATGCGCTCGACGACAATGGCGAAACACATTGCCGAAAGGACTTCGCCGATGAGAATGAGGAGACCGAAGATGGTTGAGATCCAGCTTGGATCGAGCGACATGACCCAGTCGATAGCGGCGAAGGAGATCGTGAATCCGTAGAGGATGAGGCCAGGACCTGCGACGGCTTTGAATCTTTTCGTGTTGTCAGGAGCTCCTGGCTTATCGGTCTGCTTCGACCACAGCGAGAGCAGGAACGATAGCAGATTCCAGATCGCAATGTAGATGATGGCGCGGATGATAAATCCGGTCGAGTTCAGGTACGCGTCCTTAATGAAGGCATGCTTCTCAAGGTGTTCGCGGATGTGCGGATCCTGAATCGCGTCGAGCGGCATGAGCCATGGATAGTTGCGATGTTGCAGCACGCCGATGATGATCGGGATGAACAAGACCGCCAACACCGGCAAGGTGCGCATGGCGGCGCCAAGGATGCGACGGATCACAGTTCCCCAACCGCCACCGGTGAGGTGACGGATCATGACGATGGCCATGGAGCCGAGCGCGACACCGAGCCAATCCATGTAGCCGAGCAGGTAGCCACGATAGAACTCGTCGGGACGAGTGAAGGCGAGCGCAAGCGCGCCGATCGCGAAGACTATGCCGACGATCAACGAGCGCTGGCCGATCGTCTTGACGACTGGCGGGGCCGTGAGATCGATTTGTTTACCGGGGGCCGCGCTCATTGCTTCTCTTCTTTCTTTTGTCCTGACTCAGATTCGGATTTCGTTTCATCTACAACCTGAGGCAATGTAGCTCCTGATCCGGGCTCGGCGAATTTCGGAGGCTCGGATGGAATCTTCTGGCCTGAGGGCACGTCAGCCTGCGTCGCATTCTGGCTCAACTGCAGAGCGCGGATGTAGGCAACGATCTTCCAGCGGTCGTCGGGCGAGATCTGCGATGCGTAGTCCGGCATGATGCCAAAACCGTTTGTCATCACATCGAAGAAGTATCCCAGAGGCGCTTTCTGCAGGCGCGGGATGTGATACGAGGGTGGCATCCGCGAGAACCCACGGGAAGGAACGAAGCCCTTGCCGTCGCCAACGCGTGAATGACACGGAGCGCAATAGATGTTGTAGCGCTCGCGTCCGCGCTCGAGAACTTCTTTGGTGACCGGGAACGGCATATAGTCGCCAGGATTTGCGCCGATTTTCCCGGTATAGAAATAGGCGTCAGCGTTCAGCTGTCCACGGGCGACTGCGCCTTCGACCGGCGGGCGGGCAGAGCGATGATCGGCGTAGAAATCGCTGTATGCGAGGGGATTCAAACGCGGCTGCACCTGCATGTCGAGGCGGCAGGCGGTAGTGAGGACGATAAGAACCGCCAGGCCAGCTACCGAGGTCCTGGGAGTCCCACCCTTGGGCACAGAACGAGCAAGAGTGGGACACCCATCCAAAACCACTGTCGAGCTTTGCTCGACTGGACGGGCGAAGGCGCCCGTCCTCACACGGGACCTGCCACTCGAAAATTTCTTGAAGAGATGCATTCTAGCTCGGCACCTCCGAGATTGAGCGCGGGGCAAGACCTTCGAGGAAACGGCGCGTTTCCGCGGCGTTGTACTTTTTGTCGGACGAGAACACGATCAGGAAGAAACGATCTTTCGAGGCAAGCGCAAAGCGTGGAACGTTGAACACCGGATGATAGGGCATCGGGAGGCCATTGAAGGCCAACATGCCGAGAACCGCCGAGATTCCGGCGAACAAAATGGTCATCTCAAATGTGATCACGATGAATGCAGGCCAGGAATGCGGAGGCTTGCCGCCGATGTTCAGAGGATAGTCAACGGCAGACATCCAGTACTGCATCAGGTAGCCGGTACATCCGCCGATAATGCCGCCGATCAGCACCGTCAACGGCACTTCGTCGAAGTGCATCCCGATTTCTTCTGCAAGACCTTCGATCGGAAACGGGCTGTAAGCATCGATCTTTTTGTAGCCTGCTTCATGCGTCTTTCGGGCCGCGTCGACGAGAGCCTGCGCCGAATCGAATTCCGCCATGATGCCGTAGATGGGATCGCGCTTGGCCATTTATTCCTTCACCTCCGCTTCAGGCAGAAGTGTGCGCATTTCGAAGATCGAGATCGCCGGCAGCACGCGCAGGAACAGGAACATAAGCATCAGGAACATTCCAATGGTTCCGAAATACGTCATGTAATCCCAACGCGTGGCGTAGTACATGCCCCATGACGACGTGAGGAAGTCGCGGTGCAGACTGACTACCACAATGATGAAGCGCTCGAGCCACATGCCGACGAGAATCACGCCGGAAACCAGGAACAGAGCCCACGGACTAGTGCGCAGCTTACGAATCCAGAGCACCTGCGGAATAAAGATGTTGCAAATCAGCAGTGCCCAGTACGACGGAGCATAGGGACCGTGCAGCCGGTTCCACAGAGTGAAGGCGTCATAGCGATCGCCGCTGTACCATCCCATGAACGCCTCGATGCCATATCCGTAGGCAACGATGAGCCCCGTCGCAAGCATGACTTTCGCGGAATTCTGCAGGTGCCGCTCGGTGATGAAATCTTCGAGGCCGTAAATCTTCCGGATCGGAATGGCCAGCATGAGCACCATTGCAAAGCCTGAGTAGATAGCGCCGGCGACGAAGTACGGCGGGAAAATCGTGGTATGCCATCCGGGAACGATGCCGACCGCGAAGTCGAAGCTGACCACGGTGTGGACCGAGAGCACCAGCGGCGTAGCGAGACCTGCCAACAGCAGATACATGGTCTCGTAACGATGCCAATGACGAGCAGAGCCGCGCCATCCGAACGAGAGCATTCCGTAGATCATCTTCACCCAGCGTTTCTCGGTACGGTCGCGAAGCGTGGCGAAGTCGGGGATGAGGCCTGTGAACCAGAAAAGCGCCGAGATGGTGGCGTAGGTCGAGACCGCGAAAACGTCCCACATGAGCGGACTGCGAAATTGCGGCCAGACCCGCATCGTGTTGGGATATGGGAAGAGCCAATACGCGAGCCACGGACGGCCGACGTGGATTGCGGGAAAGATTCCGGCGCAAGCCACGGCGAAGAGCGTCATCGCTTCCGCGAAGCGGTTGATCGAGTTACGCCAGGACTGACGCAGTAATAAGAGGATGGCGGAGATCAACGTGCCGGCATGGCCTATACCGATCCACCAGACGAAGTTGACGATAGCAAAGCCCCATCCGATGGGGATGTTGACGCCCCAGATGCCTGTGCCTTTGAGGACGAGGTATCCGATGGCATAGAGCATCATCATCGTTGCCAGGAAGAAGATGCCAAAGCCGATAAACCATCCGTTGGTGGCCGGACGCGTCAGGACAATGGCGCTGATTTTTTCGGTAACCGTACCGAAGGTGTGGCCGGGTGCGATAACGGGAGCCCGCTGGATCTCGGTCGACGATTTGTATTGCTCTGGCATGCGTGAGCTTCTAGCTGCTGGCTTCTAGCTCTCCAATTCCGGGTTCGGGTTCTTTACTTCCGCTAAGTAAGTTGTGCGCGGGCGCGTATTCAGTTCGCCCAGCAGGCTGTAATTGCGAGACTGCGCTTTCCACTTGGAAACAGCGCTGTTCGGATCATTAATATTCCCGAAGACGATGGCATCGGCCGGGCAAGACTGCTGGCAAGCCGTTTGCAACTCGTCGCCAATCTTGATCTCTTTGCCCTCGCGGACAGATGCTGTCTCGGTGTCGATGCGGCGCTCGCTGATGCGCTGCACGCAGTATGTGCACTTTTCCATGACGCCGCGACTGCGCACGCTGACGTCGGGATTGCGCATCATCTTGTACTGCTGCGTCTCCCAGTCCTGGAAGAGCAGGAAGTTAAATCTACGAACTTTATAAGGACAGTTATTCGAGCAGTAGCGCGTTCCCACGCAGCGGTTGTAGACCATGTCGTTCAGGCCTTCGGTGGTGTGGTTGGTAGCGCCGACGGGGCAGACG
>DATFQQ010000376.1:0-12113 GCA_035264195.1 Candidatus Sulfotelmatobacter sp. | reverse complement strand
AGGACGATGCCAAAGGGGAACGTCCTCTTTACAGCTTGCGTCGGAGACTTTGGTTCGTCACTCATGTGTCTTAGGATGCTCTGACCCGCAGGCCGACATACGACCACTCCGCAGAACTTTGATGAATCACGGACTTTTTCGAGGAGTCGAGCGCGGACACTCTTTCTGCGAACTGGTAACTCAAAGGCTAGCATTGGCTAGAAGAATAGTTGTTCAGCGCAAGCGATTGATGCGACTAGGGGAAAATGGCACAGAGCACAGTCAGTGCACGTTACGGACGCTAGTTCGGGCTCCTTACCGCTTTCCCGTCCTCAATCAGAAATTCGCTTCCGCAGTCAGGGCAGGTTCTCCACGAGATGAAAATGTGGTCAAGCGGAGAATCGATCTCCAGATCGGCTTGGCAGTAAGGGCACGCCAGAAACCAGTGGATTCTTAGAAAAATCAGCACGTTTGCCGCAATGGGGAGGGCCGTCGGTAGCTCGTTCCTGGAGGTAGGAAAGAAGGCGGCACACACCCGCAGTGTCTATCGCGGTTAGATTCGCAGGTTTGGATCAGGCAGCAAACTGGCAAGGGTGACAGGCTGAGCTGCGGCATGATGAGTGTAATCGCGATTCAACAACAAAGTAATCGCGACTTTTCGACAACTGATGTTGATGTCTCTAGCGAGAGTTCCTTTGCGAATTCGACTTGTATGAATACCTAGCTTTCTTGATTCAATCAACGCCTGGCGTTCGCGAGTTTCCCGAGGCTGCTCGCAGACGCCAGGCGTTAAATCGTCAATGGCCGGCGTGACCAGCCAGTCGGGACTTGAAGAAGAGGAAGAAGTTTGATCCGACCTCAATCGCTCTTCCTGCGGCTTCAGCATCGTCCATCTTCCGGGACGAGGTGATACCGCTGCTGCCATCGGGAGCGGGCCAGTCGCTGGCATCCATGACGAGAACGGGCCTCACTTCCCACCAAATCGGATTCGCGATGACGCGGCTGTTATCTACCACATGATCGTGATTGGGGGTGGGTAGGAATACCGGCGCAGTCGGAGGACCCGTCTTGCCCAACATGAAAAGGGTTTCCGACAGATCAACCGAAGAGGCATGCATGGTGCAGGTTCCAGGCACTGGATTGCTTGGGTCCGGGCACTGAGTTGAGACCAGCGGGTGAGTCTTCCATGCCTCGGGGACAAATCCGAACAAGCTGATCAGAGTTTGTCCCAACACGGACCCGCAAAGCTCTGTCGCTCTCCCGCCGTTGGGGCAGGCCATTGCATCATTCGGATTCTGGTCATTGTCGACGGAGAACATCGGCACCAGGACGTAGAGATGGGCAGTGTGTTTGATATCGCCTCCGGTCGGATCCTCGGTGGGTTCCGTGACCGGCTGACAAATGGGAACTTGCATTTCGTTGGGATCGGATTGCGCGGGGATTCCGTTGAAATCCAGGTCCAACAGAGGTTGGTCGACGCAATCAAAGTTCTGCAGGTAGCTGAAAGTGACGAGACGGTTGTTGCCGAAACCGTTCGTCTGATTCGCTGCCAGCTGCGCTTGGGATGGAGCCGCCATCAGCAGAAAGCACAACGCGGCGGCAAATGGCAGCCATCGATCTGGGGGCGTTCGGAGTTCCTGCAATCGTAAACGCGTCATAATTTACTCCTCAATGTTGCAAAACACGAACGTTGAAAATGCGCAGGGGACTGCTTTTCGCGGAGAGTTTCTTTTGGTCCCGGCCCTTAGCTCGGTGAGAAAATGAGCCGGGAACATTTCGATTTCAGAATTTGAGGCTGATCAGGTATTGGATAAGATCGATCTCTTCTCCGCTGGTCAGTCCCAAATTCATGCACGTGTTGTAGTGATCGACGACGGCGTTCAAATCAGCGAAGCGGCCATCGTGGTAGAAGCCACCTTTGAAGTGGGTCGAAAGCGCTCCGAGCGGGGATGTGCGATAGCGCATGTCGGGGCCGCGATCAGCCTGGAAGCTGTCAACGCAAACTTCGCTGGGCTGATGAAGGTTCCAGCCGGGATCGGTCCACAAAGGCTCGACGTGACAGCCGTTGCATCCGGCCTTGCCGCTGAAGAGGGCATCTCCGCGAGCCGCCGCAGCTTTATCGAATTTCACCGTTGGATCCGGCGCCGGAATCGCAAGCTGATAGAGCTGCAGGGCAGCAAGCTTCGGCGTAATCCGATCATCGTCGGGGCTGATGTGCGGTAAATCACCGAGGCCGTTAGCGGCGGCAATCGGAAATTGTGCAGCGTTGTTAAGCCGAGGATCGAAGAAGCGCCCCGTCCCGTGCATCTCGAGATTGGCGACGAAGGCGTTCCAGTGAGGTACCGAGCCCCAGCCGATCCAGGTATGAAGGTTGACTCCTCCCAGGCCAAAGGCAGGCGGGATTAGAACCGCTCCCGGAACATTGGTGCCTGTAACTTGGCCGTTGGTGATTTGCTGCGGGTTGAAGGCCTTTCCGTCGAGAATCAGCTCAGCATCGAACTTGCCCGGACCCCAACTGTTCAATACTTTTCGGACCGTTGCCTGATCGGTCTTGAGGAGGGTAGCGAAAACACTGAGATCGGGCGCGGTAGCCGTGATTGCTCCGACGTTCAAGTCGCGGTTCGCCCAGCCATCCAGGCGATGTCCGATGCATCCGGTGCCCGGATTCGGCGTGACTACACCCTCACAGAGTGTGGGCTGGGAATTGTCGACGGTCGAGTGACAGAGTGCGCATTGAATTCCCACGGAACTCAAAGTGCCGGAAGAGTTGAAGTGTCCGGTGAGTCCGACAACGGAATTCAGCTGCAGGAGTTGAAGTGTGACAGCCGGATCGTTGAGGTTGACTTTGCCTTTCAGGAGCTTTTGGACCAGATCCGGCGGCAGCGCGTCGATATCAACCTTCAGGCCGAGAGAAAGTGCGGTCGCAGGACTGACCCCTGGTCCAACGCCGCCCAGTCCTGAACCTTCAATGGCCTCGTGGAGTTTGAGTGTGTCGCCCCAGAAAGATTCGTCACCAAAGGTGTCGAAACGGAAGGTTTGTTCTCCTTGCTCTACTTTGCTGATGGCATTCTGGACGACGGGGTTGTGATTGTTACTGTCTGCCCTGACCGTAGCCGACCGGCTCATCGCAAAAGCGATTGCGATAACGATGAGAAGAGTCGCAGCGGCCAGAATGGACGTTGCTCGCGACCTTGATTCTGGCAATGGGCCTCCTTGTGCTTCCGCGTGGCAGAAGCTTGGAAAGAAACGGTTTTAATCCGCGTGCCGGCTCTTGGAGCTGCAGGAGGGCTCTGTTTCTACAGAAGGACCAAGGCGTTGTACGTGGCTCGTTTGGTTTTCATGCGGCAGTCGAGAGTTCTACTGCGCGAGCATTAGAGGGCACGAACCACCAATCCGTTACAGGTGAGCATGTCAAACATTGTCAAAACCTGGTCAAATTGTTGTTAGCCGTAATGGGAATCAGGGGCGACTCGCGACGACTGTGCCAGTGTTGGTAGGTGAAAAACTCGCAACACCTTTTGCCATCTTGGAGCTGGCAAGGATGGTGTTGACCGGTCGAGTGTTCATTCTTCACGATTCTAAACTGCCCTTGCTCGACAATTGACGAAACCGGCCGTTGGCACTCTTTAGTCCAGAGGAAAATGTTGTTCCTGATGGTTGATGAGTGAAATCGGGATTTCTCAACCGTTGACCTGCAGTGGTTGATCTTATGCCTCATTCAACCAACCGCCGGTAAAGCCTGCTCGCTTCAAGCCGTGCACCAGATTGCTCACTTTGCGGGTGGCGTTCCAGATGATCCCCGTTTTGTAATTCGCGATCATGCCTAAAATCGGCCCCTGATTGTCGCTGAGATAATCATTGTCAACCCAGCCCAAGCGCCTATCAACGCTGCCTGACCTAACGCTGATATGGGTATCACGGAACCTAGGATTGAACGAGTCAAAAAAGCCGTACGTACCGTAAAGCCTCCCACCTTGGAAATTGCGTAACGCCCGGGCCGCAGGGATGCAGATCTCGGGTGCAAATGGAATCGAGGCTACCGCGGCAGTGGGGGCAAGGGTGCCATGGTCTTCCTCATCAGGCATGCCCTTCGGCCCATAGGCCGCATAGCCATAAAACTGCGTCGGCTTGCCTTTGAAGTCTATGACTAGATCACCTGGTCCATCGCAGGCGCTGAGTCCCCAGATGTCTTTAGAATAACCATCCCAACCCATAGGGTTGGCGATAGCATAGTTGCGCTGCGCATAGGTGGCGCGGCGGGAATTCTCGAAATAGTCAAACCCGGCCGCGCGCGTGGTCGCATCATAGATGCCGCGATAGTCAATCTACACGGCCCCATATTGATGCGCAAAGTGCGGCGCAAAGGAGAGAAGCGGTTCGGACCTTCTCCGCGCCAATATTTTGGGAAGGGCGCAGTCCACGCTTCGAAGGTGCCCTCCTTAGCCGGATGAGATCGTGAGCCGAGCGCGAGGAGGTAGAGTGCCATGCCCTCGTTATAGCCATCCCAATTTCGCTCAATAAAGCCGCTCTCCGGGTGCCAGCCCATCGAGATGGCTTTGCCGCCCTTGCTATTGGCTTGCATCCAATCCCATTCGGTGCGATTCAGCAGACGCTGCGCGAGTGCACGGATCTCCCTTTCCTTCTCACCCTCCTGGTCGAACCAGCTTTCAAAGCGGCTCTGCAAGTGAAGATGAATTTTCTTGACGAACAGGATTCCGCCGGGCCTAAACTACTATCCTCCGTAGTATTCACGTTTTTGAAGCCCACGTTGTTTCACCGGAAGTCTCTGCGGGATAAGGAGACCAGTATGAAGTTCCTCCGATTTTCACGCTTTGCGGCGGGCACGTGTGTCCTCAGTGTGCTCGTATTGCCATGGGCTGAGGCACAGTTCTCACCACAAAAAGTCGCTGCGATTGACAAAACTCTTCAACATGTAAAGGCCAGCATCGCCAAACTCGACTCCCGACATCGCCAGATGCTCGACGGTTATTCAAACGTTTCTCGCATAGCCGATACATGGCACAGCTTCGGCATGCGGCTCACCGATCCTTCTTTTGTTAGCCGCGCCCGAATGGCGGCACCCCTAACTGCCGGAGCGCCAGGAAGCGCCGGCATTGTTAAGGTGTCGAATCCCTCCAATGACATTGCTTTTTCGTCGTTCGGTGGTTTTACACAGAGCGAGACTTCGACAGCACGCTGCGGCAACCAGGTGGTTGCCGGATTCAACGACTCCGGCAGTGTGTTCGAAACTCCCTTCTTTTTTACTGGAACGGGCGGTCAAGCCTTCAGCGGCGCTGCCTATTCCAGCAACGCAGGAGCCTCATTCACCGACATTGGGCCGATGAACCCTGGCACAACTGACGGCAACTTCCTCGGGGGTGATCCGGGCGTGACCTGCTCCGATCCCAACACCTTCTACTTTTCGCAGATCTTCGACTTCACGGACACGAGCGGCAATTTCTTCGCGGCGATCTCAGTGAACAAGTCCACCGATGGCGGTAAAACCTGGGACGATCCAATCTCGGCAATTGCCAAGGATGGCTCCACGCACTTGCTCGACAAACCTTGGTCGACCATCGACCCCACCAATCCAAAGAGAATCTTTGTCTCTTACACCGACTTCGATTTCTCCTTCTCCAGTCCCTTCTGCGGCAATGACCTTCGAACTGCGATCGAGTTCGTCAAATCGAATGACGGCGGAAACACGTGGTCGACTCCGCGGATTGCAATCCAGGTCTGCGGTGCTGCCGCAGTTCAGGGTTCACAGCTAGCCGTCGATTCTCATGGCACCATGTTCATCTCGTGGGTCAACCTCGGAAACAACTTCCCGCTCGGCCCGCGGCAAATCCAGATTTCCAGCTTGAAGGGTGGGATGCTTTCTCCTCCGGTGATCGTAGAAGCCAACCTGCAACCCGGCGGAGACTCCTTCTTCCTGCAAGGTGAATTTCGCGATTTCCTCGATATGGCCATGGCAGTCGACCGTTCGGGCACCGCCAGCGATGGCACGATCTACATCACTTGGGCGGATGGCCGTGACAAGATTGTTCCTGATCCTCTCGCGACTCAGGGCTTCTACGCCTATGATGACGTGCTTTTGCGGCAGTCCTTCGACGGTGGGAATACTTGGGGGTTTGCTCCCATCAAAATCAACAGCGACACGCAATCACGCCTGGGTAGTGGACACGACCACTATCAATCCGCCATTGCTGTCGACAAGCGTGGCGTCGTGGCTGCATGTTGGTATGATCGTCGCGCCGATTCGGAAGACTTTGCGATTCGGCACCACTGCGGTGAATCAACCAACAACGGTTTTACATGGACGGATGGAGACATCAACGTGCAGCCCTTTGCTCCCACCCATGGAAACGACATTTTCATTAACCCGATTTACATGGGCGACTATGATGTGTTGACCAGCGACTTCATGAACCACAACTCCGGTTTCATCGGCAGCTTCCAGGTCATGAACAACGACCGCGGAAACCCCGATGTGGTCGCTCACCCTATGAACTGATGCCTGCTTAAGAAAGACGTTCGGGGCGGCCCGCCCCGCCCCGAATTCTTGAGAGTGCTATGACTCGGCAACCACGTCGAAAGTGAATTGCGAATCCAGAAACTGGTAACTGTCGAGAACAGGCGGTAACACTCAAATTTCGACTGCTTTCGATCCGCTTCGCATCGAACCGATTGTCTGGAATCGGATGATGAGTGTAATGGCGATTTTTCGCCAACCAAGGTCCAAGTCCGTTCTGATGAGTGATACTCTTTGGGCTGATGAACGCCGTTATCGCTGAAGCAGTGGCGACCTTCCGCGAGTTTCCAAACTAGAACCGCCTCTGTAGCCACGCTTGGTAACAACAGTTTGAACACTTTGTTACAGTAGGATTATTGTTTTTGCGGAGCTGCCGTGTCAGACGAGTCTGCGGATTCGACTGTAAATCCATCCCTAGCATTCCCAGGCAAAGCTCGGGGCCATCTACGCCACGTGGAGGCGAGCTTGTGAAAATTGATATCACTAGAAGCAAAGGACCAGAGGAACTGCAGCGCGAAAATATCGAACTTCTGGCGAGCATCATTGATTCGGCGATGGACGCGATTATCACCACAGATGATACTCAACGGATCGTGCTGTTCAATGCTGCGGCGGAGAGACTGTTTCGATGTCCAAAGAATGAAGCGATGGGGAGTTCCGTCGAGCGTTTCATTCCGTACCGCTTCCGCGCCGGGCACAGCGCCCGTGTCCGTAAGTTTGGCGAGAGTGGGGTTACAAATCGCACTCTGAATGGCCTGGGCACGGTGTGGGGTCTGAGGCCAACTGGCGAAGAATTCCCGATAGAGGCTTCCATTTCAAAGATTGAAATGGGGGGCGAGAAGTTCTTCACTGTCGTAATTCGGGACATCACTGAACGTCTCCAAGCTGAGGAAATGATGCGGGAGAGCGAGCGGCGCTTTCGGTTGGTGGCTGATACGGCTCCCGTATTGATCTGGATGTCAGGAACGGACAAGCTTTGCAACTACTTCAACGAACCGTGGCTGGACTTCACTGGGCGATCAATTCAGCAGGAGCTTGGCAATGGCTGGGCTGAAGGAGTTCACTCGGAAGACTTGCAGAGGTGCCTCGACACCTATACGCAATCTTTTGATGCCCGAGAGAAGTTCAGCATGGAGTATCGCCTTCGCCACCATGACGGAACGTATCGCTGGATCCTTGACATCGGCGTACCACGGTTCAATGAAGCTCATTCTTTTTCCGGTTACATTGGAGCTTGTGTTGATGTCACCGATCAGAAACGGGCGGAAGAGACTCTAAGCAAGAGTGAAGAGCGATTTCGTCTCGCGACCCAGGCCGGAAAGATGTATGCCTACGAATGGGATGCGGCCACCGACATAATAGTCCGCTCACGTGATGCTTCGAGCGTACTCAGCTGGCAGGGCGAAACTTCCCTCACACGGCAGCAGTTGCTAGCCAGAATTCATCCAGATGACCGAGCACTGTTCAATTCTTCGGTCAGCGAGCGCACACCGGAGCATCCAGATATTCACGTGAGTTACCGCATGCTGCGTCCTGACGGATCGGTCGTGTGGTTGGAGAAGACCGCGCATGCATTCTTCGACGAGGACGGCAGACTTGTGCGCATGATAGGCATGGTGACGGACATCACGGAGCGCAAACGCACGGAAGAGGCGCTGCGCGCTAGCGAGGAGCGGCTGCGGCTGGCACAGTCGGTTGCTGGCATCGGAACCTTTGAGCGGGACCTTCGGACGGGAGTGAATACTTGGACGGCTGAATTGGAATCAATGTACGGGTTGCCACCGGGCGGCTTTGGTAAGACGCTCACGGCTTTCGAGGACCTGATACACCCCGACGATCGAGCAGAGGTCGTAAGGCTGGTTGATGGAGCATTGACAACTGGAGCACCGACGAACGGAGAATGGCGCGTGATCTGGCCTGATGGGAGTGTTCATTGGTTAGCTGGACGCTGGCGAGTTCTGATGGACGAGTCAGGGGAACCGTCTCGCGTAGTTGGCATCAACATGGATTTCACCGAGCGGAAGCGGGCCGAAGAGGCGCTATCAAGCATGAGCCGGAAGCTGTTGGAGGTACAGGAACAGGAGCGGACCCGGGTCGCCAGAGAGCTTCATGACGACATCGGTCAACGACTTGCTCTGCTTGCGGTCGAACTCGACCAACTCCAAGACAAGCTGGTTAACGTGCCCCCGGACATTCTGAAACAGATGCGAGACTTGGGACGGCGAACGGCAGACATATCGACCGATGTCCACAACTTGTCGCATGAGTTGCATTCCTCAAAGCTGGAACTTCTCGGCGTCGCTGGGGGCATGAAAAGCTGGTGCCGGGAATTCGGTAGTCGGCGATCGATGCAGATCGACTTCAAGAGTCAAGACCTGCCAAACTTGCCGCAAGAGATTTCTTTGTGCTTGCTTCGAGTGCTGCAGGAAGCCGTAAACAATGTTGAAAAGCACAGTGGCGTGAAGCGCATTGATGTCCAACTCCATGAAGAATCCGGCGCGATTCATCTCATCGTCAGCGATTCAGGAAAGGGCTTCGATGTAGCTGCCGTCGCGCAAGGTGACGGGCTCGGTCTCACCAGCATGCGCGAGCGAGTTCGACTGGTGAATGGAACGATTGCCATTGAATCGAAGCCGATGGCTGGAACCAACATTCACGTTCGCGTGCCTATTGGCTCAAACCAGATCGCGCAAAAACTCGCAGGGTAATCGCGGATCGGAGAAGAGCTCTCCATCTTGCGCCCGGCTACGATGTAGGAAATTCCGATCAAGCTGCTTTCCTACCACCTTCGATGACTCCTTGTACCGATGGCTCCGTTCCGGCTTCCCACAATATTCTCAGACATTCCTCACCGAGATTACTGTACGCCAGCAGTTTATCTTGACGTTTGCAGTCCTGCCGCAAACGTAGCTTCCAGATTTCCAACGCTGACTCAGGAGTGTTCATACTTGTTAGCTCCTGCAACTGCTGCACCAAAGTCGTTCCGTTGAGGCCTCTTCCGCTTCTTCGTTCAGCCGCTTTTCACTAAAGTTCTGATTCCTCGAAATATCCTCTCCAGGCCAGCTTGTCCGGAATCTCGCGGGGAGTGAGTTCGCAGTTTGTAAACGAAAAGTCAGCATTGCAGTTTGGGCAGTTCTTCGCCCTGAAATTCTGAGTTTCAAGGGGCTCTATAACGATCCACACCAAACAACGCTGACATTGAATCGTGTCGGCCTTCATTTCCGGTGAGCCTCCTTTGCCTTCTTCTTCCGTGCTTTGTCTGTGCGCACCTTGGCGGCAGCCATTGAAGCTCTGGTGTTGTCTAGTGACTCGTGTTTGTCGCGGGACTACCGACACGTCCCGTCATAACACCCACGACAATCCCTCCAATTGCTCCTGCAAGAATCCCCAAGAGCACCAGCGTTATGGTGTTTTGCAGAAAAAAACCTCGTCGTCAGCGGCTCACTCAGAATGCTCCGAAAGTAAAGCCGCGCCACTACAACCCGCACGAAGTGGGAAACTGTCCTCGACGATCTTCCCCAATCGAAGCGGACATTTCTTTTAAACTTCCCCCCAATTACATAGTGGAGCGGATCGAGATTCTGCCATTCGCTCCCGCCTGACCCCACTGTCAAAATTTACAGGCGAACAGATAGTAAGGATGCTGGGGGAATCTTGAGTTTGGAGGGCCGCAGGTCGCCACATCCGCACGTTCGGACGATGAGTGTAATGGCGATTTTTCGTCAGTCATCCGGAATGCCAGCCGTCCACCCAAAGACATCGATACAATTTCGTCCATATCGGGAGGCTGGCGATGACCGCAAGAGTTCTCATGTTTGTGAGTGCGAGCATTGTCTTTACGCTCGGGGTCGTCCACTTCGTCTATACGTTTTGGGGGCCAAATCTGACGCCTCGTGACTACGCGCTGCAAATCAGCATGAGCCAGATTTCACCTGTCATTACCAACCAAACGACAATGTGGCGCTGTTGGGTGGGGTTTAATGCCAGCCACAGCATGGGACTAATTTTGTTCGGCTTGGTTTTCGGTTTTCTCGCGGTGGCTCACAGCCAACTGCTCTTTCACTCACCGTTCCTACTCGTTGTTGGGCTGGCAATGCTTGGTGGTTTGGTTGCGCTCAGCAGAATTTATTTTTTCAGTGCGCCATTTGCAGACATCAGCGTTTCTTTGGCCTGCTATATCGCCAGTATCGCGCTATCGCGAACCTGACTCGCCACTCGGTCAATGAGCGTTATGGCGATGTTTCGACAACTATCGATTGGTTGACCGTTGGCCAATCTGACGCCTAGTTAAGGCTCATTTCGTTGCGGCGTCGCGCCGTTAGTGCCGGTCCCTGTCCTGGAACAGCAAACCCTTGCACCTGTTGGTAGCAAATTAAAATGTCCGGTTTTAGTAGCAAGTGAAATGTCCGGTTCAAGTTAATCGCCAGCCGCCGTCGAGGCTGTGGGAAAGTGGGAATCCCGCGGTGTTTGCGGGATTTCCAAGCGAGACGGGAAAGTCGGGTTTATGACTTTTCCGCCTCGCGTCTTTTCCACAGCCCTTGGCGCGCCGATTTTTGCTGGCTGCAAAGACACTCCTTCCGCACTGTAGTGCCCGAGACGCTGAGGACCGTGCGTGATGGTGAAGGTTCCGTCCAGGTGTTGATGCACCGTCACCATGCAGCCGGCCAGGGTAGCTCGCCAACGCACCGGTTCAATCTGCAGGCGCAGGTTCTGGATGCTTACCGTGTTGTCGCGGTTCACCGTACGTTCGAACTGCAGCGCGAAAATCAGATCGAGGTCTCGGCTCGAGCGGCGCACAAACGCGCTGCCCCGCTGCGCCGCCGGCACCTGAAAGCGCGCATTGAACTCGCCGATATATTGCTCGCGCAGAAAGCGATTCGCGGCCTCTACCGTACGGATTCCGCGCAGCCGCAACTCCTGCGGCAAACGTCCTTGCCAGGTACCAAAATTGCGCTCCGAACGTCCTCGCGCCTGCGGTGAGTAAGCAGGAATCATCTGTATTCCCAACTCGCGCAGCGCTCGTCCCACTTGCGTCAGACGATGCGGATCGACTTTGCCGCCCGCCTTCGGCGTTAGCCAGAAATGGCTGCCGCGATCACTGTACAGAGCACAGAACACTCCCTGGCCGGCGATCACTTCCTTGAGCCCCGCCATTACCGTCAGCGTCGATTCCTCCTCGCTCAGCTGCGCGTAGTAGATCTC
Organism: Candidatus Sulfotelmatobacter sp.; assembly: GCA_035264195.1. Lineage (GTDB taxonomy): Bacteria > Acidobacteriota > Terriglobia > Terriglobales > Acidobacteriaceae > Sulfotelmatobacter. Next base: position 400 of record DATFQQ010000376.1, on the reverse strand, counting down.
GCTGGTAGCGTCATCTAGGATGACGATCAGGTCATACCAGCGCTCGTCCTGGAACCACTGATGATGGCTCCCATCGATGTGCAGCAGCATGCCCGGCAAGGGCCGCCGCGCCCGGCGCTTGCGATGCACACCCCGCTGCCGCTGCCGTGCCACCAATCCAGCCCCTTGCAACACCGTCTTCACCCACGTGTAACTCAGATCGATGGCATGCTGCTCGCGTAACTTCTCGTGAAAATGCCGCACGTTCAGATCGAAATATTTCTCCCGATACAGGGCCAGCACTTTCTCCACCTGGGCGAAGGGTACCCGCTTGGGAGAGGGTTGACTGCGCCGCCGATCGAACAGACTTTCATAGCCAAACTGCTCATAACGCTCGCGCATGCGCCGCAGATGCCGGTCG
>DATFQQ010000375.1:0-10149 GCA_035264195.1 Candidatus Sulfotelmatobacter sp. | reverse complement strand
CCAGTTCTGCCAACCCGGAATGAGCTCCAGTGCTGTCCGGAAAATGGAAAGGCGAATTGATGAAGAGTCACTTCAGCCCCCGCGAGTTCAGGCCCGGAGTCCAAATCCCATTGCAGAGCTTCTTTCTCGACACGATAACGGGAACCCTCAGGAGTGAAGCGCAATGTATTGCCAACAAGGTCGAACAGATTTGCTTTGCCCAAGGCGGCATCATCCAGTTCCATGACGATTAAATTGCCTTGAGTAGAGACGGTCGCAATCGAGTGACCTTGTCTAACCGTTTCGTCGTCTTGGGTGAACGAGGGGCTGGGAAAAACCAAGTTCAAGAACAGTCCACAGATGAGAATTGCAAAATGTAATGAAGAGGAACTCCTGCCGATCCGCATTACCGCCTCCGATGAACCAGAAAAAGAGGATAATCGCAAGCGGTCAAGTTTGTATACAATATCCATCACATGAAACAAAGTAGTCTTCAACCTCAAAACTTAAGAGGCATCGATGAGCATTGATCTTCGCTTTGTTTTGGGCGTGCTACTCGCTGGAGGATTAGCATCCGCACAGGTACCGCTTCCTCCGGCACCGCACCGCCATGTGACAACGGTCTCGCCGCCAGACATCCGCGCAAACGAACCGTCGATCGCGGTGAATCCGAACAAACCGAATCAAGTGGTGGCGGCATTTCAGCCCGCGGGAATTGCATACTCGACGGACGGCGGGCAGACGTTTGCTTTGGCTGACCTGCCCGCAATCGAGGGATGGCGTGGCGGCGGTGATGTTTCAGTCTCCTTCGACAACAAGGGAAACGTCTATCTGGCCACGCTGCACTTCGAAAAGCTCGGGAGCGCTTCCTATTGGGGACATGGAGCCGGCCGCAACGGCATTTTCGTACGCCGCTCCGGCGATGGCGGGAAAACCTGGGACAAAGATGCTGCGCGGGTAAAAGCCTTCGAAAAGGAAGAGCCGAACATGCCAATGGAGGATATGCCCCGGGTGTTCGCCGACAGCCGGCCTGGCAGTCCCTATGCAGGCAACGTTTATGTCGGGTGGATCGAGTGGCAGATCGACCGCTCGGTGATTTTGTTCGCACGCTCCGTTGATGGCGGAAAGACCTTCGAACAGCCTCAACGCATCAGCACACACGATGGCCTACCCCGCGACGACAATGGCGGTCTGGTCGGGTTTGTGGGAGTCGTCGGAGCGGATGGGACAATTTACGCGATCTGGAATGATGGCACTACGATCGCGTTTACCCAGTCCCACGATGGTGGCAAGACGTTTGCTCCTTCGCGTTCGGTGATCGATGTGGCTCCTCCTTATTTTGGGGGCGCTGGTGGCATTCCGGGTGTATCTCGTGCGATGGGGTTCCCACAGATTGGCGTTGGCCGACGAGAAGGTAAACGGGCCGAGCCTTTGTATCTTTCATGGAGCGATTACCGGAACGGCGATGTCGACGTGTTCTGTGTAACCTCAACTGACCACGGACGAACCTGGTCCAAACCAGTGCGCGTGAACGATGATGCTATTCACGACGGCATTGACCAGTTTTTTCAGTGGATGGCTGTCGATCCCGAAAGCGGCGATGTATATGTGCAGTTCTATGACAGGCGCGACGACCCTGCGAATCGCAAAACGGGCGTCACCATCGCACGTTCCAGTGACGGGGGAAAAACGTTTACGAACTACGCGTGGGAAGATATCCCCTTTGAAACCCCGCGACCGGCCTTCCTAGGCGATTACACATGGCTTGCGGCATATCGCCGCAGAGTGTACGGAATTTGGACAGAAGCCTTGCCAGCAACAGGGACAGAACAGTCAACAGGGCAACCACCGCGTCCGGCTACTGCAGTGCGAGTTGGCTTCGCTGACTTCTCCGACGTCCAGTAGTTACTGGATCGCAGTGGAAACCGCAACGTCGAACTTCGAATAATACTTCTTCACATCCTTCGCCCCGTACTTGCCGCGAAACTTCTCGACCACAGATGCCACTTGTTCAGCGTCACCGGTCGGAGTGAGTTCGAACTCACCCTCCGCGCCGTTGGCGGCAATGTGGATCTTCGGGTTCTTTAGCACATTCTTGTACCACTGTGTGTCTGAACCTTTGACCGGCAACAGGTGTAGCTCGTCGCCTTCCAATACGAACCAGACCGGGTTGGAGATGGTACGTCCTGATTTTCTTCCAACTACGCTGATCGTGATTTCGTTCGATCGGGAGAGGCGGTCTCGTAAAGAACCTTTTTGCGCTGGCATGTGCACTCCTTCACCGAAGTCTTAGATGTCAAGCCGCTCTTTCGGGCTTTACGAAAAAAGTTCTTTCGCGATCATGATGGCGCTCATGGCGCTGGGCCACCCGGCATAAAACGCCAGATGCGTGATGATCTCGATTAACTCTTCCTTCTTTACACCATTCTGCACGGCATAGTTCAAATGAAAGCGCAACTGATCCGGGCGGTTCATCGCAATCAGCGCAGCCACAGTAATGAGGCTGCGATCGCGCTTCGAGAAATCTTTACGTTCCCAAACTTCGCCGAATAGCACGCGGTCCGTCAGATCGACCAAAGCGGGCGCGAAATCACCGAGCAGTTTCTGGGCTGGCGTAGGCTCTTTTATTCATGTTGCTGACTCCTTCAACGCACATTCATCGAATGGGTGAATCGGTTTCCCCGATATGCTTAGTAGCGCTCCCAAACAGCTTGCCAATGTTCATTCGGATCAGGAGACTTCACAATTAGCTGATTGCCGGACAGTTCATACACGCGCTTCAGGTCCTTGCCAATGAGGCCCCGGACCAGGGCGCCCTCGACATGAAAAGTGAAGGTGTCAGCATCGTCGATCCGATATGTGCCGAAGGAAGCTTCATAGCCACCTTGCGCATACTGCACAGGACCCGTGGTCGTGCCAGCCTGCTGGCTTCGATACATGACCTGGACTGACACGTGGCCGTCTCGTGTGTACAGAAGAAGGCCCGTGCAGTCAGGTTTGTGAATCTTCCCGTTTGCATCCGGCTCTTCGAGAGATACCAGTCGCCATGCTCCAATGAAGTGATTTCGAACGCTTTCATGGCCGGAACGATCGAGCATCGCCGAACCCGATGGCATCGTCAGGCAGGTGAACAAGAACATCATGCCGAGCAGACGCAGTTTCTTCATATTTCGCTCCTGGGCACTCATGCGCCATAAAATCGCTTCATTCAGGTTTCAACGACGCCATATCGATAGAGAAACGGTACTTCACGTCTGACTTGAGCAGCCTTTCGTAGGCCTCATTGACTTTCTGGATCGGGATGACTTCGACGTCGGCGGTGATGTTGTGCTTGCCGCAGAAATCAAGCATCTCCTGAGTTTCCGCGATGCCGCCGATATTGGAGCCGGAGAGACTGCGTCGGCGCATAATCAGGCTGAACGAAGAGACGGAAAAGGGCTTCGGAGGCGCGCCGACAAGCGTGAGATTCCCCTCTCGACGGAGCAGATTAATTAGAGCCTCAATATCATGCTCGGCGGAAACCGTATCGAGGATGAAGTCAAAGCTCTCGGCGTGCTTCTGCATTTCGTCGGCGTTACGGGATACAACGACTTCGTCGGCGCCAAGCCGGAGCGCATCCTCCTTCTTCTTGGGTGAGGTGGTAAACGCGACCACATGCGCTCCGAGCCCATGAGCGAATTTCAGGCCCATGTGGCCGAGGCCGCCGAGACCGACCACGCCCACCTTCCTTCCCGTGGTGACGCCATGCTGGCGCATTGGCGAATACGTCGTAATTCCGGCACAGAGCAGCGGAGCTGTTCCCGCAAGATCGAGGTTCGCAGGCACTTTTAGAACAAATCGTTGATCGACGACGATGCTGTCGGAGTAGCCTCCGTAGGTAACTCCCCCGAGATGCTTGTCGGGGAAGTTGTACGTCAGGATCAGATTTGGGCAGAAATGCTCGTTGCCAGCCCTGCACTCGGGACAAGTGCCATCGGAGTCGACCATACATCCAACGGCGGCGAGGTCGCCAGGCTTGAATTTATCGACCGCCGACCCGACCTTGGTGACGCGCCCGACGATTTCGTGGCCTGGGACAAGCGGGTAGACAGTCGGCATGACACTGGCCCACTCATCGCGTGCCTGGTGGAGATCGGAGTGGCAGATGCCGCAGAACAGGATTTCGATCTGCACATCAGTTGGCATGGGATGGCGGCGCTGGATCGTGGTACCGGTAAACGTCGAGGTGGAACTGGCGACGGAGTACGCCTTAGCTTTATACATGGACCTTCCTTTCAGCGGTTCACTAACTTCTGCATTTCTTCAGGGTACCGAGCTCCCTGCACCGGAATTTTTGCAGCGGCATGTTCGAGCTGTCGGAGATCATTGGGGCCAAGCTCGACGTTCACTGCTCCGATGTTTTCTTCCAGTCGATTCAGCTTGGTTGTTCCCGGGATCGGCACGATCCACGGCTTCTGCGCCAACAACCAGGCAAGCGCAATCTGTGCAGGCGTGGCTTTCTTTTGCTGCGCGAACTTGCCGATCAGATCCACCAGCGCCTGATTCGCCTTTCGGTTCTCTTGCGAAAAGCGCGGCACAACGCTGCGGAAGTCGGACTTGTCGAATTGGGTATCTTGACTGATTGCTCCGGTAAGAAAACCCTTCCCCAGCGGACTGAACGGAACGAAGCCGATCCCGAGTTCTTCGAGCGTAGGGATGACTTCTGCTTCAGGCTCTCTCCACCAGAGTGAATACTCGCTCTGCAGTGCTGTGACGGGTTGCACGGCGTGCGCGCGACGGATCGTCTTCACACCCGCCTCCGACAATCCGAAGTGCTTCACTTTCCCTTGCTGAATAAGGTCTTTCACCGCTCCAGCGACGTCTTCGATGGGCACGTCCGGATCGACCCGGTGTTGATAGAACAAGTCGATGACGTCTGTCTTGAGCCGCTTGAGCGATGCTTCGGCTACCTCTTTAATATGCTCCGGTCGACTGTCCAAGCCGAACTGCTTGCCGGTATTTGCATCAAGCTTGAACCCGAACTTGGTAGCAATCACTACCTGGTCACGAAACGGAGCCAGTGCTTCGCCGACCAATTCCTCGTTCGTAAAAGGCCCATAAACTTCGGCGGTGTCGAAGAAGGTGACTCCGTGTTGAACGGCGGCCCGGATGACTGAAACTCCCTGCTGCTTGTCAACGGCCGGACCAAGACCGAAGCTCATCCCCATGCAGCCGAGCCCGATGGCAGACACTTCCAGATTGCTTTTTCCTAGTTTGCGCTTTTGCATTGTTTCTCCTTGCGAATGAAAGTCGGTGGTTACGATGCTGCCTGCGCTCGTTGTTGTTCGCGCCAACGAGCGGGTGGAACCCCTTCCCACGTGCGAAAGGCGCGAACGAAGGAATTTCCATCTTCGTATCCCAGGAGATAGGCAGCTTCATTCAATTCGAGGTACGAATTGTTGAGATAGTGGCGAGCAAGTTGATGACGGGCTTCGTCGAGGACGCGTTGGAAACTGCATCCTTCTTCTTGCAAGCGCCGCTGGAGCGTACGGCCACTGATATGCAGCGTGCTCGCGATGTCGTCGATGGAAGGACGCCTCCCGGTGAGTTTTTCCTGGATCGCCAGCCGGACGCGCTCGACAAAATTCTCATCATTCTTCTCCTGTTTCAACTCTTCCTCGAGTTGCGGCGCAAGCATCGCCAGCAGCTCAGCATTCCGTGTAATGAAAGGGCGGCGAGCGTCGGCTGCACGAAAGACAATCGCATTCCGGTGAGCGCCATAGGCAACTGGACATCCGAAGTGCCGCTCGATCGTCTTGGCGTGGGCCCGAGGTTGTACGAACTCCAAGCGGAGAGGCGACAGCCGCGTCCCGCTGCCGTGACGAGCGGTCGAAAGGATCCAGGCAAAGGCACAGTCAATCAGTACTGGAGGCTCGGCTTCATCCGCAAGAAGCCACCGGAACTGAATACTCCATTCCTTGTCGTCTTTTTCCTGCACGATCTCTTCCGGACAGGTTAGTTGCTTGTACCGCGCCATCTGATCAATAGCGGCGCCGAAGTTTTCTGACGACAGAGCAGCGAGGCTGATAGGGTGAAATCGTGCCGTCTGATTCTCTGTGCCGAGCAGAAGGCCGATCGCCGGATTTGTGCTGACTTCACCGATGGCCCGCCAAAGTGCGAACAATTCCCCGGTGTTCAGGAGTACACGAGGTTGACCAAGAAATGAATGCGGAAGCCCGGCTCTGCGCAGAATCGCAGAGGGCCGCACCCCGAGTTCTTCGAGCTTTGTGAAATTGATGCCGGAAAAGCGAAAGTGTTTATTCATTGACCTGCTCCAAGGATCGCGAGATTGAGCGACCGGCGGAATAAGCTTTTCCTTGGTACATGGGCCGAGTCTAAAAGCCTCCAGGCAACTCCGCCATGCATAACGCGCCATTCTATATGCAAACTACGCCAACAAATGGCGGATTCCTGCGGCTAACTCAACGTGATTGCCGCTATCAGTTCCTTGGGCAGTCCTGTGGCATAGTCGTGGAAGGTGGGATAAATTCTTGTTTGTTGGAGGCTCGGCCCTTATTCAATACCAAGTTCTGAGAGCTTATCTGTCGGTCTTGCCAGCACGGCTTTACTGCCGCGCGTTACGATTGGCCTTTGGAGGAGTTCCGGATGTTTCACCATCACGAGAATCACTTGTTCGTCGCTCAGGTCTTTATCCAAAACATACTGACGATAGGCGTCCTCATTCCTCCGAAGGGCCTCTTGCGGCTTCAGTCCTGCGCTCTTCAGAAGAATTTTCACTTCGCTTGCTGAGAGTGGCTCTTTGGTGTAGTCAACGCTCTCAAACGCAATTCCCTTTTCAGTCAAGACCCTCTTGACCTCGCGGCATTTGCTTCACGTCGGCTTCTCGTAAACCGTAACCTTGCTAATACGCTCCATTGGCACCTCGGGTTACAGAATCTCCGCAGAACCGCCGGCAATCGCGATTTCTACCTGCTGAGCGCCCAAGGACGGGTGGATTGCCTTGAGAATCACTTTTCCGGGCGTTTCTTTCGTGCGAATCCAGATTGCACCCGTCCCGCCAATCAAGGAAAACGGATTGTCGCCGATGATCTCGGCCGGGCCTTCGAGCTCAAAGCGAATGGCGTCGTTGGCGAAGGGCTGGACGTTACCGAACTCATCGGTAACGCGCAATACTACGCGAGTCGTGTCGGCTCCGTCCGCAATTAGCTCGGGGTCGTCCGGGAGGAGCAGGAATTTCGTATCCACCCCTTTTCCCGACATGTTCTTGGAAATTACCTGCTTGCCCTGAATGTAGCCGTCGATCCGCAGGTCTCCCCATTTGTGGAACAGCTCGCCCATTTCAAGGATGAAGGGCGCGTAGCGGAGATGGGCGAACTGCTTTCGGTCCGGGTCCACCTCAGCGATTAGTTTGTCGTCGATATAAAACTTCAGATGGTCGCAGTTGGAACAAACCATCGCTTTCGAAAATCCAACGGATGCATCACCGCGTGCCCAATGGAAGGCAGGTTCCAGCACGATTTCTTCCGAAGGATCACATTGCGATTTGTAGAACCCGGCGGCGGGCTTGGGTTCGCGGAAAATGTCAGTAACGCCGTGGTAGCAGATGCGATCGCCAGAGCCGAAGTTACCATGTGTGTTGTAGTCGAAAGCGCACCATCCAATGCCGCCCGCATACTGGGGGTTGGACGCGAGCTGATCGTGAACGCGTGCATGGCGGATAGTGTGTTCCGTGAGACGCTCGACCTGATCGATGGTTTTTGTTGGATAGGTGTGCCCGACGAATTCGGTGTTCAGGTAGCGGGGATGGTTCGGCGGCCTAAGCGGGAAACCGAAATCGTTCATGGTAAACACGTCTTCCAGAAATTCCGAGTCGTATAAGTATCGGATGCCTCCGGTTTGACGTGTGGGATCGAGTTGATGAGCCAGGGCATTGGTCCGGGTGTAGAAATCGTGGTCGTCCTTCGATTCATTGATTCGTACGCCCCAGAGAATGATCGAAGGATGGTTGCAATCGCGACGGATCATCCGGCGCACGTTGTCGACGGAAAGTTGCTTCCAGGGTTCGTCCCCAATATGCTGCCAGCCCGGAATCTCTTCCAGGACGAGGAGGCCGATCTCATCGCAGGCATCAAGAAAATGCCGGGATTGTGGGTAGTGAGAGGTACGGACGATGTTGCACTTGAGCTTGTCGCGCAGGATCTTTGCATCGCGGCGCTGAACGCGGCCCGGCATCGCCTGACCGACCCAGGGGAAAGTTTGATGGCGATCGAGGCCGCGTAACTTGACCACCTTTCCGTTCAGTTCAAAGCCATGATCACTGAACTCTGCCTTCCGGAAACCGAAACGGCGCGAATCCTCGTCGAGGAGTTGCGCTCCATGACGCAGACGAACTCGCGCCGTGTAGAGATTCCGTTTCTCGAAGTCCCAAAGATTAATCCCTGTTAAGTGCTCAAGCCTCAGCGTATGGGGCAGAGGCTCGCCGGCTGAACCGGAAGACGCGACTTGCTGCGAAGCCTTCGCGATTACACGGTCGCCATCGAGCAGTTCGACATCGATCGCGAGAACGTCTTTTGAGGGTTCAAGATGCTGGACGAAACAGTCAACATCGACGGTTGGTTTAGCCGAGAGCACATCCTTAGGCCGGACGAAAATGTTCTCGATAAATGTGGCCGGAACTATGCGTAGCGAGACTTCCCGATAAATCCCGCCGAAGGTGAGATAGTCGATTTCGTATCCGAACGGCGGGATGTCGGGGCGTTCGGTGGAATCGACGTCGACGGCAAGAACGTTCTCACCGTCAAAGTCAAGGTGAGGAGTCAATTCGAATGAGAAAGGTGTATAGCCGCCTTTATATTCTCCCAGCTTCTCTCCGTTGATCCAGACGGTGGAGGCGGTCATCACTCCTTCGAAATCGACGAAAACATGCTTTCCGCGTGCTTCTGGAGGAAGCTTGAAGCGACGGCGATAGAGTGAAACGAGCTCATAGGTCTTTTCATCGAAACCATGCCATGGCAGGCGGACGTTCGTGTGCGGGATGATGACGGAGTCGAACTTGGAATCATCGAACTCTCGTGCATGACCGCCTTCCGCGAAGGTGCGGCTGTAACGCCACTTGCGGTTCATGGGAAGGACGAGACGTCCTGCGCTCTTCGGGGATTCGTTTTGAGCAGCATTCTGGGAAAATGCGTAAGGTACGATGGCTGCTCCAGCAAGAAGCGTTCCTGACTGCTTGAGAAACTCACGTCGATCTACGTTATCCAATTCTTCCCCCTAGTCGTTCGACTAACGACGACAAAATACTCGCCACTCTTGAAATGAATCGCCCTGCTATGTTGTCCAAGAAAGCAATTGCGCAAGATCGGTTGCTGAACTCGACTCTGTTCCCCGAGGCATCGACGGCCCAATCGCCAATGCCTGACTATGCCCCTCAAACCAAACCAAGAATGAGGACTGCTCCCCCCCCGGTAGCCGCTGCTGGTTCAGCCAGTTGTAATACGCCCCCATATCGCCGTCGACAAGCGAGCCAAGTAAATCGAGTTCGGGATGGGCGGACGCTTGGGTCAGTAATTCATTCATCGGCTTCTGTCGCTGGCGTGGTGCAAAACGCACGAGCAAGGTGATTGGCTGTGCCCGCCGCAATGCCTCGCGAGCCGCCCACTGTGCAAACACGGTGCTAAAGATCTGCGTTCCCGACCCTTCGGTTAACAATCGGATCTCGAAACGATCCAACACTTCATCTCGTGTGGAATGACCATCCGCCTGCGGAACGAGATCTTCGGGGCGCAGTCGCGCTAAGAGTGTACGCAGTGCCTCTGGCCCCATTCCTGGGCGCTCCAGTTCTGACTGCATTCTCCGCAGCAGGGCCGCGCGTTGAGGCTCGAGGGCTGCGTAAGAAATGCAGGTCAACTCTGGACAGTGTTCAAGCGCTTCTCCGCCGTCGATGTACCAATGGCTGTAAGGAGCCGGATGAGCTTTGGCTCTTGCGGCCACAGAATCGACTAACAAGCGCACACCATTCTCCGGCTTGACCTTCGCAAAATAAGCCCCGTGGGCACGCAACTTACGAAACAATGGCCCGTCGTACGAGTTCACACCCTGCCCGATAATCGCGATCCCCAAACGTGGCATCGGAGGTCGTTCGGGTGGCACGGCCGCGCGCAACCGGTCCGC
>DATFQQ010000374.1:0-17109 GCA_035264195.1 Candidatus Sulfotelmatobacter sp. | reverse complement strand
ATCAGTGTTTTTGAAGGACTTGGATTCTCAAGCCAGATCATCAATGCATGGTCTCCTGGTCAATTGCGTGCGCCTTCCGACTTCGACACCACCCATGCCATCAATGCCAACTGGGTCTATGACCTGCCTGTAGGCAAGGGTAAGTACTTTGGTGGAGGAATGGGCAAGTTGGCGGATGCCGTCTTTGGAGGCTGGGAGATCTCAGGCCTGTGGCGTTGGTCAACCGGTTATCCCTTCTCCGTTTATCCGTTCTACAGCTGGCCGACCAACTGGGATCTCGAATCGAACGCGATCCTGGTTGGAAAAAAACCGAAGACGGGACAATTTATTGTTCAGCAGGCAGGAGGTGGCACTGGCCCGAATGTGTTCCAGAATCCCGGCATCACCAACTCTACCGACCCAAACGCCGCGGTCAATCAATTTCGTGATGCATATCCCGGCGAATCAGGGCAGCGCAACGAGTTGCGCGGTCCCGGATCGTTCAATATCGACATGGGATTGTCGAAAGAATGGAAGATTACTGAGAGCCAGAATCTGAATGTGAGGTGGGAGGTTTTCAACGTGACCAACTCAGTCCGCTTCGATGCCGGCAACATACAGAATGTCAACAACTACACCGACAGTCCCTCCAGCTTCGGCAACTTCATCAATACTCTTTTCAAGCCCCGTGTGATGCAGCTCTCAGCACGGTATACGTTCTGAGGGTTGACTTTCAAAGGCCGTATTTCTTGCACATGAGAGCGGGAGATGCGGCCTTTACTTTTGTATGTTGCGTGTCTGTGCCTGCAGTGTCAGCGAAGCGCACGATTGCGTCGCCCGGATGAGATGGATTTCAGGAGATCGGCGGTAGGAGAAACTGGATTTATCCCAGCGGCGAGTCGCTCATGCGGAAGCGGGTTCGAACGTGTTCCGATATCAGCTCGATAGCAGAGCGGTTGCGGACCGGGTCGGCCTGGGCCAGATATTTCATGGCTTCTGCCAAGAGCCGTTGGCCGTCGACGTATCGCGGATCGGAGGTTCGTTCCCGGCGCTTATTACCCAACTTCGGAGGAACCGTAATCGTAAAAACCTTAGCCATGAATACATCCTTACAGATGTCTGGTCAGTATAGCGCCCGGTATGCAGCTGCCGGAACTATTTCTTCCCCTTTGCATTCAACAACTTAACCCGTGGGGGAGATTGTCTGTGTCTTGCTTGTGGTCTTAAGCTTAAAGACCTCGTCATTGATCTTTTCGTTGAGTCGAATAGAGGAATAGGTTGCGAGCCGATAGTCCCCCTGGGGGGAGAAGAACTGCTGCCGCACCGCGATCCCCGTGTTTGGATCGATCCAGAGAAGCATCCGGTTGTAATTCCTGCGAACTTTTTCAGACTTGGGAGTCATCTCTAGTTTGGCTGTGGTGACTCCGTTGATGTCCTCTGTACCCGCAAGAGTTACGTCGAACGTTTTCTGTAGATCCTGCCCACTCCCTCCAAAACCCAGAACAATGTAGCTTTCCCAGTCCGCGCGATTCTTTCCGAGATCGTATACGGTGACCTGGTCTGTCTTTGGGGTGTACATCTTCACTTTTCCATCGCTGAAAAGCACGTACTGCGGCTCGGGCTTTAGTTCGTTTGGGCTCGCTCCGATCTTCTTTACATTAGCCATCATGTCAACATCTTTGCCGGAGCGACGGTAATAGATAGTTCCGGTCTTGACGTCGACGACTTCGTCGATCACCTTTTGATAGTTTTGCCACTCAAACTCGGCTTGTGCACTGCGGAAAGTTGCAGCCACCGCGTCCATTTTTTTCAGGACGCTTTCCAGCGTGATAGCGTCGGAGCTCTTCTGCGGAACCGACGTTGCAACCGGACTAAAGTTGCAGTCGAATCCAGCCGCCGTAAGCGGCAAAATGCCCGGTTCAGGTGAGGACACACCCAGGAAACTGGTGGCCATTGCGAGCGGAAAGATGAGCGAGAGAAACTTCATTCTGGAGTCCAGCACAGGTGCGGTCGGCGGCGCGCTATTCGCGTTTGGCCAGCACTTTGTAGCTTTGCACTCTGCCGTTGTGATCCGAAACCGGTTCGTAACTCACGATCGAAACCGCGCCGGAAATTGGTTCAATCACGTGCAGCAACTGATCTCGTACCGATTGATCGTCTCCCGGTGTGACTACGTTGGCTTCGACCTGATAAAGGAGATGTCCCTCCGCATCAGACGTCACCAACACTTCTGTGGGATGCGGATTCCGGTAGACGGGTTTGTCATTGAAGTTGATCACGCGCGGCGAAAAGAAAATAAAGATCAGGATCAGCGTGACCATGATGTCGTAGTGGAGCGTGCCTCGCTCGTGTTGCCAAAGAATGTAAGAGCGGATTGTTCGCCAGATGGCGTTCATGGGCAGGGGCGCGCTGGGTGCAGCGGTCGTGATTTCTGCTCTTTGCAAGTGTACTAGCTCCTGCTCGCAGCTACTAGCTTCTGGCTGCTAGCTTCTAGCCACTACTCGCACGGTTCGGGTTCAGCTGGCAGCTAGGAGCTAGAAGCTCTTTGGCGTAATCCGCTCAGCTCCAATATAAGGCCGCAGCGCCTCCGGAATCACTACACTTCCATCGGACTGCTGATAATTCTCCACAACCGCAACCCAGGTACGCCCAACTGCCAACCCGCTGCCGTTCAGTGTATGTACAAATTCAGTCTTATTTTTACCTTCGGGCCGGTAGCGAATGTTCGCTCGCCGCGCCTGGTACGCCTCGAAATTCGAGCAGGACGAAATCTCGCGATACAGCTGCTGGCCCGGAAGCCAGACTTCTATATCGTACGTCTTCGCCGATGACGCTCCCATATCGGCCGTGCACAGCGTGACCGTTCGATAGTGCAAACCCAGTTTTTGCAGGACTTCCTCGGCATTGCGCGTTAGTTTTTCATGTTCTTCGTACGATTTATCGGGATGCGCGAACTTCACCAGTTCCACTTTTTGAAACTGATGCTGCCGGATGATTCCGCGAACATCTTTCCCGTACGATCCCGCTTCACTGCGGAAACATGGCGTGTAGGCCGTAAGTGAAATAGGCAGCCGCGATTGTTCAAGCACTTCGTCGCGATACAGATTTGTGACTGGAACCTCCGCCGTTGGAATCAGCCACAGGTCCTTGTCGCCATGCGGCACCCGAAACGAATCGGCTCCGAACTTGGGCAATTGCCCCGTTCCGTACATCGAATCCGAATTGACCAGGTATGGCGGCAGGACTTCAGTGTATCCGTGCTCGCGCGTGTGCAGGTCGAGCATGAAATTGGCAAGCGCCCGCTCGAGCTTCGCGCCCAGATCCCAATAGACAGCGAACCGCGCGCCCGTGAGTTTGACCGCCCGTTCCTGATCGAGAATCCCAAGATCGGGCCCTAGGTCCCAGTGCGCCTTCGGAGTAAAGTCAAACTTCGGCGGAGTGCCCCATCGCCGAATCTCTACATTGTCGTCCGCGCTGTGTCCGACCGGAACGCTCGCGTGCGGAAGATTTGGAATGCCGGTCAGAATGTCGCGCAGCCGCAAATCGAGATCAGTCGCCGTCTTTTCGAGCTCAGAGATTTTCTCGCGCAGCTCTTTCGTCTGCGCCATGGCCGCGCTCGCGTCTTGTCCGCTCTTCTTCAGCTTCGCAATTTCTTCCGACGCCTTGTTGCGTTGCGCCTTGCCAGTCTCTGCCTCAGTGATGGCCTGCCGGCGCTGCGTATCGACCTCACGAAAATCCTTGAGCACGGCAGCCGGATCCATTCCGCGCTGCCGCAATTTCTCCTCCACCAAAGGCAGGTTCTCGCGGACGAAATTCAAATCGAGCATAGGAATCAATACTTTATCGGAAAACCCTAAGAGAATGCACGTGTTCAGCCTTCATAAGCACTCCTTGGCGATCTCTGCGGCAGTTCTCAGCGACCACAGCGGTAAGAGGTTTTCCATGGCACGTGCACCGATACTCCCGGGGAGACCAGCGAAAGAAATAGAATCGGATTCGCCTGAGCGGGGTTCAAAATAGTGGAAGATGTTTGCAAAGAGGTGGATCATGTCAGAAAACCGTCATCCCGGCATCAACATGCACAAGATTCCAGTCGGTGGCGGAATCATCGGTCTCCTCTTCGCGATTGGCACCGCTGTTATTTTCATCCTCGGATTTCCCACGCTGTGGTACTTCGTTGTCTTCAGCGCAGGGCTAGGAATTGCGATCGCTCTGCTCATCAGGATCCTTCACCAGCGCACCCCCGACCGCAGCAAGCCGCTCTCGATTTTGACCACCGAAACGCCGCAGCATCGCTCGCGTGTTCAGCGCCAAAAGTGGCACAGAGTGTTCCAGACTCAGCCGGAACTCTCTCGTCCATAACCTGTCACTAACGAGTGCCTATAACTCCATTTGGGCTCGACGGGCGGACTGTGTAAACTACCCTCACATGAGATCGACCTATAGATGGACGGCCCCGAGCCTTGTCCTTATCTTGGCCGCCACCATCTGCCTGCCACCCCGCACTTGGGCCTCCGCCTATGACGGCCACCCCAAGCTGGTCGTAGTGATCGTCATTGATCAATTCCGCGGCGATTATCTAGATCGTTATCACGACAAGTTCGGTGACTCCGGATTCCGTCTCCTGATCGACCACGGTGCCTACTTCCCGAACTGCAACTACAACTACGCCAATACCAGGACTGCCCCGGGACACTCCACGCTTTTCACCGGCGCCTACAGCAATGGTCACGGCATCATCGGCAACGAGTGGTGGGATCCGAAGAAGAAGCGCATGGTGACCTCCGTCGAAGACGACGATACCAAGCTGGTCGGAGTCGATTCGAAAGGTGGCGCATCCCCGCACAATTTAATGGCCGACACCATCGGGGACGAACTCAAACTGGCCACTCAGGGGACCGCTCGCGTATACGCGATCTCATTGAAAGACCGCGCCGCCATTCTTCCCGGAGGTTTCGCCGCCAACACTGCCTACTGGATCGAACCGAAGACCGGCGCCTGGATCACCTCGACCTACTATCGCCCCGACCTTCCCAAGTGGGTGCAGGATTTCAACTCCAGTCGTCCTCAAAAATATTGGGATCGCGAGTGGAAAGATTCGCAGGGCAACGTGCTGGGCTCAACCGCACACCGCAAAGGCAAAGACGGTGCCGACCTCGGTTTTTTCGAAGTCGTCGGCTCGACCTCCTTCGCCAATGAATACGAATTCGAGTTTGCCCGCGAGTTGATGGTCTATGAAAACGTGGGTCGCGGCCCGGCCACGGACTTCCTCTCGATTAGCCTTTCCGCCAACGACATCGTCGGACACCGTGTCGGCCCCGATTCCCCTGAGATGGCGCAGATGGCCCTCGATCTCGACCACGAACTCTCCGACTTCTTCAACTTTCTCGGACACCAGGTCGGTCTCGCCAACATCTGGATCGCCCTTTCTGCCGATCACGGTGTCTCGGCCTTGCCCGATGCTGCGAAAGGGCTACGCATTCCTGCTGCGAATCTCGGAGCTGCTAAAATCGAAGAACAAATCAACAACGCTCTCACCGCCAAATTCTCCCCGGGGCATCCGGCCTCTTACGTGAAGCTCGATTATCCTGACGCGTGGCTTGATCCCGACGCGTTCGCTGCTGCGCATGTTCACGAGCACGATGCGGAGATCGCCGTCGGCGAAGTCATGAAGCAGGCTGGCCTCCGCGACTACTACACGAAATCACAGCTGGCTGCGGGCGAAGCTCCCAACACTGAGCTCGGCCGCAAATTTCTGAACAGCTACTCGCCCGAAGGAAGCTGGTACGTCCTCGGCGTTCCTGACATTTACACAGTCGGAGGCCTCAAAGGCACCGACCACGCCTCGCCCTACACCTACGACACGCACGTCCCTCTGGCTTTTTATGGACTGCCATTCCGCACCGGCACGTATCGCACGAGCGTTCAACCTGTCGATATGGTTGCGACGCTCGCGTCTCTGCTTGGCATCAACGCTCCAACCCATGCTGTCGGCCGCGTTCTCACCGAAGCTCTCGGACCTCTGCACCGCGAAGGAGAGGGCCAACCATGACCGCAACTCCTTTGGATCTCAGCGTCAACGTTGCCGGCATCGCGTTGAAGAATCCGATCATCGCCGCCAGCGGCACGTTCGGCTACGGCGTTGAGTTCGAAGACGTCGTCCACTTGAGCAAGCTTGGCGGATTCGTGGTCAAGGGACTATCCAGAGAGCCCATGATCGGCAACCCACCGCCGCGCCTCTGGGAGACCGCGGCTGGCATGCTCAATGCCATTGGCCTGCAGAACATCGGTGCCCCGGCGTTCCTCGAAGAAAAGATGCCGCACTTGCGGAAAATCAAGAACATCGTCGTCATGGCGAACGTCTTCGGCTACGCTCGCGAGGATTACGAACGCACCATCGAAATCCTCAATGAAGGGGAGGGAATTGCTGCCTACGAGTTGAACGTCTCCTGCCCCAACACGGCCCACGGAGGCCTGCAGTTCGGCAGTGATCCGCGCACGCTCGACGAAGTTGTCACGACTGCGAAGCGCGTCGCCCGCCGTCCGCTGATCGTGAAGCTTTCGCCCAATGTCACCAGCATTGCGCAGATGGCCTACGTCGCTCAGGAAGCCGGAGCCGACGCTCTCTCACTGATCAACACTTTCGTCGCGATGGCAATCGATCCCGAAACCCGCAAGCCGCGCATCGCTAATGTCACCGCAGGCCTTTCAGGCCCGGCGATCAAACCAATCGCCGTGCGCATGGTCTACGACGCAGCCCACGCGGTAAAGATTCCGGTGATCGGCATGGGCGGAATCTCGACGCCAGAAGATGTGATCGAGTTCATGCTTGCAGGAGCCAGCGCCGTCCAGATCGGTACCGCCAGCTATTGGGACCCCTGCGCGACTGAAAAGATCGTCGACGGCGTCGAAGAATGGTGCAAGGAACGCCACGTCACCCGCATCGCCGATTTAATCGGCGGCATGCAGATAGAATGAAGCCGTCAATCATTGATCGGCTGACCCAATGATTGTCATCCAATCCCCAAGATTGCAGCTCAGCCAGTTTCAGATGATGGATGCACCGGAGGTTTTTGCATGCATCACGCCCGCCATCGCCACGTTCATGCCATGGGAGCCGCCATCGTGGAGCGAGTACGTGGCGCGGGCTGAGAAGAGAGTGCAAGCTCCGGAACCGAATAAGTTTTCTTTCGTCATCCGGAGGCTCGACAACAGGGCATGCCTTGGCATGGCCTCGTTCGAAAGCGCGGATTCTGTTTCGCCCGAACTCGGCCTTTGGCTCAAGGAAAGCGCTCACGGTCAGGGTTTTGGCCGCGAAGTCGTGGCCGCACTGGTTGAGTGGGGACACGCGACTCTTGGCAAGGAAAGCTTCCTCTATCCGGTGGCTGTACAAAACACTGCCAGTAGGCGTATCGCTGAGAAGCTTCACGGCGATATCATCGATAACCGCACGAATCCAAAATACGAATCGATTGTTTACCGGATTCCCTTCTGCGAATAGCCATAATTGTCAGAAGCCCCACTCCACGCGATCAGTTGGCGAGAAATCTTCAAACTTGCTCACTGTGGCGAAGAAGGAATCAGAAGCCCGAGGGCGGGCAGAGCAACCTGGAGTCACTGACGAAAGTTGACGATGTTTTCCATCTCCTGTCATCCTGATGGCCTGCGCTCTTTGCAGGGCGGAGGACCTATGCAATCCGGATGTGTACGAGCGCATGCAGGCAGAGTTGCCTGGGTCCTCCGGCGCCAAAAAGCGGCGCCATCAGGATGACAACGTCACAACTCCATGTCTACCCGTCAAGGATATTTGGCTTGCCCTGAACTGACTATCGGCTTCTGCAATAAAGGCGAGCGTTGACATAATTGGCGAAAGATTGCCATACATCCGGCTGATCGCACTTCACGATAGGAGTTATAACGAGTCGGTTACCGTCCGCGGGTATACCAGATAGATCCGGGCGACTTGTAGTTTCTGCCTTCACCCCACACGGCGTGGGTCGTACCGTCGCTGTCGATCGCAAGGCCGAAGTAGTCTCCGAAGGGAAAGCGGAAGCCGCTAGGAAGGATGTAGTCGTACCCACCGATTGCCCCAGAGAGCTGCGACTCCCCGCCCCAACTCGCGCCACCGTTCGTCGATGCGCGGTAAAACGTGTTCCACAGCCGATGGTTCGGATGTCCCAGTTCGAAAGCGCGCGTATCCATCCATGCGATGCGTACATCGCCCGACACTCCAGCGACAATTGCCGGGAAAGCGTGCTCCACGCCCAGTCCAGCTCCCGACACATCCGACCTCGCCGACCACGTTGCGCCCCCGGTCGTTGACGATGCGAAATAAATCCGTTCTCCACTGCCGTTCTGTGCACCAGCATTCCAAAGCGCATAAAGCGCGCCGGCGGCGTCGGATGCCAGTGAGATTTGTGCCCCGAGGAAGCCCTCACCGCACTCGTGCGCCTCTCGGCAGTCCGGAGGGGCACCCGACCGATCGAGTAGCGATGTGTTCCAGGTCCGTCCGCCATCGCTCGATCGGCTGACATAAATGCTCACCGGACGTGCCTGATCCTGATTTCGTGCGTATGCAGTCCATCCGAAGAAGACATTTCCCGAAGGATCCACAGTAGCCCCGCCGGCTAGCGAGGACCCTGGTTCCGGATTTGGATTCACGCTTACCACGTTGAAAGTCTGACCACCATCGTGTGACGCAGACACCAGAAACCGCTCGTCGTGGTTGAATCCCACGTAAACGTCCGCACCCCGCACCGCGAGCACCGGCTTGTCCGTATCCTCACGGCCCCGTTCGGCCCACGAAAACGACCACGTCCGGCCAAAGTCCAGCGAGCGCACCACGATGATGTCCCTTCGATTGTTCTGCAGCCATGACGCGTAAACCGTCTGGCGATCGGCAGGGTCCACCACGATCTGAGGATCGAACTGGCCGGTCGAGAAAGGAAGCATGGGTTTCGACGCATGCCACGAAATCCCGCTGTCGTCGCTAATCAGCAGCGCCATGCTGGGGGCTGTGCACCTCTGGCAGTCTGCCACCATTCCATACTGCGGATACAGAATGTACAAATGCCCACGTCCATCCGCTGCAATCGAGGGCTCCCACTGGTCCCCGGTGCGGTATCCCACCCGCTGCTGGGGAGCAAATTCTCCCACGGCGAAGGCAGCTTGGAGTCCCGCTAAGACCAATAAAATCAGCAGCGCAGTCTTGTGCACAGCTCTAGACAGGCAACTCTTTCGGCTGGTCTGCAGATCCACGGAATGGCCCTTCAACGATCCTGTCGGGACTCTACCTTGATTCCAGTAGTGCGTCAATCGCCCGGCTGGTTATTTCACCCAAGGTTTACAATCCTGTGACTTCCGCTTAGTTTCGCAATCTAATGTTCAGAGCACCAAGAGAGACTGAGAGATGCGTGGAAGCCAGGCTTTGTTACCTGTGCTACCCTGTCCCCCCTGTGATAAAGGTCTTCTAGGTACTAAATCGCTATGGAAAAAGCCACATTTGCAGCAGGATGTTTCTGGGGAGTCGAAGCCACGTTCCGTCAGCTTCCCGGCGTAACCTCAACCAGGGTCGGATACATCGGCGGCCATACCGACAACCCGACCTATAAAGAAGTCTGCACCGACGGTACTGGCCACGCCGAGGCCGTCGAAGTCGAATTCGATCCGGCCAAGATCGGCTATCCCGACCTTTTGAAGGTCTTCTGGGAGAACCACGACCCTACCCAGGTCAACCGCCAAGGGCCGGATTGGGGCACGCAATACCGCTCCGCCATCTTCTTCCATTCGCCAGAACAGCAGGCCCAAGCTCTAGCCTCAAAGGAATCGCTCGAAAAGGCGCATCGTTACTCAAAGCCCATCGCCACTCAGATCGTTCCTGCCGTCACGTTCTATCCTGCTGAGGATTATCACCAGCAGTACTTGGAGAAGCGCGGCTTAGCCAGTTGCCACGTTAAGTACTAGCTTGGGTTTCCGGTTGATGCGGGCGGAAGAAGAACAGTAAAACAAACCCGCTGAGGTAATAAGGAACGCTCGCTTGTAGGCCTCCGCCCATGAACTGCAAAATCAGACCGAAGAGTCCCAGCGCTTCGCACAAAGCGTATGTCGTGATATATCCCGTTCTCCACTGGTTGAGGCTCAGGGAATCATCCGGTTCGTTGGCCAAACTTGCCTCGGCACGAAATACCAGCGTGCGGCGAACGACAAAGATAATCCCTACGATAGCTACACCCAACGTCGCAAACAGGTAACTTAATCCGGGGTCCACTCCCTGGTTCAGCGGTTTCGCCACCTGTCCTAAAACGCCGTATAGCACAATGCTCCCAAGCATTGCCCATTGGATCAAGCGCAACATACTTAGAGCCTGGGTCATAGAAAGCTCATTCTCGCGTGAAATCCGGGAGGGATATAACAGAAACATTTTACGAAGGAATCGTTGGTAACCAAGCTTTTTCTTGACTCTTAGTGCATCGGGTGGTCCGCCGCCTTGCCTGGCCTCATCCTCAGGAATATCTGAAACGAAATCGGATTGGTCCCGTAAGCCGCGTTGAGCACGGCCGCCTTCGAATAGAAAGTCACATCCGCTCCCAATGCCAGCTGCCATGTTCGGTTATGGACCAGGTCGCGATCTGCGCCGAACGTATACGCCCCAATACGATACGTGGGATGAATCGGCGCGTCGGGAAACAACTCGTCCTTATCGACTAACTCAAGCCGGGTGAAAGCATAATTCCGCTTCGCAAAGTTCAGAGTGGATTCCAGAAGGTAGCTATTCAGATTAGTCGCGGTGGCAATCTTGTGTACGCGACCCCACACAAATGTCGTCGCCCACGATCCACTCGTCATAGGCCGGTAATATTCGACGGACGCCGTCTGCCGCCACTGGCTGCCCGGTTCCAAAGCTTCTGGATGCTCCAGTCGGCCGATACTGTACTGCGCCACCCAGTTCTTCGCAGGTGCTACGCTGGCGCGCCCGGACCATGAGTCAAGAGCTCCGGACTGAATGCTCCATCGTTCTTCATTCGGTTCGCGGCCATTGAATGCGGAACCCTCCAGCTTTACCCGATCGATGATGAATCCCGTAGTTACTACCCCAAAACTCGTGTGGGTTGAGTCCTGTAGATGATGGCCGAGCGGCGCCAGCGGCAACTCTGACGCTGAAGCTCGATGAATATACGTCACCGGCCCCAGGGCCGGCTCCGCCGAAGGGCCACCATACAGCTCCCATGAAACCTTCTCCGTCAGCGGCAAGGTGTACAGTGCCGCCAGCTCGGCGAAAACATTGTGCGGATGCTGGTGGTCTATCAATGGCTGACCATGATAAGTCTCGCCAGTTTGAAATAACTCGGGAAATCCCGGATGCGGCGACGTCAAAGACTCCGCAGAAAACATCTCTGTAAACAGAATCGTCCCGCTGCCCAGCTTGTGCTGCTGCATCAGCATGCCCCAGTTCACCGATTCCGCTTTGCCCACGCCACGCGGCCCGCCCTGATGGTTGTAGTCGATGAAGATTGTCCCGTGCGCCATCAAATCCCACCCACCGCGCATCCACATCCACTGATACCCTATGACCGATGCTGGCTGCCACGCTGTACCCGAGCCTTGATGCGGCGATGGCAACTCCGGCCCCTTCGCCACCGGCCCCATCTGCATCCCAGCCATAGAGGGGTTCTGTTGCGTCTGGGGTATTGCGTCGTTGGCTTTGCTGATTGTCTCAGCAGCGTTGGGTCCTTGTGCCCACACTGCTTCTGACATTGCCACCGCTAACAATCCAACGAAGAACTGGTTCACGACGATCCTTTGATGCGCGGCGCTGAGTCTTAAGCCGAAAAGACGTTGATTAGAGCAAACAAGTGTGCTGCTCCATCGAGTAGCCAGAAGAGAAGAAAAGTGAGGAGGGCTAGATTCTCAGGGGAGCAGACTCGGATAGCGAGGCTCGTTCGAGTGCGAACTGAGAAACGGGAGCCTTGGTCAATTCCCGGCAAAGCATGACGTCAAACTCGGCCCGCAATGAAATGGCAGCCGGTCGATCAGGAGAGAAGTTTGTCCCGGCAATCGCCCACTGGTGTCCGCTCCCACAGCACTGATGACTCGGGGGCGATGGCGACGACGGCACCGGGCCGTGTTGGTGACATCCCGCAGGATGTGACACCTGGGTCACAGGAAGTCCCACGGCCCACACGCTCGGTACCAGCAATAAAGCCGCAACCAAGATCAGCGCCGTGGACCAGGAAATCCGCTGCATGGGTTCTATGTCCCGGTGATTTTCATCCGCAGTTCTTCGGGCAGCCGTTGCCGGATCTCAGCCGGTAGTCGGTCATGCACGCGCCGCGCGCCTTCTTTCGCGGCATCCAGCACCGTTACTGGCGCAGGCGTCGCCACCGCTACGCCTAGCCAGATCAATACCGAAAGTGCAAAGCCGGCAAGGGCCGCAATCTCGAGCCAAATGGCGTGCCGCGGGCTAAGGTGATGGATCACTGCAAAGGCGAGAAGAAAAATTCCTGCTGAAACGGACGCTAAAGCGATCAATCCCACATCGATCAATCGATGGATTCTTTGCCGGCCGCGGCAGTATTCGCAGTTCGCGAAGTGTTCTTCGTAGTCGCCGCACATTTCTGGCGCAAGGCCGGAAATGTCATACCTCCAGCCCGCCAGAATCTTCCCAACAATTGGATCAACGCACTGCTGACTCATGTGGGGGTTACGAAATCAGCCAAACACGAACGCCCAACTACAGACGAATCGGCTCCAATGCCTCGGTTTGGGATGCCAACAACACCCGGTTGCAGAACAGCCCACCGCGTGCGGCTAGCGCTTTCTCTGCCTCTCTCCGGGCGATTTCCGGGTGATTATTCTGCTCAGAAAGATGCGCCAGAACTACAAACGTTGCACTATTATCATAGTCGTTAGCAAAGAAATCCGCGAGAGCCACATTAGAAAGGTGTCCCACCCGGCTCATCACTCGCTGCTTTACCGACCAGGGATACGGTCCCACCCGCAACATCTCCAGATCGTGATTCGATTCCATCACCAGCACGTCGCAACCGCGCAGGTGATCGCGAACGCTCAGCGGTATATATCCGAGGTCGGTGGCGATTCCAACCTTGATTCCTTCCGCGCGGAACGTGAACCCCACTGGGTCGGCGGCGTCGTGCGGAATGGTGAACGGCTTCACCGCGATATCGCCCACTTGAAATGTATGTCCAGACTCGAAGCGCTCGAACCTTTCCAACTTCGGTCTTACCCCGTTCTCATCCCGCATGGCGCGTGCCCATGCCTGTTGCGTCGCTCCCGTCATGAAAACCGGAATGCGCAGCTTCTTCGCGAGAGTAGCCAATCCGTAAATATGATCGCAGTGCTCGTGGGTGATCAGAATCGCCGAAAGCGAATGCGGATCGTCCCCCAACGCCTTCATTCGCTTGAACGTCTCGCGGCACGAGATGCCGGCATCGACCAGGATCTTCGTCGTCGCACTCGCAACGAGCGCGCAATTCCCCCGGCTCCCCGACGCCAGCATGGATACACTTACACCCATGTTCGCCAGCATACTCGCCCTGGCTGTGAATTCGGGAGTTACTTTTTGGTTAGCCCAATACCTAAGAGCAGGCTCTCGGCTTCCGGCTTCCGCTCTCCGGATTCGGTTGTGCAGTTCGGAAAGCCGAAAGCCGAAAGCCGAAAGCCGAAAGCCCTTCTACTTCTCCAGTACGTGGATCGTACCCATCCACTTCTGAACCAACTCTGGCCATGCAGTCACCGGAAGCTCCGTCCGCCGCAATCCGTACCCATGACCGCCTTGCGCATACAAATGCATCTCCACCGGAACTTTTGCCCGCTTTAGTTCGAGAAAGTACACCGTGGAGTTTTCTACGTGGACCGGGTCGTCCTGACTTTGCACAATGAATGTTGGTGGAGTCTTGTCGGTAGCATGAATCTCCGGATTCGCCGCGAAGTTTTGCTCCGACAAGGCCAGATACCCCGGATAGACGATCACAGCAAAATCCGGCCGGCAACTCATCTGATCGGCCGCATCGATCGGATCGTACAGTCGCTTGTCGAAATGAGTGCTCAAAGCAACCGCCAGGTGCGCTCCCGCCGAAAAGCCCAGTACTCCTACACGCTGCGTGTCAATTTGCCACTCCGCTGCATGCGCCCGAACCATTCCCACGGCGCGTTGCGCATCCTCAAGCGCCGCCGATGATTTCGGCAAAGGTCCAGAATCCGGCACCCGATACTTGAGCAGAATGCAGGTCACTCCAACCGATGTCAGCCAGTCACAAACCTCGGTTCCTTCCAGATCAATCGCCAATACGTGGTACGCACCTCCCGGAAAGACGATCACAGCAGCACCGCTGTTCTTTCCCGCTGGTGAGTAAAGCGTGATCGTCGGATTGGAGACGTTCGTTAATCGCACAACGCGCTTGCCCGCGACTAGATTATCTTTAGCCGTGGTCAGGTCTACTTCCGACTGAACCCCCGGCTGCGGATGTGGCCACAAAGGCAGCGTGACATGACCGGGTGCAGGTTCCCACGCAGGCCTCTGCGCCAACAGACCACCCGTAAGCAGGAAAAGACTAGATAAGAGAATCAAAGTGCCACGCATGTTCGATCTCCTGACCGGGTTATGTTGGCGAATATAGTTATGTGCCGAACATACCCCGCTCGAGTCCAGAAGCCGCGAAGCGGCGAAAGAATGCAGCCCACGGCGCAAGCCGTGGGAAAAAGGCGAAAAATCACCCAGCCCCGGAGGGGCGAAAGAGCACACTCACGACGGCAATCGATTACTTCCCCTGCCTCAAGTTATCGATGACGTGCCTCATAATTGCGCCGCCGTACGCACCCGCAACTCCCGGCAGAAACGCAAGAAACGACCCGTATACCTGGGCACGAGTCGGCTTCACGGTACGAACCAGATACGCCGTTAGCTCTGTCAGGGGAATGAATACTCCCACCGTCAGCACCCAGCGCCAAGGCCGCCGCGGCCGTAGCATTCCCAAAAGAATGCACGAAGAGAGAACCAGCAGCGCAGTGAACAACAAGTCATCCACGACCACATCAGCGTACCCAGTCGCGATCCCACAAGCCGCTCCAAGCAGGTAAAAGGGCCATTCGTGCCCAGCCGAAAGCTGTTGTGCCGCAGAGTTCATTGAACTTTGAAACTTTGAAACCTTGAAACTTTGAAACCGGCCTTCAGTATTTATAAAACCCTCTCCCACTCTTCCGTCCCAGCCATCCGGCATCCACCATCTTGATCAATAGCGGACAAGGCCGATACTTGGGATCGCCCAGCCCAGCCTGCAGCACACGCATGATGTCGAGACAAACATCGAGCCCGATGAAGTCGGCCAACGTCAGCGGCCCCATCGGATGCGCCATCCCCAGCTTGAACACTTCGTCAACAGCTTCTGGCGTAGCCACACCTTCCATCACCGCATACATCGCTTCGTTCAACAGCGGCATCAGCACCCGATTCGAAACGAACCCCGGCGCATCATTTACCTCCACAGGCGTCTTCTCGAGTTTGACGGAGAGATCGCGCACAGTCTCAAACGTCTCCTGCGCGGTGGCGAGTCCACGAATAACCTCCACCAGTTTCATCACCGGAACGGGATTAAAAAAATGCATGCCGATGACTTTCTCCGGACGCTTCGTCACTGCTGCCAGCTTCGTAATCGAGATGGACGACGTGTTCGATGCCAGGATAATTTCTGGTCGCATCAACCGGTCGAGATCGCGAAAAATCTCTGTCTTGACCTCGAATTTCTCCGTCGCCGCCTCAATTACAAAATCGCAATCCGAGAGTTTGCCCCGATCGCTCACGCCCTGAATCCGCGCTAGTGCCGAATCCTTGTCCGCGATCGTGATCTTGTTCTTCGTTACCTCACGATCCAGATTCTTGCTAATGGTTCCGATTGCGCGATCCAGAAATCGCTGCTCCACGTCGCACAACACAACATCAAATCCGCCCCGCGCAAACACATGAGCGATACCATTTCCCATAGTCCCCGCGCCGACCACACCAACCCGCTGAATGTTCATAACGTTCGCTCCATCCAAAACGTTCGAGTCTACCACTCAGGCAGAACCGCTGCCGAATCGGCATCTGGCCCATCGCGAGTCGTGCGGGAGTGGTTGCCCTAAATGGTTCGTATCAGGCGATGCCTTCAGGCATCGCGTCAAGTCTCGAGAAAACCGCGCCTTTAGGCGCTGAGGAACCGCGATAACACTCTCCACGTTTGAAAGTTTCTCTACACGCCAAACATATAAAGCGCATTCTCGAGCATCATCGCCACCCCCACCCGCATCCGATTTAACAAACGCGCCACTTCGTAACAGAGGTGATTACGATGCGCAACATACTGGGACGTTTGTTGAGACTTGCAGCCTTGGCGGTGACCGTTTCCCTGGCCTGCGGCAGCGTGGCATGGGGACAATCATGGGCGCAGTACGATGATGACCGCTATCGTCACGACGAAGCTCGTGACCAAGGCTTGCACCGCGGATTCGACGACGGTTCCCGCGCAGGACAATTCGACGCCCAACGCGGCCGCCGCTTCAATTTAAAAAACGACGATTGGGAAGACTCTCGCGGTTACGAGGGCTGGATGGGGAACAAAGGCCAATACAAGCACGCCTACCGCGAAGGCTATGAGCGCGGATACCGCCGCGCCTTCAACGACTATCGCGGATATCGCGATGACGGCCGCTACCGCGATCACGACCGCGACGACTGGCGCTAATTGCCGCAAGTTGCAACAACGAGGAGGCTGCCCCACTCTTATGATTTTTCGAGGGTGGGAGCGCCTTCCTTGTGGCTCGATGTCGCAGAGCGAATGCGGCTGAATGGATAGAAAATAACTTCCTCGCGTGGCGGAGGAATCGCGATCGTGCCCGCCCGAAGGAAAACGACCACGGCCCCTAAAGGTCATCACCGTCGAGTGTGAAACGCGGCCGTCAAAGGGCCGCGTCAAGCGTGCGGCGATGGATGCCCTTTAGGGCTTGTGCTCGGTTTTCTTCCACCGCGGCACGAACGCCGGTCGGGTTTGAAGCGCTGCGACTCCACGCACATTGGCCAGTGCGATGAATCACAGCCTGACTCCCACTCCTAGCTAGCATGGAAACTGGTGTCCGGAT
>DATFQQ010000373.1:0-7017 GCA_035264195.1 Candidatus Sulfotelmatobacter sp. | reverse complement strand
TAGCATAGAAGTTGTTCCCGACTACCACTCCGCCGCCTGGAGTGTTCGGAGCAGGTACTTGTCCTTGTGGCAGATTGAATCCCGCACGCTGAGTGGCGTTCACCTGTGCTGAAGCGGAGAGGAAACATCCAAGCAAAACCGTCGCTGCGACAGATACGGCCCGACATCTTTTCATGGTCACCTTTGGTCCTGAAAACAGCCGCTCACCCGATCAAGCGGCCTGAATTTAACAACGATGGACGTAAAG
This sequence comes from Candidatus Sulfotelmatobacter sp., assembly GCA_035264195.1. Taxonomy (GTDB): domain Bacteria; phylum Acidobacteriota; class Terriglobia; order Terriglobales; family Acidobacteriaceae; genus Sulfotelmatobacter. Next base: position 6,770 of record DATFQQ010000373.1, on the reverse strand, counting down.
TAACCGAGGGCAGAGACAACTTGTCATGACACTGTCAACATCGAGTCAACACTTGTTAAATGCATTTTTCCTGCAGATATTTTCAACACCACAGCGAGCCTATTAATTAGTGGTCCAAGTTTTTGTCGAAAGAATTTGACGGGCTCGTAGAACCGACCGCGCAATCGCAATGCTGTAAGGAAAGCGCGACGCTCTCAACTGAACCGGCTGCCCCGCGTTTCGCGGCGTTCGAAGTTCGAAGCGTGGGAACCACGAACCGCGCCACCAGACGCACCCTACTTGCGGGTATACTCCCCGCGATAAACCATGTTCCAAGTTGCGCCGTTGTCCGCAGACTTCTCCCATGTCTGCTCAACTTTATCCGCGCTGGCCCGCACGATCTTCACACGATTGAGAACAGTTTCTCCATTCGGACCGTGGCTCGTCCCCTGAAACTCCGCTGTTCCCGCAGACACTTTTCCCTGATTGAAGATGTGCACACGTCCTTCATTGTCGGCGAATATTCCATACCAACTGTGATCGTCGGGACTGTACGCGAATATTGTCTTTCCGCTGTGATTCCGCGCTCCATCCCAGCTCTCAACGATCATGCATTGATCAAGCGCCAGTTCGACTTTGCTTGTTCCCGCCGGCGGCCCCCCATAGCTCACCGACCAGTTTCCCAACCAGTAGTCGAACTGCCGGTGCTCACCACCTGCACACGGCTTCGCGTCGTCCGCATAGGCCACTACGGGCACTACCATTGCAATACCGGCGATCAGAAGACCTGCACTGATTATTCGCGCTAGAAGACTTGTTCTTTTGCTCATCGCAACCCCACAGAGAAATGAGTTGCTTCGACTTTACGGTTTGCGGCTCCTGCGTGCTTTCGATATTGTGTCAATCGATGTCGCAAAAGGGCCAACGTCCGATCTTCGATCGCTCACGAGATCGTCTTTCTCACATCACAACGCTGACGTACGACTATCCCGCCGCATATGTCGTGCCTCTGCATTTTCACGATCGCGACCAGGTCGTCTACGCGTCACGCGGAGTCATGACGATCCGAACCGGCGCGGCCACTTGGGTCGTTCCCACGCACCGCGCCGTCTGGATTCCCGCCGCCGTCCCGCACACCATCACCATGTCAGGCGTCGTTGCCATGCGCACGCTCTACCTGAAACCAAAACTCGCGCGCGTGTTGCCCCGCAGTTGTTGCGTAATCAACGTGTCGCCTCTGCTCCGCGAATTGATCCTGCACGCGTGCTCGTTCCGTTCTCTCAAGAAGACCATCCGCTGGCAGCGGCATCTGATCGACACCGTGATCGATCAACTGGAGACTGTGCAGATGGTCCCGCTGCAACTTCCGCACCTGAATGATCCGAGGGCGGTACGAGTCGCGCAGATCCTAGCCGCTGATCCCGGTAATGCGCAGTCTTTGGTACAAATCTGCAGGCAATGCGGTGCCAGTCGCCGCACCGTCGAGCGCTTATTTCAGGAAGAGGCCGGTATGACTTTCGGCAAGTGGCGCCAGCAACTACGCCTCATGCACGCCATGCGACTCCTGGCCGAAGGTGCCAAGGTCACGCACGCCGCTCTCGAAGCTGGATACAGCACGCCCAGCGCCTTCGTTCACATGTTCCGCAACGCCCTCGGCACCACGCCCACGATTTATTTCCGCGGCGCGGCGGCCCGATCAAGCGATGCATAACATCACGCCCCAGTCCTCCGCTCCTTCGCTGGAGGGTATTCGCTAATCCTCGTCCGCGTCCGAGCAAGATGTTCTGAGATTGATGCCTGCAGCATGCGTGCAATGCGGTGGAACTCTGGCGAATCCGAATCAATCGCCACAAGCTCCTGGCATAACTCGATAATCCGGTCTTCCAAACGGCGGGAGGGCACACGAGCATCTTCACAAATTGGCGCGCACCCAGTTAATACAGAGTTCTTTGTATCACCCCTCGGTTTTCGATTTTGCGTCCCAACCTTCAGGCGTATACTTGCGGCGTGCAGGCATGCTCCCGGTCATGCCTTCTTGTCCCCCCGACATTTGAAAGCTGCATAGTCGTTAAGGGCCCGACACCATCCAGGTGGAGGTTCGTCATGACAGATCTTACGGGTATCCTCTTCTGGTTCTCGCTCGCAGGACTTTCGATTCTGGCTGTTCTCAGTTATCGAAAATCGAAGAATCTTTCACATCTCTTGATGTGGATCGCCCTGCTCGCTGTTTGTGGCGGCATTTACTTTGTTGTCTTTCAGGCGCAGTGGAATATCTCCTCGAAGGGCGAACAGCAGCCCAACCAGACCGGCTTCGTCATTGTGCTCTACGTCTGCATGCTGCTCGGCATGGGCTCGCATTATTTCTACACTCTGCTGCTGAAGCCCAAACGTGACCGCGATCCGTTTGACATAGGCAGCCTTCTCGCCCCGGTATTCGCTTCGCCCTTGGTCTTCATTCCACTTCTCGGGGCCTTTCAGAACTCTCAAGTCGATCTGGCAAGTCTCACCCTGCCGAAGATGATGGTTTTCTTCGTCGCCTTCGAGAATGGTTTCTTCTGGAAGGAAGTCGTCGATAACCGCCGAAAGGAGCAGGCCCATGACCACTAGTCGCGTTCCGATTCGGCGCAGTGGGCTTGGCTCAACTGGTGTGGTCGCCCTGTCGCTGGTCTTTTCTCTCTTCTCGCATCCTGCTCTGGCGCAGAACAAAGAAAAGCTGCCTGACGGCGTCGAGCACTATTACTTTCCTGCAACGGCCAACGGCGACTCTTATCTCAGTAAGCTTTTTTCCCAGATCTACGATGTTGTCTTTACCACCAAGAGCTTGCGGCCCTTCGGAAGAAGTATTGCTTTCCTCGCGGGTGTGCCTCAATACCACAATCTCTCTCCGCAATTGCCTTCGGTACACAACGACCTCGCGCAGATGCGCGACTTTCTCTTAAACGACGCTCATTTCGACGAGGTCTAGGTCGCCGAAGGCGACCTCGTCAATCGCGACTTGATCGAGGGCTACATGAAAGGCACGCTGCCCGAGAAAATGCAGAAGAACGATCGCTTGCTCTTCTACTACTCCGGACACGGCGGCGACAACAACGGCGGCACGGGGTACATGCTTTTCAGCAATGCAGAAAAAGGAAAGTTCTGGGGAACGAATGTCCTCGCCGTTGACTCCTTAAAGGACTGGAGCCAGGAACTCCCCGTCCAGCATGTCCTGTTCCTTCTCGACAGTTGCTCCTCCGGATTAGGCATCGTCCCCAAAGGTGATCAGGATGCCCGCGTCCTGCTGCTGCAAACGCTTAGCGGCAACGGTAGCCGCACCATAATTACCGCTGGCACTGCTAACGAAGCGACCTATGCTGAAGATACTCGCGGGAAGATCGGAAATAGTTTCTTTACCAAGGCCCTGCTCAATGCCTTCAAGTCGCGCTCCCTGGCTGACCAGAAAGATGGATTCATTACTATTACCGATCTGTACGCGGGGATTCAGACCGAGATGGCGAAATTCAGAGCCGATTATGGGAAGTCCACAACGCCTCGGCTCACAACTCTTCAGGACTCGGATTATCGCGGTACCTTCGTCTTCCTGAATCCTCAGACTACCGCCGCAACCCTCACCGACGAGCAGGCCAAAGCTATGGGCGTGAAGGTCGTTGCCAAGGGTGCAACAGACGCTGCTACCGTGAACGAGCTTGGAGCGGGCATCATTGAAGTTCACGCTGTAAATGGCGGAAGTCTAGCGCTCGACGGTACAGAGAGCGGTTTCATCGCTCCCGACGAAACCAGACAGTTTATGCGCCAGCGTGCCGGAAAGCACCGCGTTGAACTCAAGGGCGGCGCTAACGAAAGCAAAGAAGTGAACGTAGAGAGTGGAAGTATTGCTTATGCCTACTTCGGCCTTAAGTCCCCGATTGACAGCACGGGCAAACTCCCGGTAGGTGGCCTCGAGGTGCAGTCTACTCATGATTTGAGTGGTGACGTCTATCTCGACAACCTCAATGTCGGAAAGTTACAGCAGAATAGTGCTCTACTCGTCCAGAACATTATCGCGGGAATTCATGAGTACCGCATCGTCGGTTTTACACAGAGTGAGGTGAAGAAAGCTGAAATCAGAGCCGGTCAGATTACTCGTGTTGTGGTTGCTCCGGCCCCACCCATGGGTCTGACAGCCACAGTTAACTAGGAAGGCGTGATCTAAGGTTTACCGCCCCTACATTCGTTAGGTTTCTCCGTACTCGACAATCGCTAGCACGCCGTGCAGGTCGCTCGCCGATGCGATCGTGCTAACCAGTCTCCGCTCGGAGAACGACTCGAAAGTTGGCCGCCTTCGCTCTAATCCGCGCTCGGCGAACTCTGCGGATGTTCTCTGCGATCTCGGCGGTTAGGCTTAGCAGTGAGGTTTGTCCATCCCTTGACAACTGCGCACTCACATCGCTACAATTAGCACTCGTTATGACCGACTGCTAATAGCAGCATCTACCCATTAAGAATCATAGGAATACAAGCTTTACTCGAAGCACATCAACTTCCAACTATTTGAAAGGAGTCAGAACCATGGCGAAGTTTTCACCGCTTCATGATCGCATTCTGGTGCGTCGTGTGGAGGAAGCTAACACCACCCGCGGCGGTATCATCATTCCCGACTCGGCCAAAGACAAGCCGCAGGAGGGCGAAGTCATCTCCACCGGAAAAGGCCGCACCAACGACGAAGGCAAGACCTTCCCCCTGGCCGTCAAAGAAGGCGACCGCATCCTGTTCGGCAAGTATTCCGGCACCGAAATCAAGATTGACGGCGAAGAGTTCATCATCATGAAAGAAGATGAAGTCCTCGGCATCCTCACCGGCGCCAGCACCCCGGCCAAGAAGGAACTCGCCGGCTCGAAGAAGTGACGCCGTTTAGCGGGCGTCTGAGCCCGCTGGCGTCATCCTGAGCGCGTTTTTTGCGCGAAGGATCTCGCGAGTAGCGTAACCAGATTTAGCTAGAAGCCAGCAGCTAGAAGCTCTTGCTCATAGCTCGCGGCTCAAAGCTCACAGCTCATAAGGAGATTACAGCAATGGCAAAGCACATCGTTCACGGAGAAGAGTCGCGTCAGGCGATCCTCCGCGGCGTCAACCTTCTGGCCGACGCCGTGAAGGTCACACTCGGCCCCAAGGGCCGCAACGTTGTTATTGAAAAGAAATTCGGTTCGCCGACCATCACCAAAGACGGCGTCACCGTGGCAAAAGAAATCGAACTGAAGGACGGCCTCGAGAACATGGGCGCCCAGATGGTTCGTGAAGTCGCCTCCAAGACGTCCGACGTCGCTGGCGACGGCACCACCACCGCCACCGTTCTAGCCCAAGCTATCTATCGCGAAGGCGTAAAGACCGTAGCTGCCGGTGCCAATCCGATGGCCCTGAAGCGCGGCATCGAGAAAGCCGTCACCGTAATCGCTGGCAAGCTCGACAAAGAAGGCAACCGCCTCCCCGGCGACCTAGACAAACTAAGCAAGCCAGTCTCCGGCGAAATGATCGCGCAGGTGGGGACCATTTCGGCTAACAACGATGAGACGATTGGGAAGATCATCGCTGAGGCTATGAAGAAGGTTGGCAAAGACGGCGTCATCACGGTTGAAGAGTCGAAGACGCTGGAGACTCAGCTTGAAGTTGTCGAGGGAATGCAGTTTGATCGTGGATACCTCTCGCCTTACTTCGTGACCGATCCGGAGCGGATGGAAGCGGCTCTGGAGAACGCCTACATCCTGATCAACGAAAAGAAGATCAGCTCGATGAAGGACCTGCTCCCGCTGCTCGAGCAGATCGCGAAGAGCGGCAAGCCGCTGCTCATCATCGCAGAAGACGTCGAAGGCGAAGCGCTAGCCACCCTCGTCGTCAACAAGCTGCGTGGCACGCTGCAAGTCGCGGCCGTGAAGGCTCCCGGCTTCGGCGATCGCCGCAAAGCGATGCTGCAGGATATCGCTATCCTGACCGGCGGCAAGGCCATCACCGAAGATCTCGGAATCAAGCTGGAGAACGTCCAGATCTCCGACCTCGGCCAGGCCAAGAAGATCACCATCGACAAGGACAACACGACCGTCGTCGAAGGCAAAGGCAAGCACGCTGAGATCGAAGGCCGCGTAAAGGAAATTCGCAGCCAGGTCGAAAAGACCACCAGCGACTACGACCGCGAGAAGCTGCAGGAGCGGTTGGCGAAGCTGGTCGGTGGCGTGGCCGTGATCAAAGTCGGCGCCGCGACCGAAACCGAAATGAAGGAAAAGAAAGCCCGCGTGGAAGATGCGATGCATGCGACGCGCGCAGCCGTGGAAGAGGGAATCGTCCCCGGCGGCGGCGTAGCTCTGGCTCGTACCGCTTCGGCTCTCGAGAAAATCAAGGCCGAAGGCGACGAGCAGATCGGCATCAACATTGTGAAGCGCGCCATCACCGAGCCGCTGCGCATGATCGCCGAGAACGCCGGCGAAGAGGGCGCGGTTGTGCTGGGCAAAGTGCTGGACAGCAAGGAAGCGAACTACGGCTTCAACGCCTTCTCGGGTGACTACGAGGACCTGGTCAAGGCCGGCGTGCTCGATCCAACGAAGGTCGTGCGCACCGCGCTGCAGAATGCCGGCTCGATCGCCAGCCTGATGCTGACCACCGAAGCCCTGGTCGCCGAGATTCCGGAAAAGAAGGAAGCTCCGGCGGCTCCGGGACACGGCGGCGGCATGGAAGGCATGTACTGAGGAAGGCTGCTAGCTACTAGCTGCTGGCGTCTAGCTTACGAAAGGCCCCGCTCGGGAGAGCGGGGCTTTTTTGTTGGTTCA
>DATFQQ010000372.1:0-4291 GCA_035264195.1 Candidatus Sulfotelmatobacter sp. | reverse complement strand
TATGCGGTACAGTCGGTTTGCTGGTCGAGAACTTTTCATCGAACGGCAAGGTGTGTCTTAACCATTTGTGTCAGCCGAGGGGACAAGCGCAAACCCCGTCGAACATCGCCTGTTCAGCCACATCAGCACGAATTGGCAGGGAAAGCCGCTCAAGACTCTGGAAATGATGCTAGGGTACATTCGGGGAACGAGCACAGCTACTGGATTGAGAGTAAAAGCCTTCTTGGACCGAGGCGTTTATAAGAGAGGACAAAAGGTGAAGAGTGAAGATCTCGAACGACTCAAGACAGAACCTCATGCCGTATGCCCCAAGTGGAACTACACGCTGTACCCGCGCGGAGCGCCCAGGAGTAACGACCTTCCTGTAATTCGTAGGCGATAACGGAGATACTTGGCACAATTGGCGCTCACGACAGTCCGAGACGTAGTCTCTGGCCCGGACTCAGGGCGTACCCTGCAGCCGTTCTGAGGCATGCGAAACGTTAGGACTTATCGGAAGTGCGCTTGCAGTAATGTTCATGAGGCAACGATGGTTGCGAGGCGGACTTTCGATAAGCCCGTTTGAACGAAGCCGCTGGCGCTTGCGGCGGACGCGGGAGCTATGGGAGAAGCTGCCAGTTTTCGCCTTCTGTTTGGCTAGAAGCTTGATGGTTTCGGTGTGGTTGAGGTGGGCGTTTGGCAAGTTTGCTAGCACTGGCGGAGTGGGGAAGAAGGTGTGTGAAGGTCGGAGGGGAGTAAAGGCGTGCGACTGCTCCTAGGCAGGCACACAGATTCGGTATGAGCCGAGGGTCGTGCGCTGCTGTACGAATCCAACAGCGGTTACGAGGAATCATAAAGCACATCCCGGTGGAGAGCGGCGGCGCGACAAACCCTCTCTGCAGAGAGTCGCTCGAGGACGATCATGGGGGTGGCGCAAATCGGGCACCGGAAAGTTGTCCGTACTGGGATGGAATTTGGGACGGCGTCTGGGGGGGTGGTCCCCAGTGGTTGCCGAGCGAGTTGTAGCCTAGCTGCGCGTCGCGGGCCGGCCAGGAAGCCGAAGAATCGGATGCGGACGAAGCCGCGTGGCAAGGTGTGTAGGAGAAAGCGGCGCAGAAACTCGTCGGTGGAGATGGTCATTTTGCGTTTTTTGTTGCCGTACGCATAATCCTTCCAACAGAACGTGACTGACTCCTCATCAAAGCCGATGAGTCGGTGGTTGGAGATGGCCACGCGATGGGTGTATCGGGCTAGATACTGCAGCAGGTGATCGGGGCCGCGGAACGGTGCTTTGGCGTAGACTACCCACTCTTTCTCACACAAGGGATCCAAAAAATCGAGGAACGCCTGGCGGCTAGCCAGAGCCGTGAGTTGACCTGCGAAAACAAGTTTGTTAGCACGGAATAGCCGCTTGAGCCCATCGCGCACTTTGGCCCGGAACACCATCTTCAATACGGGGATGGGCACGAGAAAATTGGGTCGCGAGTGAATCCACCGGGTCTGGTCCGGCGAGATTCCTCCGGCCGGAACCAGGCAGTGCACGTGAGGATGGTGACACCCACGCCCACAATACCCTGAGCGCGACTAATACTGATGTTCAGGTCTTCTACCCCTTTCACCCCCTTCACGGTGCTATCTTGCAAATCCTTCGCAGGCCCAAGCGGAGCGATGGAGCGGTCTGCGTCATTGACACAGCCGAGAAGCGTTTGAAGATTCCGATCTGGATGCTGTCGCGCGAATCCGCCGAGATAAAGATCACTGAACAAGCGCATCTGAGTAAAGAGGCGCTTCTGTCTCTTGCTGTATTGATCGCCTCACACCTCGCCACTGAAGGCCATGTTCAAGATAACCTTCTGCGAGCGACTGTTGACGGATGCAAGGGAGGTCGTCGTGGTGCAACTAAAACTTCTGGACCTGATGATCCGAAACGAAAGCGCAACGGTGCCAATAAACGCAGCGACACGCGCCGATCTGATCGATCTCATGGCCCGCGTTCTGATCGTGGTCTTTCAAAAGGAGGGAGGAAGAGTCGATGACGGAGGTTTTGTACAGTCCCAAGATCAAGCCGGAGCATCTGGCCCGCAAAGCGATCGTCTACCTGCGGCAGTCCAGCGACAAGCAAGTACGGCTGAATAAGGAAAGTCAACACCTGCAGTATGCCGTCGCCGAACGAGTGCGTGCTTTGGGCTGGCAGCAGGTGGAGATCATCAATAGCGATTTGGGATCGAGCGCGGGCATCGCTTCCGCTCGCCGCGAGGGATTCGAGCGTGTCCTCAGTTCGGTGGCATTGGGAGAGGTCGGAATCGTAGGGAGTTGGGAGGTATCCCGGTTGTCTCGCACGGACAAAGACTGGTGTCGACTGCTGGAAGTGTGTCAGATCTTTGGAACCCTGATCGCCGATGAGCAACAAATCTACGATTTGAGTTATCTCGACGATCAATTGGTATTGGGAATCAAAGGAACGCTCAGCGTTGTCGAACTCAAGGTCATACGCCAACGAATGCTCGCGGGACAGGAGTCCAAAGCGCGCCGCGGCGAACTGTTCAAGAGGCTACCGGTGGGATATGCGCGTGACCCTCTCGGGAAGATTGTGTTTCATCCTGACCAACGGGTCCGCGAAGCGATTCAACTCGTATTCACCAAGTTTCGAGAACTGTGGAGTGTGCGTCAGACATTCCAATGGTTCCGTGATCATGATGTGGAGCTGCCTGCCAATCCCATCCAGGGAACGCGTCTGGTCTGGAAGATTCCCTCGCAGAGCCTAGTGCGCGATATTCTCTGCAATCCCTTCTACGCTGGCGCGTATGTTTGGGGACGGCGACCGGTCACAACGCTGCTGGTGGAGGGCCGGCTGGAAAAACGCCAGACGGCGATGCGTGCCGCCGAAGAGTGCCGCGTCTTCATCCGCGATCATCATGTGGGTTATATTGACTGGGCCACCTACGAAGAGAACCGACGAATGATGCGGCGTAATTCCGTGAACTGGGAGGGGGACGAATCGATGGCGGCGATTCGCGCCGGCCAAGGGCTTTTGGTGGGCCTTCTCCGCTGCGGACATTGTGGACGCAAGCTACATGTACGTTACTGGGGTGGCCGTGGCACCAATGCGCGCTATCTCTGCAAGGGCGACTACGACGATGGCGGGCAATATTGCATCGGCTTTGGTGGCGGCTTGGTAGACCGGCGAGTGGGGCAGGAGCTGTTAAGGGTGATCTCGCCTCTGGGGGTGGAAGCTAGTCTGCGAGCGCTGGAGGCATTGAGCGCTGGCGACGCGGCACAACGCGCCACCCTATCCAGCAAGCTGGAGCAGTTGGAGTATGAAGCGAAGAAGGCCTTTGAGCAGTACGACGTGGTGGACGCTCGGAATCGTCTGGTAGCGAGCGAGTTGGAGCGGCGGTGGAACGAAAAGCTGGAAGAAATGGAGGCAGTCAAACAACGACTCTCGAGTCTGGAGGCAAAGCGATATTCGCTGTCACCGGAAGAGGAGAACAGAATACGATCGATGGGTGATCAGTTTAGTGAAGTCTGGCAAAGTGATCACTGCCCTCCGTCACTCAAAAAGATGATCTTCCGAACCGCGATCGAAGAGATCATAGTGCGTACTGACCAGGATAAAAAGACCCTGGAGCTGGTAATTCACTGGAAGGGAGGTGCGCATACGCAACTCGCAATGGATAGGCCGCGTTCTGCAACCGAAACCGCGACCCCGATGGAGACGCTGGAAATCATTAAGCGCATGGCCGTTCGGCACGGCGATGATCAGATTGCCTCTGTGTTGAACCGGCTCGGCTACTCCACGGGGAAAAGTAAACGATGGAATCAGACTCGTGTGGCCACCGCCAGGCGCAACCATTCGATTACCGGTCAAAAACGAGCACTACCTGATCCGGAGAGGGTCAGCTTGAGCGAAGCTGCGCGCATATGTGGCGTCAGTCATCACACGATCGAACGGCTGGTGGAGGCAGGTTTGCTAATGCGCGAACAAGCAACTCCCCGGGCACCTTGGGAAATTCGGCGCGCTGATTTAGACGGCGAACCTATTCGTATGATTATCGACCGGCTCCTCCGCACCGGCAAACTACTTTTGCAAGGGGGTTGCGCAGCCGACCAGCCTGCCTTGTTCAATGAAAATGGAGGAGATGATAATGCCAGGCATCATGAGTGAGGGTTCGTTTGGAGTTTCTGGTTCCAGGTGTGGAGGACGCTGAAGAACCCGATCTCGGCGCCGAGACGCTTGGGATCGCGGGCGACTTCGATCAGCGTCTCGGCGCTGGCCCGGAATAATAGGCCATAAATCTGGCGTTTGTTCTGC
>DATFQQ010000371.1:0-9405 GCA_035264195.1 Candidatus Sulfotelmatobacter sp. | reverse complement strand
AGGGTGAGCGGGGTCGTTGGCGTACAGATGGCTCCCGTAAGAGCAGTAGCATCGCAGGTGGCGCTGATGCTTCCGGCGTAGGTGAAGTTTGAGGTCAGGGTAAAGTTAGCCTGTACTCGGCGTAGAGGTCGGTCGCTCCGCCATTGGGAACGGCGAGTAGTGCCAGGTCGTAGGTTCCCTGCTCGATTCCGCAGCCCAGGATATCGCCGCAGTTCGTGATGCCATTCTCAGAAATCGAGGTCCAGGAAGCTCCGCCATTCACGCTCTGCCAGATACCGCCGTCGACAGTAGCGCCGTAGGCGTTGACGTAGACGTACCAGACATACATCTCGTTGCGCGTAGGAACGGCCGTGATCTCACCGCGGTAGATGGGGCACGAGTAGTTGTTCGAGGCAGACTGCGGCGGACAGGCGCTTGTGCTCAGCACAGCTCCTCCGGGCTGGTTAGCAAGGCGCGTCCAGTTCACCCCGTCGGGCGAAGAATAGAAGCCATGATAGCGAATGACGGCGAAGAACAATCCGGCAGCCGCATTGTAGACGACAGACGTCGCAGAGCTTTCGTCGGTCGCTCCGCCCGGATCAACCAGCGCGTTGTAGGTCCAACTCTGTCCGGCGTTGAGCGACGTATAAAGGCCGCGAGTCGTACCTGAGTTCACGATGCCATCAATGACTCCCTCCGATGAAATAGCCATAGCGGACACGACCGTGTTGGTCTGGTTCGGCGCACTGCTGAACGCCATGCGGGTGCCGCCGAGTCCGCTGAATGAAAGTGCGCCGTTATTTGCTGAATTGACAAGCGACCACGAACTGCCACCATTAGTCGAACGCAAGATCCCGAGGCCAAAGTACGAGTCCGCCGAATTATTAGCCTCGCCGGTCGCTGCGAGAATGACCGTCTTGTTGGGATCGCTGTTTCCTGGCTGAATGGCGATTGCGCCGATCGAAAGCGTAGCCTGGTCGTCGCTGATCGGATTCCAAGTCACGGTGTTAGCGTTGGAAGCCGCCGCGTTCGTCGACTTCCAGATTCCAGCCTGTGCGCCTCCTACAAAAACCGTGTTCCCGGAAGAATCGGCAGGATCGACCGCCACGGCCGACGCGCGCCCTGCCACCTGATGGTAGTCCTGTGTGCCGTTGCCGCTGGCGTCAGAGGCGAGCGGCACCGGACCAAGTGGAATCCATGAGCCAATCGAAAACGAAGTCTGGCTGGGGGACTGCATAAGTGAGGCCGCGCGCTGCTTACGCAGATTCACCTTGCTCTGGTAAGCTCGCCCACGCAGTTCCGCCGATGGAAACCCATGCACAACGCGTCCGCGATAGAACCACTCGTTGCGTTCCTTGATGTGGTCGCGGCCGGAATCGGGAATTGACGTGAGTGCGTTGACTTGCTTTGCACCTTGGCTTTGGGCGAGCGGTGTGTAGGACAGAACGCAGGCAATCGCAACGGGAACGATCGAGGGGAGGAACCGGCTTGGCCTCACTACCTTGCTCACCTGCCAGTATCAGAAGGAGAGCGCAGTGAATCAATGTAAATGCGATGAAAATATGAAGTATGGCCCACTTTGGGAAAAACCGAGCGGTGGCTGCGTTAGATTGCTCGCGAAAATCGTCCACCTTGACCGATGAACATAGAACTGTGGAAAACGTTGTCATCCTGATGGCGCCGCTTTTTGGCGCCGGAGGACCTATGCAACTCTGCCTGCAGCGTTCGTGCAGATCGGGATTGCATAGGTCCTCCGGCCTGCAAAAAGCACAGGCCATCAGGATGACAACGGATGGAAGTGCTACACTCGTCCGTCTGCCAAAACAAGTCCCTCTCATGCGCCGTCTTCCTCTGGCTTTCTTCATTCTTCCGTTGTCGGTGGCAAGGCAAGACAAGCATAGATCGGTGTTCGTAACCTTACGTGCGGGAAAGTCGATCGTGAAGACTTTGTGCTGCGCTCTGCTGATACTCAGCCTTTCCGTTGTCCCAAAGTCCCGGGCTCAATCCGTGAAAGAACTGACCGTAGGGGCGGCCGCGGACCTCAGTCCCGCGCTCAAAGACTTGGGCGATAGCTTCGAGAGAAAGACGGGGATTCACTTGAAGTTTTCGTTCGGTGCTTCCGGCGCTCTGACACAGCAGATCGAGAATGGAGCTCCCTTCGACCTATTCTTCTCGGCCGACATGGATTATCCCCGCCAGCTCGTTCGCGATGGCCAAGCCGATGCCTCAACGCTCTATCAATACGCTGTCGGGAAGCTGGTGCTGTGGGTCGCGGCGGATTCTTCGCTCGACGTCGAGCACAAGGGCATGAACGCTCTGCTCGATCCGTCGGTCAAAAAGATATCCATCGCCAATCCGCAGCACGCGCCGTACGGACGCGCCGCCGTCGAAGCCCTCAAGCACGCCGGGATCTACGACCGTCTCGCCGACAAGATCGTCATGGGCGAGAACGTCTCGCAGGCCGCGCAGTTCGCCGAATCTGGAAATGCACAGGCCGGATTCGTCGCGCTCGCGCACGCCGTGTCTCCGGGTATGCAGGGAAAAGGCAAATACTGGGAAATCCCCGGAGATTACTACGCGCCGCTCGCGCAGGGGGCTGTGGTCATCTCACGATCTCCGCATAAGAAGCAGGCGGCGCAATTTCTGGAATATGTCAAAACAAAACCTGCCGCGGAGACCTTTCAGAGATACGGATTTACGCTTCCGTAAAAGCGGCTCAATAAAGGTGGAACTACGCAAGGCTTCTAAGGAATTTCAACAAATCTTGTGATCAGCTCTTGCGTGCCACCCAAAACAGTGTCTTGCTGAGCGGAGCCGGAGTGCAGCGAAGCGGAACTCCGGCGGAGTCGAAGCATCCCTACCCTACAACAACTGCTGAGTGGCGTGGGACTCTCACTCGGGATGACGTTGGAGGCGATGGGTCTTGGACCGCATCAGTCTCTAAACCGCCATGAGCCGAGAAACTGCTCAATCCACGCGACTCTGTGGAGTTTCTGCCGAAACGTTGTGTGGAGGCATCATCAAGCTTCCCCAATGCTGCTCGAAGCTGATCCGTGGGTTGGCCGCGAAGCGATCGGGATAGGACGCGAGTGCTGCCAGAAAAGCCTGCATTTCGGCGCGGACCGTTTCGTTCGTTTGCACTTTACCAATACTCCTGATTCCAGAAACCCTGGCCTTCATTCCCACACACCTCTTAGGCCCAAGACTTTCAGACCGTCCGAAACAACGCGCCCAGTAGATGACAATCCTGCGTGGTATTAGAACCCCAACGGCAAACCAAAGTTGTGCTGAGGGGAAATGTTCAGGGGGCTTGAATCAACCTAAAGCGTTTGATGGCGCTTGGTAAATGGCACCTTCCGGCTAAGGGACGCTACGGTATTTCCTTTATTGCTTGCCGCCGCGGGGCGTGATTGAAGTTTCGATCAATTCCGCCGCGAGTGCGTGCTTCTTCAAATGAGCCGCAGCCAACTTCCGCGCTTTCGGGGCCGATGCCTTCGGATCGAGGAAGACCAGAACCGAAGGCCCTGCTCCGCTGAGGGCCGCACCCAGAATTCCTGCCCGGCCTTTTAACTGTTGCATCACCGGGAGGAGCGGGCACAGCGGAGCACGATACGGTTGATGAATACGATCTTCCAAAGCTGCGCTGAGAAAATCCGGACGCCCCTGCGTGAAAGCCGCCAGCAGCAGCATGGAATTCTGAATGTTGACCACGGCGTCGGCCCGCGAATACTGCGACGGGAGCACACGCCTGGCCTCTTCGGTAGAGAGTGGCTGATCGGGAATCGCAAGCAGCAGTGGCCACTTCCCTTTCGGATAAATGCAGGCGACTTGGGTCTCAGCCTCTCCTGACATGCGAGCTACGGTCAGTCCGCCCATCCAGCAGGCAGATGCATTGTCGGGATGATGTTCGCGCCGTGATGCCTCCCCGACGATCTGCGAGTCGGTCCAGCGGAGCTTGCCGAAGTGATCGGCGAGCGCAATTCCAGCCAGGCGCGCGGCAGCGGAAGATCCGCAGCCTTTGCCGATCGGAATTTCGTTCACGATGCTCAGTTCCAGAGGAATGACTTCCCTGTTCGCTGCTTGGAGCACCTCGCGGTACGTGTTGAGGATCAGGTGATTCTCGACGTTGCTGCAGATGGCTTCGTCTCGGCCCGTAGCGATGATCGAAAATTCATCTGCGGGGTACGCGGCAATCTTGATGTAGAAATCCATCGCCAGTGCCGCTGCATCAAAGGCCGGACCCAGATTGGCAGAGGTCGCAGGCAGCGACAGCACGACCCTCGACTTGGATCCTGATTTTGACCTGGATTTAGATTTCTTCGCCATGGCTTCAGGATTGTTCTGCCTGGTCAAGCGTCCGCATCACAGCGTCCAGGGTGGCGTCGAGAACTATCGGTGGATGGCGCAACGGCTCTAAAGACTTCGAAATCGAGGCATCGTCAGCAGGCATCTCGCCACGGTGGAATTCGATCGTGAAGTCAGGGTCCTTCAGCAGATTTCCCGTCAGAACCAGCACCACGGTCTCGTCCGGCTTTACGAATCCTTGATGGACTAGCTTCTTCAGTCCAGCCAGCGTGACCGCAGAGGCGGGCTCGCACCCGATTCCCTCAGCGCCGATCTCCGCCTTCGCTTGCGCGATCTCAAGTTCACTGACCTGCTCACAAGCGCCTCCGGTTGCTTTGAGGACATGAGCTGCCTTCTTCCACGACGCGGGATTGCCAATGCGAATCGCCGTCGCGCGCGTTTCGGCCGGAACACTAATCAGGCGCCTGCCTCCGGCTTCGCGCAACGTGCGTACCAATGCATTTGCACCTTCAGCTTGAATCACCGACAACTTCGGCAATTGCGAAATTAAACCAAGATCGAGCATCTCGAGCAGTGCTTTGCCGATGGCCGAACTATTCCCCAGATTGCCTCCTGGAACAATAATGTGGTCCGGCGGATTCCAGTCGAATTGTTCGAGCAATTCAATGGCGAGCGTCTTCTGGCCCTCAAGCCGAAACGGGTTGATCGAATTCAGTTGATAGACCGGCGCCTTGCGGACGAGTTCCTGCAGCAACTTCAGGCATCCGTCGAAATCGGTGCGCAGTTGGCACGTAACCGCACCGTAGTCGAGCGCTTGCGAAAGCTTGCTCCACGAGATCTTCCCTTCCGGCACCAGTACCAGGCTGCGCATGCCTCCGCGAGCAGCATACGCAGCCATCGACGCTGACGTGTTACCCGTCGAGGCGCAAGCTACCCAGCGAAATCCTGCGCGTTTGGCAAACGTTGCGGCCACAGTCATCCCGGTGTCTTTGAAGGATCCGGTGGGATTCATTCCCTGATGCTTGGCGAAGAGTCGCGGCACGCCCGTGATGCGCGAGCATTGCGGCAACTCGTAGACCGGGGTATTCCCCTCGCGCAGAGTAACCGCTTCGTCCGGCTTCTCAAGCATGGGAAGGACATCGCGGAAACGCCAGACCCCGCTGAGATCGACGGGGCTGAATGAGACCTTGCGATCCTGCCAGACGAACTTTACTTGCGACGGATCCGCCCTGCCCTCTTTCCAAAAGGGATAGATAATCTCGAGCAGATCGCCACAACTGCCGCATCGGAAATCCTGCTCGGCGGAGTCGCTCACGTGTCCGCAAGCGATGCAACGGAACTGATATTGGCTCTCACTCACACTCGGCCCGGACGTAGACGTGGAGGACATGGATCGATCTACTTCTCGTCCTTCCGCAGGTATTGGTCGGTCTTGTTGATCCAGTCAGCCCGCGGCGGCGTGAAGACGTCGAGGTCCACGGTGTATTCGAGCGCTTCGGCCTTGTGCGGCATATTCGAAGGGATGCAGAGCACCTCA
Source organism: Candidatus Sulfotelmatobacter sp. (assembly GCA_035264195.1). Classification (GTDB taxonomy): domain Bacteria; phylum Acidobacteriota; class Terriglobia; order Terriglobales; family Acidobacteriaceae; genus Sulfotelmatobacter. Next base: position 3,584 of record DATFQQ010000371.1, on the reverse strand, counting down.
CCGGCATGGACCGTAATTACTTTGCCGTCGATCCAGAACTTGAGCGCACCTTCCACAATATAAGTCAGCTGTTCATTGGGATGGCTGTGCTCGGGGACAATGCATCCCTTGTCGAGCAGCACGCGCGCGAGCATGATTTCCTGGCCGACCACAAACTGCCGCTTCAGCAGCGGATTCAGATCCTCGAGCGGGATTGTGTGCCACGGGATGTATTGCAGGGCAACCGGAAGCCCAGCAGGTTGGCTGACAGCGCGTTTAGCGCGAGGGCGAGGTTTCGTTTTTGACCGCGACTTCGACTTCAATTTGGATTTAGGTTTCGACTTTGGCATAAGTTCCCTTTGGCGCTTTCCACGTGATCCTAGGAATAGTGAGTGAAACAATTCGACATCTACAAGTCGCCGGTTTCCCCTGTGATCCCCTGTGCCCTCTGTGGTGAAGCCTTTGACTCTAGCCGGGTAGCACGGATCACCCAGAGTCAGACGCAATATTAAAGATCACTATTTTCGACGTACTAAGCTACGACGCTCCCTCCACAATCCGAATATCCCGTTCGGCTGCACTTCCAAGAACCTTCAATGCCGCCTTATATCCCGCGCTCTCGAATGTGGCCAGCGCGCTCTGTACACTGTCGAACTCGATCACGACGGTTCGATCATTCACTCCGGCTTCATAAGTTTTCGACGGCATTCCGCGCACGAGAAAGCGACCTCCTCCGGCCTGGATCGCCGGGCCTGCCAACTTTCCGTATTCAGCCAGCGCTGTCGGATTCGAAACCGAACGATAGAAAGTGATCCAGTATCCCTTGGCCATTTTCAACTCCGAATCAATGCACGCGACCTTGATACAACTTCACGGCAGTATCATGCAGGTAAGCGTGAGCTAGTTCTAGCGCGCGCGTCTCGGTTATCTCCCCTTCTGAAACCATCTCCGCCAGTGCAGCGGCCAGCGCCACACGCGCTGAGTAGTTCCCCAGCCAATAGCTCTCTTCCGCGCCCAACACCTGATTGTACGGGAAGCAATCCGTGCCAAAAGTGATTTTGTCAGGGAAGGTTTCCAGCCACATCTTTAATGTGTCCTTGAACGCCGACGGATACTGCGCCAGTTCCCCGAATGACGAATCGAGATAAACATTCTTCATGGCCGCCAGCCAGATCGCCTCACGCTCCAGCGGATATCCTCCGTGAATCATCACGAAAGTGGTCGAGGCATAGCGCGGATCACGCAGCACACTCTCCAGGTTCATGATGTTGCTCTGCGACAGATTGAAGTAGTCGCCGATGCCGACCGCGGTGTGAATGTGCACGGGCAGATGCAACCGTCCACCATCCTGAACGAGATAGCGAAAGATGAAATCCTGGAACGTCCGGTACTCCTTCTCCGTGGGAATGCCGCCGTTCACGAAGCGCTGATAAATCTCCTCGGCTTGCGCGGAACTTGGATCACTGAAAGTTGTAGGACGGAAATACGCCACTTCAAATTTCATTGCAATGCCGCCGCGCTTCGAATTGTCTTCCAGCACTCGGTCGATGAAGTTCAGGTAATCGGCGAACGACGCAGGCAGCTTGTTGACGTTGACCTGCTGCATCCAACGACGCAGCATCTTTTCCTGCAGCGGAATGTAGACGCCTTCATCGGCGTTGCGGGCAGTTTCGCGCTGGTTGTTGAACGGCCACATGAACGCGTCTCCGAAGAAGACCCACGGAAACCGCTTTGCGTCGAGATAGTCAGGCATCATGGCGCGATTGGCCACGGAACTCTCGATGTTGATCTTGTCGAGAATCGAATCGAAATAAGCCGTACCAGTAAGCTGCTTCTTCAAGTCGTTCTTCTTATCGAGCAGCCACTTCGCATGGTCGGGTGACAGGTCGGCATATGGATAACCGAACAGCGCCTTCGCGGCCACCGCGAGTTCAGGATTGTCATCCCTCGTGCGCATCGCTTCGGTGGCATTGGGAGGCGCGGCCATCGCGTCGACGTCCAGATCGTCAGCGTATCCGGGATGCGCGTGGTGATCAAACGCAGGAATCTTCTGGATTTGCGGGAGCAGGCGCTGATATATCTGCTGAACATCACTGCCCGGCAACGGACGCGCCTGGGCTGCACACATGGCGCTCAGAAGCAAGAAAACGCAAGAACAAATTGCAATTCGCATGGATATGCCTCGACCCAACGACGAATCTGGGATTCTGCTCACTATCGGACGGCTGTCGCTTGCCATGCCGACGAAACTTTCTGAATGCGCTCGACCGCTTCTTTCAGGGTCTCCATCGACGACGCGAATGAGAAGCGGATGAAATCCTTCCCTGCTGGTCCAAAGGCCGCACCGGCGATCGCCGCGACGCCAGCCTCTTCCAGAAGAATCCTGCACAACTCTTCTGCGGTCATGCCTGTTCCCGTGATGTCAACCCATGCGTAGAACGCGCCCTCGGGAAGTTGAATGTGAAAACCGGAAACGCGATTCAGGTCGCGCGCAAATTGCTCGCGGCGTCGGGCGAATTCCGCAACCATACGTGGCGTAGTGCCTTCACGGTCGCGCATGGCCTCAATCGCGGCATACTGCGTGAACTCCGCCGTGCAGGTGTAGGTGTTCACTACCATCAGATCCAGCGCGGGAATGACCTCCGGCGGCGCCACTGCGTAACCCAAACGCCATCCCGTCATCGCGAAGCTCTTCGAGAATCCGTCGATGATGAACGTGCGCTCTTTCATGCCGGGATAGCGCAACATCGAAAGATATTCGCCACCGTAGATAATGCGTGCGTAAATTTCGTCAGAGAGCACCCAGAGGTCGTGCTTCACCGCGAGTTCGGCAAGCGCGCGCTGTACCTCGTCGGTATAGACCGTTCCCGTAGGATTGCCCGGAGAGTTGGTCAGCAGCATGCGCGTGCGCGGCGTGATCTTGCGGGCAACTTCGTCGGGATCGGGCTGCAGCTTGTTCTTTGCCGAGAGCGTGAACGGCACAGGTACTGCACCTAAGCCAAGAGTGATGGACGCATAGCCGGGAAAGCCGGGATCGGGATAGAGCACCTCATCACCAGGCTCGAGGAGCGCCATCATCGATTGAAAGAGCGCGATCTTGCATCCCGGGGCGACGACGATGTTGTCCGGAGAAACCTGAATGCTGCGCGTGCGATCGAGATAAGCGGCGATCTCCTGACGAAGCGCGGGGACTCCGATAACGTTGCAGTAACGGTCTTTGCCGTCGCGTAGGGCCTGCGCAGCAGCTTCGATGACCGACCGTCCGGGATGAAAATCCGGCTCGCCCAGTTCAAGGTGAATGATCGAGCGGCCTTGCGCCTCAAGCTCTTTGGCGCGCGCGAAGACGGACAGCGCGCCTTCCCCGCTCATGACTGACATTCGTGATGCGATCGATCGCATGAATCTCCTGAGAGCTTCGAGCTAGGAGCTAGGAGCCGCGAGCAAGTCTAAATGCCAGCAACGGATTTGCACGGATTCACAAGGATAAAGCGAAGAAAACACGCTAAAAAAGATCCGTGGCAATCCGTGTAAATCAGTGGCGTTTTTCACTCGTAGCTCGTGGCTCGAAGCTCGTAGCTCATTACAAACCTTTATACATTCCGCCG
>DATFQQ010000370.1:0-9506 GCA_035264195.1 Candidatus Sulfotelmatobacter sp. | reverse complement strand
GGGATCATTATCCAAGGGGGGAATAGGGTCACCCACGAGCATGGCTTGTTCGTGCCGGTCAAGAGATAGCTGCAGGTACGCGAGCGCGTCCTGCCGCATCCCCAATGCGGCGTAAGTCGTCGCCAAGCCATAGGCTGACCCGGCGCCACGAATGTGAAATCGGCTTGGGGTTTACTTACTCCAGCCCTCGGCCCGCTTCTCGCCGATCCACACATTTCTGAAAAGCCCCAGTGCAACAAGGGCCCGGCGGGGCACCCTCCCGGTTGAATGACCTCGAGGGGTTCCGCGCCGCCCTTGCAAGGGAAGAACGCTGATTTCGACAACCATCATGGGTTTCCGGGCACTCGGTCTTCGTGCGAACTTCAATCCTTGCGGGCACGGAAAACAACACTTCGTAGGTTGGTTCCTTATCACCACATTTCTGGGGAAACAACTCAACGGTCCTGCAAAGAAGCCGCTAATGGCGGAAGGCACTCCCTTGCAGGACCGGAGTGGCACGAAAGTGCGGGAACACGATAGCAGGTAATCTCAGAGTGTCGCAAGAGTCGGTGTGCCCGCCTAAGTTTGATATTTCACCGGCAAACAGTGGGTAGATCGACATGGAATTCATTGGTGATACCACTTCTCCACTGATTCCTTCTTGCGCACACTTGTCGGGAGTGAAAGCTGCACCTTTGAATATCGGTCTTTGTTGCTATGTTCTGTTGCAAATTGCTTTCTTGATGTCCCTACCCTAACCTGCGACTCGCAGAGAAGACTTGGCGAAGAGATCAGTGGACAAGGAAGCTCCAAATGATTTCGTGCCCGCCCCCACGGAGGTGAGTTACAGTAGTCCGGATTTGATTTTCCTAGCTAGGAAAAGCCGGCGCGGTATAATCCGGTCGCCAAGAAAATGCCGCTCATATCCGGAACGCGATTGGGTGCGTATGAAATCGTGTCGCCACTCGGTGCCGGCAGTATGGGTGAGGTCTATCGGGCACATGATTCGCGACTAAACCGGGACGTCGCCGTCAAGATTCTTCCCCAAGATGTAGCGAACAACCGGGATCGCCTCTACCGCTTCGAAACCGAAGCGACCGCTGCTGCATCCCTGAATCACCCCAATATCCTCACCGTCTACGAGATGGGAGACCATGACGGCGTGCGTTACATCGTCTCGGAATTGCTCGAAGGCAGGACACTCGCCGAAACTCTCCGTCGTGGCCCCCTACCGCTGCACACTGCCATCGATTACGGGATTCAGATCGCCAACGGTCTAGGAGCCGCGCATGAAAAAGGAATCATCCATCGCGATCTCAAGCCCGATAATGTGTTCGTCACCAAGGGCGGACGCATCAAGATTCTCGACTTCGGGCTGGCCAAGGTGCTGCCGCCGAAGGAACGTCCCATTACTGCCGCACAGACTGTCACTATGCCTGGCGTAGCCCTGGGCACGGTCGGATACATGTCGCCCGAACAGGTCCGCGGATTCGCTACTGACCAGCGGACCGATATTTTCGCTTTCGGCGCCGTCCTTTACGAGATGGTTATGGGTCAGCGTTCTTTTCAGAAGTCGACAGAAGCCGACACCATCAGCGCCATTCTCAACGAGGAGCCTCCTTCCATTTCACAGTTCGCGCCTGACGTGCCGAGCGGATTAGAACGCATCGTCCGCCACTGCTTGGAAAAAAATCCGGAGCAACGTTTCCAGTCTGCCGCCGATTTGGCCTTTGCTCTCGAAGCAGTTTCTGATCCTTCAGTCGCAGTTCCCAGCGGTGTCCATCCGATCTCAAATGTCGAACCAGTTCGCCGACGCACCTCGTTGTTTGCACCCTCGCTGGCCATTCTCGCGGTCATCGCGGTCATCGCGTACTTTATGCTTCGGCCTTTGCCGCGCCCCAGGGTTGCCAACTACGCTCAGCTCACACACGACGGGCAGCCGAAATCACTCATCGCGACAGATGGTTCGCGTCTCTACTTGAGCCTCGGCGAGGTCAGAGCGGGAAGTTACGCGTCGCACGGCGCGTCTGAAATGTCGATCTTGGGCGGCGAGCCCCAAAGACTCTCGATTCTGCCACCGCTCAATTCGATTGCGTTCGATCTGACGCCAGATGGCTCGCAGCTCCTAGCCATCAGCGGTCAAGGCGCTCCGCCGAAGGGACCACTTTGGACCTACCCAATGATGGGCGGCTCGCCACGCAAACTCGACGACATCGTCGCTGAAACAGCAGTGTGTTCGCCAGACGGCAAGTGGCTCGCATACACCAATCTCGGTGACTTGTTTGTAGCCAAAGCCGACGGCAGCGGGTCGCGCAAGCTGTTCAGCGTTAAGGGAGACATTCTTAACGTCAGTTGGTCGCCCGACAGCACCCACCTGCGATTTGGCTCCTCTGAAACCGCAGGAACAATCGGCCAACAACAACTGTGGGACGTCGCCGCTGATGGCACCGGCCTGCATCGTCTGCTCGAAGGATGGCACAATCCTCCGAATGAATGCTGCGGCAAATGGACGGCGGACGGGATGTATTTCATCTTTCAATCTAACAATCAAATTTGGGCGCTTCCCAAAGCGGCCGGTCTGTTTCCGTCGGAACCGCAGCCCATTCTCCTGACTTCCAGTCCGATGGCCCTCTCGTCGCCGCTTCCGAGCAAGGACGGCAAGAAGCTCTTCATGATCGGCCATACTTATCGCGGGGAACTTATACGCTACGACTCGAAGTCGTCGAGGTTTGTGCCCTTTCTTGGCGGCATTTCCGGCGAGTACATTGACTTTTCGAAGGATGGTCAGTGGATTACGTACGTGTCTTATCGCGATGGCACGCTATGGCGCAGCAAGGTCGACGGTAGCGAGCGACTGCAATTAACGGACCCGCCCATGTATCCTTTGCTTCCTCGCTGGTCACCTGATGGCAAGAAGATCGTGTTCTTTGAGTTTTCGGTTAGCGCCAACAAACCAGCACGAATTTACGAGACTTCGCTTGACGGTGAGAGCCCGCACGAGCTGATGCCTAACGATTCTAGCCAGCAACTCGATCCCACTTGGTCACCGGACGGCACAAAGATCGTGTTCGCAGGGGAATCGAACGATCCGGTGTCAGCGATTCACGTTTTTGATCTCGCCACCCAAAAAGTTTCCGATCTGCCCGGCTCGCAGGGATTCTTTTCGCCGCGCTGGTCACCTGACGGGCGCCACATCTCAGCCTTCTCTTCCGATTCACGAACGCTTCTGCTCTTCGATACTCAAACCCAGAAGTGGACGGAGCTCGCGACTGGATCACTCGGCTGGCTCAACTGGTCCCACGACGGACAATACGTCTACGTGCTTGATTCGAAGGACAAAGACGTGGTGGCAAGAATCCGCATCAACGACAAAAAGCGCGAACAGGTCGCGGATCTGAAAGGCATTGTGACGACTGGCAGGTACGGAGCTGCACTCGCTCTTACGCCAGGCGACTCGCCTCTCCTTCTACGAGACACCGGAACCCAGGACGTCTATGTCGTCGACTGGATCGTGCCGTAAAGCACTGAGCGTCATCCAAGAGAAATTGGCGAAACCTCGTGGGTTCACTCCGTCGAAAGTCACTTCTTAAACCCATCTGAAATCAATCGTCGGCGGAAAACGCGACTCTCATCTTTAATGGGTGCGCCTCAGGCCCACGCTAACTCAAAACCCCCGCTAGCTGGATTTTGAGTATAACGGCGATGTTGCGCCAACTGATCCGCGCAAGACGTCTTACAATACCTGCGCTCAGGAAGTAAGCCCAGGTGTGTCGCATCCGTAGGCGTCCGGTTTGTAGTCCTGATGATCCTCAGCTACGCAGTCTCGTGCGTGATGTTCCAGGAGCTGGCTGTTCTTCAAATCGCCCGCTGCCGGGTCCACTTGACTGCCTTCTAGCGGGGGTGTAGAGTCCGACCCACCACACAAAGTATCCCAAAAATCAAGAGTCAAGGAGGCGTTTTATGTTGCGCAGAGCACTCTGGGCTATCACGCTGATTGTGTGTCTCTTTGTGCCTTCGTTCGTCCTTGCACAGGGAGACTATCTCGACGTCTACATTGGCAAGATAAAACCGGAAAAGATGGCAGATGCGCGCGCGATCACAAAGAAAATGGTCGACGCGAATCACCGCTTTGGTGGTGATACTTGGATTGCAATGGAATCCATGTACGGCGAAGGCGACACGATCATGTTCGTGAGCACTCGTCAGGACTACTCCGGGATCGACAAGGGAAGCGAAGCCTTCATGACCGCGCTGAACAAAGCCTACGGCCAGGACGGAGCTACCAAACTGTTTAATGATTGGGAGGGTTGCCTGCGTGGATCGCGTAACGAATTTCGCAAACGGCGTTGGGACCTGTCGCGCAAAGCCCCGGATCCTGCATCCTATGCGAAATTTGTTGGCGAGTCGCGCTTATTGCGAACAACTGCAGTGCACATTCGTCCCGGGCGCGTGGCTGACTTTGAAGCGCTTCTCCAGGATGCCAAGACAGCAGGGGAACAGAATCCCAACACCCAGCCGGTACTCGTGTCGCAGGTGGTCGAGGGCGGTGTAGGTACCACCTTCTATATTTCCGCCCTGCGTTCGTCCTTGGGCGGTTTCGATAAGAATCCGAGCATACGGGAAATCTTGGGCGAGGAAGGTTACAGAAAGTTCCTTCAGATCAGCGCTGACACGATTGAAGGCTCAGAATCGGCCATCTACCGTTTCTCTGCCGAGCTGAGCAATCCTCCGGAGGAGATCCGGGCTGCGGCCTCGGACTTCTGGAGCCCAAAGCCGATTGTGGCTCGGTCGATCAAGCCCAAAGGCGTGGTGGAACAAGCGGCAGAGAAGCAAAAACAGCAATAAATCAGCATCCTGCCTTTCGGTCGACAAAGGGTCTCGGGAGGGTGAAATGCAAATCCCGAGATGCTTTTTTCAACCGCCCCTTGAGAGGGCACCGCTCCACTTCACGCAACTGTTGTTTAACAGGCGAAAACGCTTCCCGAGGGGTTGTAAGCGCAATAGCGATTTATCGCCAACTGTGCCGAACGTGCCTCAATTATTTTCTTCATCGCGTAGGGGAACGGCGGGACGCGCTAGAATGCTTAGAATCTTGCCAGCCACTTTCGTCACTCCAGAAAAGGGGTGTCGCATGACTCCGGAAACACAAGAGTTCGAATCCCCATATTGCGTGAGGATTGAGACCGAGACCGGCAAGTCCTCGACGGTTCCCATTGCCGTCTTGACCCGGCAGCAATTGGAAGTCTTTCTTCAGAATGAGTTCAAAAGGTTGGCGCAAGAAGCAGGCGTAAAGGGCGCTCGTATTCATGTAGAGCGGACGACATCCGCTGACTACGAGCAGGTTCTCCGTGAGGTTGCGGCGTGCCTGTCCTCTGCGAAGGCACGAGCCGCATGATTCGGGCTGCAGCGATGTACGAGTGAGCACAGGAAAAACTTATTTTGACTCGGGTTGATGAGTCAAATGGCGAAGTTACGACAATGAGGCGACCCACACGTTACATATTCAGGACCTATTTCTAGAACGGGAGACTTGGTCGAGGCGTAATTACATCGCCAGTGTCTAAGGGTATCGTTCGTCTCTCAGAGCGGATCATCGCGCGTAGTCGGTCTTGGTGTGAGTCGAGAACTGCAACAAAGCGGAACGGCTGTTCTTTCCAGGAGACCGGATGCAGCATTGTCGCCGTGCCCACTATGGGTCCGGTGGGCGAGACAAATATCAAATTGACCAATGAGCCCGGTGGAAGCAGTGAGAGCGGCATAACGAGGCCACCGGTTAGCGAAACACAGCGCAACTTTCCTGAGACACGTTGCCCATCCAGACAGCGAAGGACGACTGGGGTGTCTTCGACTAGTTGCAAGCGGGGAGATCGTCTTTCGTGATCAGCTCGGAGGAGTCGGTTCACGTCCTATCAAGTATGTTGCGAGTTCTCGAACGAGAGGAGATCACTGAGGGGCTTGTCCTTTTTCTGACGAGGAATCACCAACAGGCCTGATAGCAGCATAGTAATCGTTATGGGAACTCGCCATGGATCATCCGTAGCACTCCAAGAAACCACGGTCACAAGGTATCCCTGAGGTAACCAGAAGGCTTGCGGAGCGCTCGAACTCGAAGCAGAACTGAGGTGAACGCGGAGCTTGCGTGCAATCGGGATTTGCCACAAATCAATACAAGTCAGAACAGTCCGAAATCGTCTCTGATGTCTAGCCACTTCAAGGCTTCAACCCGGTTGTAGAAAGTGCCAATGTGCGAAGGGCTTCTTATTCTCTCGTGGCCGGGTCTGCATCTAGAGTGTTTTAGCAATCGGGGGCATCCCGGAAAGCCGAAAGTCGATTCGGCGAAACACTTATGTAACATTGACCGCTTTGGACCTGTTTTGTCATCCTGCCTGCAATGACGCCCAGCACCGAGAAACCTTACAAACACAGACCACCTCGAACCCGTGTGCCTCATCAACAAAAAGCGATTTTCACGGTCGATAGCCAAAAGCTCATTGGAGTGCTGCAACGGCTCTCATTGACAGGGGGAACGGCTTTGCCACGGGCTCTTGGCGCCCCTAAGGCCGACGACCACATACGTCCACGGCTCCGGCAGCTTAACTCGTTTTCATAGCCCGTTGTGCTAAAAAGAGCATGTAGAACTCATCCCATCTGGTTTCGCCAATTGAGTGCTCGCCGCCTAAATTTAAAAAGTCGCGATAAGCGTTGCAAGATGAAAAAGTTCGATGTTCCTGCCGAAAACTCGGACGTTGAGTTGGAGTTTGTGTGTGACCCTCTGAAAACTATCTTATTCCATGGGCGCGTGAAGTCTGTAGGATCCTGAATCATGGAAACGGGATCACAGACTGCACTTGGCTGGAATAGGAGCTTTCGACTCCAGATGAATCAACGGCTGTAGTCACGTAATAGTATGTTTGACCCGACTGAACCGTGCTGTCGCCGTAACTCAGCGCGAAATCCAGTGCAGAATTGATTTTCGCATACGGCCCTCCACTGACGGTTCCCCGATACACGTTGTATCCCGAGGTTGACGTGGACGTGCTCGCATTCCATGACAAATCAACGGTGTGCTGGATGGTAGCACCTGAGCCGCTCGCGGTTTCTGAAACTGAAGTTGAATTACTGGTGAAGAATGAGATATTGGCGGAAGCCGTCCCTGTTGCGGTGGGAGCGAATGTGACGGTGAAGGGCAGGATCTGACCGGCCGCAAGCGTCACGGGCAATGTGAATCCGCTGAGACTGAACGCTGAGTTGCTAGAGCTACTCGAAGACACAGTCACACTCCCGCCGCTGGCAGTCAAGCTACCGGACTGAATCTGCGTGGTTCCGATCGTTACGCTGCCGAAGCTCATGGAACCCGGCGTGACGCCCAACGTGCCACTTGATGTGGTTCCGCTACCCGTCAGAGACACACCGACATATGGATCCGAGGCATTGGAGTTAAGGGATAGCGCGGCATTGTCTGTCCCGGTGGTGGACGGTGTGAAAGTCACCGACAGGCTCGCGCTGCCCCCAGCAGGTAGAGTGTAGGGAAACGTTAAGCCGCTCACAGTGAAACCGGTGCCACTCACGGTTGCGCCGGAAATCGTCAGACTTGATCCTCCCGCGTTCGAGATAGTGAGTGGTTGCGTTTGGCTGCTGCCGACCGTGACGGTCCCTAGATTCATGCTGGAAGGTGCGGTCAAAAAAGCGGCCGCGTAGCCGGCCCCAGACAGGGCAACGGTGGCGCTGCTCGAGTGCAGAGTGTTCTTGCCGCCCCAGGAAGCCCCATAGGAAATGGTCAGGTTGCCGATGGCGGTTCCCGCTGTCTGCGGGCCGAAAGAGACTGACAAATTGACGCGTTGCTGTGGAGCTAGGCTAACGGGGAGATTGGGACCAACGAGGCTGAACCCAGTCCCGGAAACCGTGGCTTGAGAAATCGTCACAGCTTGCTTGCCTGTATTCGTCACAGCAAGGGGCATGATTATGCTGCTTCCAACTTGCACACTACCAAACGCGACGTTCGACACGGAGATTGACATCTGTGCAGTAGCTGCAGCCGACATAAGTAACAGTGAAACAAGGATGGGAATCCAGCAGGCCGGTCTCAGGGGGGAACCAAGACACCTCATGTTCGCTCTCTTTTTGCACGTGCTTGTTAAGCACGGCGGGGGATTTGTAGAGCTTTGCTTCACGCGGCGTATAACCTATGACCGCGTCACAGATACTGCAGTGCTTGCATTTTTCTCCACGAGAACAATATTCGGTAGGTTACGAAGGAACTAAAAACATATGTGATTCGTGGGACAAGAATGATCGCCCAGACGGACGATGGTTAGGACAGTCTGACTGGTTTTACAGCCCGCGACGCGAATGGACCTTTCAGTTAACCTTGAAAAACAATGTCATTGGGCTTGAGGGTATCACTCTTAGAGGAGAGGTAATGAAAAGACTAATGCTTGCAGTATCGGTCTTTGCGGCAATCACGTTGATGTTGGCTGACACGAACAAGAGAGAGATAATCGCGTTCACTCCCCTACAAGTGAGATGGTTCACGCCGTCGTACTACACCGATGGCCGCGAGCGAGCGCAGTTGCTCGGCGACTCAAGTCAGGGCGGCGCGTGGATCGATCGTGTCAAGATACCTGCCGGTAAACGGGTCCTCGCGCATAAGCACCCGCAAGACGAACTTGTCACGGTCATCGAAGGAACCTGTTATCTGGGCGAGGGAACGAAATTCAACTCCACAAATCTAAAAGGGTACCCCGCAGGCAGTTTCATCGTCATTCCGGCCGACGTACCGCATTTTGTTGCTGTGAAGGAGGGTGACGTGATCGTCCAACTCAGCGGTAATGGCAAATTTCAGACGGATTATGTTGAGAAATGAGGGGTTCTAAGCGTGACTGGTTGGGCGCTGCTCATTGCCTACGTGAGACGGCCCGATAACGAATGATAAATCTCGATTTCACTCATCCTGTGAAAGGGGATGTCAAGAAAAAACTCTCTCCCCTCTCCTCGCGGGAAACCAGGGCGTGGTGACTTACATCCAGCCCTGCCTCCTTATTAGAGGGGCTTTTGATGTTGCCGCTTTGGATCGCCGCGTAGTTCAGCGGCGATGCCAGCCCCAGTGGATAATCCTGACTTGATGATTTCATGTAACAGTGGCGCTCGACGCCAGTCGGTTACGAAGCTATGCAAGCCAACCTGTTGGCTTAAGTGCCAACCATCATCCTGTGTGAGGCTCGAGGCCTATGGCTTTGTTGGGTTATCCGCGGGGGCATAGGATTGACCCGGAGACTCGGTGCTGCAGAACAGCACACGGCGCCTAATGAGTGAATGGATACTCTCCCGCGAACCCGAGCGTCGCAGAACCGATGGGCCACCACCGAGGCATGAAACCTGGGATCCCCTGAGTTCTGTGTAACGCTCAAGCTGCTTGCGGCTTCAGTTGTTCGGCGTCGAAACGTTCCTCCTTTTTCCAAAGTGTCAAGGCAATGGCCGCGATCTTGCGTGCTAACGTGAGACGCGCCATCTCCGGCTTCATGCCTTTG
>DATFQQ010000369.1:0-66927 GCA_035264195.1 Candidatus Sulfotelmatobacter sp. | reverse complement strand
TCACGCGCAACCAGATCTTTGACGCCAGCTTCCACAGACTCGAGCCGGCCCTCAATTTCTGTCCTCTCGAGAGAAGGCCGGAGCAGCCAGGCCCGCAGCAGCCTCTTGCCCATGGGCGTCACCGCGGCATCGATTGACCGGAACAGTGTCACCCCCGCATCCGTACCGGCGAACAAAGGCTCGATCAGTTCGAGGTTGCGCACGGTCACGGCGTCGAGGACAAGGCAGTTCTGCCGCTCATACCACCCGATGCGATCGACGTGATCCAGCGACCCACGCTGGGTCGAGCGTACGTAATACAAAATCGCGCCCGCAGCCGACGCTGCCGCCGTTCGCCCAGCAAGTCCAAATCCTTCCAGCGACAGAACCCCAAAATGATTCTCCAGCAGAGGCAGCGCATGATCCGGGGCAAAGATCCAGTCATCGAGCGGTGTCTCAGTGTAAGCCCCTGTACTCAAAGAAGAACCATGCGTGGACAGCCCTGTTCGATTCTCCGGCCGAGCAAGGCTAGGCTGCTTTGCGTACTGCTCGAACAACGGTGCCGTCGAGCCATACAACAGCTCCTTGGGACGCAGCTGCTCCAACTCCTCCTGCACGCGTCGCAGCGCGCCCTCGCCGGAGAACTCTGTTGCCCGGAATTCTCCCGTCGACAAATCCAGCGCCGCGAACCCCACGCGATCTCCAACCTGCGCCAAGGCCGCGAGAAAGTTATTCTCTTCCGACCCGAGTGATGAATCGGCGGCTGTTCCCGGTGTAACGACGCGCGTCACCTCCCGCCGCACCAACTTCTTGGCAACCTTCGGATCTTCCACCTGCTCACAAATCGCGACCTTGAATCCTCGCCTGATCAGCTTGCCGATATATCCCTCAGCGGCGTGATAAGGGACGCCGCACATCGGGATTGCGATTCCTTTTTCCTTATTGCGGGAGGTGAGCGTGATTTGCAATTCTTTCGCTGCTACCACGGCGTCGTCAAAGAAGAGTTCGTAGAAGTCACCCAATCGGAAGAACAAAAGCGCGGTGGGATGTTCTTTCTTGACGGCGGCATACTGCCGCATCAGCGGAGTGGACGGCTCGGTCATCGATGCGGGCTTCGGCGGATTATAACAAAGCGCTAAGCCGCTTTCGTTTGTGATTTCGGATAGATCACGTGGAAATTTCCAAACGAAATGCAGGTTGACTCAGATTCTCTCCAGTGTTCTCCTTTCTGCGAGAAGATCGACTATGGAACTCCGCAAGGACCCCATCACCCGTTCCTGGGTCATGACGGGCGACGAGCCCGGTGACACCGGACAGCGCACCGATTCGCCCTGCCGTTTCTGTTCCGACTCCGGAGGCCTTCAGGAAATTGCCAGGTCTCCCAACGACCCCGGCACGACATGGTCGGCGCGCTCTGTAGTACATCCCAAGCCGCTTTACCACATCGAGGGTGAGCCCGGCCGCCGCGGCGACGGCATTTATGACCAGATGCACACCGTCGGTGCCCATGAAGTGCTCGTTGAGAACCCCAACCATGACCGCCATCTCTGGGGCGCTAGCGATTCAGAGATCGCATACTTTCTGCGTCTAGCTGCTGAGCGAATCCTTGATCTCAAGCGCGATCCTCGCGTCAAATACATCAGCCTCTTCAAGGACTACGGCAAGAATGCCGGACAGGAATTCAGTCATCCCACTTCGCAACTGACTGCCACGATGTTTGTGCCGCGTCGCGTGCTTTACGAATTGCGCGCCGGTCGAGAGTATTTTCTGTCGAAAGAGCGCTGTGTCTTCTGCGACATCATCCAGCAGGAAGAACGGCAGGGACAGCGCGTGATCGAAGCCCGTGGCGACTACGTAGCGATCGGTCCGTACGCTCCGCGGGTACCCTATGAAACCTGGATCCTGCCACGCTATCACGACTCCTCTTTCGAACGCGCCGGCCTTAATCGTCCGGGACTCCGCGTCAATCTGGCCGCGCTATTGCGCCGCACTCTGCAGAGGATTCGTGCGATCACCGAGGATTTCCATCTCGTCCTGCACACCTCGCCCAGCAGCATGCATCCATCGAAAACCCTCGGCTACTGGAAGACGATCGACGACGATTATCACTGGCACATCGAAATCCTCCCGGTCGTCGGCTCCAAGGCGAAGTCCTACACATTCAAAGAGGTTTACTACTCTCCCGTAAGCTCGGAAACCGCCGTGAGGCAGTTGCGGGATGCCAAGATTGACGGGTAGGCGTCGCTAAATCAATCTCTTACACGCAGCAGTGAATGTTGAAGTATTACATTACCCTGGTCACTTTTATTCGCCCTTCCCACCATTAATACTTCTGAAGATTTCAGCACTTTCTTCGAAGGAGCAACTCAACTATGAAGCGGTTTGCGATGCTGCTTTTGCTCGGGATTGCAGTCACCGCGTACGGCCAAGATAAGCCTCGCGTGTTCGTTCAAGGCAAGGGTTCGGAAAATGTTGCCAGCAAGGGTAGTGGCGGAGGTGGTTCGCACTGGGCAGCTTGGGGCTCCAAGTCGACCATCGATTCGCACGACGAAAGCATGGAAGTCACGAAGGATCTGCAAAATAATTGCTCCGGCGTGATGGTCACGATCAACGAGAACAACGCTGACTACATCGTCATGTTGAACCGTGAATCCAAACAGAATCGCGGCCTGCTTCGCAGTAATAGCCAGATTCAGGTCGCAAATAAAGCAGGGGACGTCCTGGGAGCCAAGGCCACCCACACTGTAGGTAACGCTGCCAAGGACGCCTGCAACCTGATCGTCGCCGATTGGCAGGCACATGGTCCCATGAACGCTCCGCAGCAGTCCGCTGCGCCGGCGCCTCAGGCACCAGCAGTTCAACCTGCGGTACAGACTGCTCCGGCAGCTCAGCTGGTGCAATCTGCACCGGTAGTGGCTGCAGAACCGGCGCCCGCAGCACAGGTTTCAATCGCCGATGCTGCCAAGCAGGAAAAGCAGCGTCGCGCATGCCTGGAGTTGGCGAAAGACAATCCCAGCATTGTCTGCAAGTAAGTTTGTAGAGACCGGGGCTTGGCAGAGAGGAACTGCCAAGCCCTATTGATTCGAAGAAATAACGTATCCCCTTTTCGGTGAAAGCAAGAGCAGTGTCATGCTGAGCGGAGTCCGGAGTGCAGCGAAGCGGAACTCCGGCGGAGTCGAAGCATCCCTACCCTAAGACAACTGCGGTCGCAAGCCAGAGCCTTGGACTAAATCGCCATAACCGTTTACCTCAGCCTCGGAACGTCTCCTGCTACAATCGCTCGCTTCAGGAGACCCGGCCCATGAAATCTGTTTTGTGTTGCGTTCTCGTTTTTTCCTCCTGCTTCGCACAAAGCCCCGCTCCATCCTCAGGCAAAACGAAAGTCTTATGGCAGAAACTGGAAGCCGGCATTCAGCAAGTCGACCAACACCTCGACGGCGTAATGGGAGTCGCAATCGAAGACCTCAATACAGGAGATCACTATTTCCTGCATGAAGACGAAGTCTTCGCCCAGGCGAGCTCGATCAAAATCACAGTGCTAGCCAACCTGTATTTGCAGGCGCAGCAAGGCAAGCTGAAGCTGACCGATCTCTACACGGTTCAGGCGTCAGACCTCGTTCCTGACAGCGACATCATGAATGGCCTGACCCCCGGCATTTCGCGCGTTACACTCCGCGATCTTGCCACCATGATGGTCGCGGTCAGCGACAACGCCGCGACCAACGTCCTTATCGATCGCGTCGGCATGCAGAACGTCAATGCCATGCTCGATTCGCTCGGCCTGACTCATACTCGTCTGAGGCGCAAGATGATGGACCTCGAGGCGGCCAAGCAGGGTCGCGAAAACATCTCCACACCGCGCGAAATGATGACCCTGCTCAGCGCAATTTATCACGGCAAACTGCTGAACAAAGAGTCTACGGAGGATTTCTTCAAGGTCCTGAGCACCAACAAGAATTCCTGGATCCCTCGCGACCTCCCACCCGATCTCAAAATAGCCGACAAGCCCGGAGCTCTCGAGGCGATACGCAACGATTCCGGGATTGTCTTCGTCGAGGGCCGTCCTTATGTAATCTGCGTGATGACGGGCTATCTCCGCAACGAGCGCGACGGAGAAGAGGCGATCAGCAAGGTATCACTCGAGACCTGGCGCATGTTCGACCGCCTGAGCCGCGCTACCGAATACGGCCGTGTAGTCTCGCCCGGCAATGGAACAAGATAGGTGTGTGTGGAACGGACACTCCTGTCCGTTGCTTTTGGTGTTGACTTTGATTTGAGTTCGAGGTGCGCGAATCAAAACTATTTCGCGCCCGCCCCGCTGCTACGAGTTCCCACGACCTGGGTTCGCATATAAATCAGAGCCGCCTTGGCTTCCATCGGCTGCGAGAAGTAATATCCCTGTCCGTATTCACACCCCAGTTCAACCAATCGTTCCAGTTGTCGTGGCGTCTCAATTCCTTCGGCAATGACCCGGTATTTCATCTTGTGCGCCATGGTCATGATCAACTCGACAACGTCGGATGCCGTCTTATCCGCCTGCATGTCGCGAATCAACGAGCGGTCAATTTTCAGCGCGTCGACGGGGAACTGAGTGAGTTGGACGAGCGACATTGCCCCGGTTCCGAAATCATCGAGAACCACACGAATGCCCATGTGCTTGAGATGGGATAGTACAGTGATCGTCAGCTTTGGATCCGCTGCCGCAATGGATTCCTTCATCTCCAGTTGCAGGCGCGCTGGATCAATTCCAGTTTCCTGGAGTGCATCCTGCAGATCATTGACCAACCGTGCATCCGCGAACTGCCGCGCCGAGACGTTGACGGTCACGTTCATCGGCTGACCTGAAGGGTTATTCACTTCCCACTCTCGCAATTGCCGGCAAGCTTGCACGATGAGCCAGTGCCCGATCGATACGAGAATTCCGGTGTCTTCGGCGGCCTCGATGAACCGGTAGGGCGAGATCAATCCTTGGGCCGGATGCTCCCAACGCAGCAAAGCCTCGAAGCTCACGATCTGCCGCGTTCCGAGTTGCACCACGGGTTGATAGTGAATGCGAAACTGCCGGTGCACCAGCGCACCGCGGAGGTCGGATTCCAGCTTCAACCTGCCGACAGCGCGGGTATGCATCGCCTCGTCGAATACCTCACAGCGCGAGCCGCCCAGCGCCTTGGCCCGCCGCATTGCTACGTCCGCATCCTTCAGCACGTCCTCGGGGCGCGTGTGCTCCGTGGTACACAACGCGATTCCTATGCTGACTGAAACTCTTAACTCGCGTGACTCGAGTTGAAAAGGCTCGGCGACCGCCGTTTGAATGCGTTTCGCCAGCCGCATCCCATCGCTGGGATCGGCGACGGATTCGAGCAGGACGGCAAACTCGTCAGACCCCAGTCGGAAGAGGGCAAGTTCAGGCGAAATCGAACCCGGTTCGCGGCGGCCGGACGGCTGCTCCTGATGCAGTTCTGTGCCTAGTCGCCTCGCAATCTCGGCAAGGACATGATCGCCCGCTTTCGTGCCCATCGTGTCGTTGAACACCTTGAAGTGATCGATGTTGGCCAGCAGCAGGGCGTACGCGTGTCCCGCATCCCTCCGAACCCGCGCAAAGGCGGTCTGCAATTGATCGAGGAACCGACGCCGATTAGGCAGTCCTGTCAGCGGATCGTGGAACAGGTTGTATTCCAGTTGTTGCTCGGCCCGTTTCCGCTCGGTGATGTCGCGGTTTACGATTACCAGCTTTGATACTTCACCTCCGGCATCACGAATTGTGCTGGCCTCAGATTCCAACACCCGCCAGCTTCCATCTCGGTGCTTGATCCGATACTCAAGTCTCTTCCCGACTCCGCTTTCGCGCGCCTCGCGCGCTGCCTCCAGCACGCGCATCCGGTCTTCCGGATGGATTTGCTCAAACGATGAAGTCTCGCCTAACTCAGCCGAGGAATAACCCAGGATCCTTTTGTATGCCGGACTGTTGTAGAGCCTTCGCCCCTTCATGTCGACCAAGGCAATCATGTCTGCCGCATTCTCGGTGACGATCTTGAAAAGCTCTTCGTTCTTCTGTGACTCACGATGAACGCGATAAAAGCGGTATTGCTGGTACACCACGAGGAGGCCGAGCGCAGCCAGCGGAATCCAGTACAACAACATGCGGAGTTCTCCTGTGTATGTCTATCGGCAGCATTCCTTAAGAGCGTTAGCAGTGTGTGTGAGCCCGCTAGGACATGAAAAGTTGAACACCATGCCCATCCTCGGCCGCGCAGAGGCGAAAGAATGCAGCCCACAGCCCCAAGCCGTGGGACGTGGGAAGGTTGGACAGAATGCCCTGAAGGGGCGAAAGAAAAGCCACGGACTCCTCAGGCACCGGTGAGGGGCCGCCAACGACAAACAGTCAGAGAACGGTCCATAATGTCTGCATGTCTGACCACGCCCCCGTTCGCCGCCTGAAAACCTATGCCGGCGCCCAGGGATATGTGTACCAGTACTACTTCGTGGGCAAGCGCGAGGCTCTGCCCGACGACCCCGAAGCCCCAGCAACCGAATTCATCTTCGACGTCACTTCCGACCGAAAACTAACGTATTCCGTCAGCGTGTTCCTGCCGGAGGCGACGCGCATGGACTGGGGCGCCGCCCACGGCCGTGCATTAACTGATGCCGAGCAATACGCCGCCGTGAAGCTTCGACTATTCCGCGCCTTCGACGAACTCGAAGACATAAAAGCGCAAGGCCGCCGCCTCTCAGTCGACTCCGCTCACCTGGAAGAAGCGCTGGCGAGTCTAGGTGTCGATTGACTTTGCGCAGTCGTTGCAACCTCCACGTCCTTACCGAATGGCGACAAGTTCGTGGCAGCAAGTCCCAGAAGTCGAAGAGGTTCGTATCAGGCGATGCCTTCAGGCATCGCGTATAGGACTGACCTTGACTGCGCCTTTAGGCGCCTCCTTCACAGCGTCCCTTGATCCATTGCTTCTGCGCGCATATAAATGCTGCCGGAGTCTCTCATGCCTAAACTAAAACTTCATTCTCTTCATCTTGTCATCTGCGCCGCACTTCTCGCCATCACAGCGGCCGCCCAAACTCCCCGCTGGACCGAACAAAAAGCTAACGACTGGTACGCACAACAGCCATGGCTCGTCGGCAGCAACTACACTCCTAAATCCGCGATCAACGAACTTGAAATGTGGCAGGAAGCAACCTTCGATCCGACCCAGATCGACACCGAACTCGGCTGGGCCGAAGCGATGGGGATGAACACCATGCGTGTCTTCCTCCACGACCTGCTCTGGGAGCAGGACGCGCCCGGTTTTCAGAAACGCCTCGACCAGTTCCTCAACATCGCCTCACGCCATCACATCCGCCCATTGCTCGTGCTGTTTGATTCCTGCTGGGACCCACTCCCACATCTCGGGCCGCAGCACCCTCCGCGTCCCGGCATACACAACTCAGGATGGGTGCAGAGTCCCGGCGCCAAGGCGCTTGCCGATCCCGCGCAAGTTCCGCGGCTCAAAGCGTACGTGCAGGGAGTGGTTCGCGCCTTCGCCAAAGATGATCGCATTCTTGGTTGGGACGTTTGGAATGAACCGGGTTCGGATACTACCGGCAACTACCCGAAAACAGAATTGAAGATGACAGAGAAGATCGCTCGCGTGACTACTCTACTGCCGCAGGCATTCGAATGGGCCCGTGAAGTAAGTCCTACGGAGCCGTTGACCAGCGGCGTCTGGGAGATCGACACCGCCAAGAACGAAGCCCCCGACGAGATTCAGCGGATCCAACTCCGCGAATCCGACGTCATCACCTTCCACAACTATTCCTGGCCCGAATCATTCAAAGCCGAAGTTGAGTGGCTTAGAAGATTTCACCGCCCCATCATCTGCACCGAATTCATGGCGCGCTCCGTCGGAAGCACCTTCGACACCATACTGCCGCTGGCCAAACGGGAGCACGTCGGTGCCATCAACTGGGGATTCGTAGCCGGCAAAACACAAACTTACTTTCCCTGGGAATCGTGGCAGCACCCGTACGTGAAGCACGAGCCGCCGGTCTGGTTCCACGAAGTCTTGCGCTCCGACGGAAAGCCCTATCGCCAAGCCGAAGTCGACCTGATCAAAGAATTGACGAGCAAGAACTGAAATCGGAACCGTCCAAAGAATGGATGTCGACCTTCGCGTCTGTCATCCTGAGCGAGGATTGGTCTTTGCGCCTCGGGCGCAAAGACCAACCGCAGTCGAAGGATCTCGTGTTTCTCGACATCTTTCTCGACATCGGCACCGGCATGTCAGGGGAGTTTCTATCGCAAGCCCAACGCGGGATGGCACGGACCAATTCGTTAATTGGCCTAATCCCAAGTTTTTGAAGCCATGCGTTTGCTCCGACCATTTACAATCTCCCGCATGAAACCTGTCCCAGCTCTCCTCCTAATCGTTTGCTCCTTGACCGCGTGCAACAAATCTCCGAATCCGTCGTCGAGCACAGCCCCTTCAAAATCTCCGGACGCGGTTCAGGAAAAGCTGCAAGAGTTCGCCGGACCCTCCGCCGCGAATTGCGGACGTCTCGACGTCAAAGCTGCGCCCGATCAAGCAAAGGCAGCCAGCGACTGCGCTATGCAGGCCAGCCAAAACAAACGGCCATTCTTCGTTGCCTATGACATGCCTGGGATGGTCGTCGGCGTAGCAGGCAACTCGGATGGCAAACTCTACAGCGTGCAGGCCCAGGGAGGGCCGTCACCCACGGTTACAGCAGGCGATTGCCCGTCGCAACTCCGCTTAGCCGGAAGCGGACGCGTCACCTGCTTCGCGCCCGGCGACATGGGTTCCATGGGAGCCGGTCACACCGCAATTCCGCAAGGCATGCCCAATCCGCACGCCATGCCTAAGGCGAAATAGCGATTGAGAGTTGCTGATTTGCCGACTTTCGACACACTGCCAATTCAGTCTGTGATTCTAATCACACACCTAAGTGACCCCCTGTCTTTGCCTTAACCACAAGCTCCCCCGACAATGACATCGTGGTTGGGAAGGGGTTCAGTCCAGGCGGTAAGTGCGGTAAACTCATGTAAATCCCGGACTTTTTGATTTCAGACAAGGATTTGGCTGGGCTGGCGCCCGAACCCGGCGCTGAGAACTAAGAACTGGAAACTGCGTCTATGTCGCTGCTCTGGTTGCGCTTCGCCTTAGGTTGCTACTTCATCGGTCTGGTCTACGCCTTCGTAGCCCTGACGCGCACCAGCGACCTTTTCAGCCGCATCGCCCTCCACGCCGCCAGCTTGGGCATGGTGTTCCATTTCGTTTCCATCACGGAGTTGTTCCTCTCCGGACAGATCGTATGGGCCTCGGTCCACAATGGCGAGTCGCTTCTGGCATTTCTGTCGATGACGTTCTTCATGATCATCTACGTGATCTACAAGACGACATCGCCGGGCGTAGTCGTGTTTCCGGTCGTCTTTTTTCTGACTTTCGTCGCTGCAGTCGATCAGCAACCGGTCCTGCTTACGCAGTTCGTCTCGCATAAGGGATGGCTCATCGCTCACATCATGCTGATCTTCACCGGTTATGCGGCACTATTGGTCAGCTTCGGAGCAAGCATCCTTTACCTGCTACAAGAGCGCCGCCTTAAGGCCAAGAAACCTACCAGTCTCATCGCGTTCCTGCCAGCACTTGAAGTAATCGATCAGATCGGATACCGCTCACTCCTGCTGGGCTTCCCGTTCATGACGCTCGGCCTGATCACGGGTTCGGTAGTCGCGATTACGGCACCGACCATCGGCCACGTCGATTTCCTCGATCCCAAGATTCTTCTATCCGTGCTGATGTGGGCCGTCTACATGGTGATGGTCTTCACCCGCTGGAACTCGGGGTGGCGGGGACGCCGCGCCGCCGTCCTCGCCACGTTCGCTTTCGTCGCTGCGCTCGCCGCTTGGGCCGCTAATTATTTCTCCGCGATCCACAGGTTCGCTGCTTCATGAGATACCAGCTCATCGGCGTGAACCATAAGAGCGCACCGCTGGAAGTCCGCGAGCGCCTTGCGATCCCGGAGTCGCGGCTACCGGACACCTGCCGCGATCTGACGTCTTATCCTGGCATTGAAGAGGGCATGGTCATCTCGACCTGCAATCGCGTCGAGATCGTCACCCACACGACAAATGGACACGCCGATCTTCGCGGATTCCTCCACGACCACTTCCATCTCGATCCCGACGAACTCGATCCACACCTTTACGAATTCCGCGAGAAAGATGCGGTACGGCATCTCTTCCGCGTCGCGGCGAGCCTCGATTCCATGGTGGTCGGGGAGGCGCAGATTCTCGGCCAGGTCAAAGAAGCCTACGCCACCGCCCGCGCCGTCGGAGCGGTCCGCGGACAGCTCGACCAGCTCTTCAGCCGTGCCTTCGCCGTGGCGAAGCGCGTACGCAGCGAAACAGCCGTCGGATCATCTTCGGTCTCAATCGCTTCGGTAGCAGTTGAACTCGCGAAAAAGATTTTTGGAACGCTGCAGGGCAAGAATGTCTTCATCGTCGGTGCCGGCAAGATGAGCGAACTCGCTGCCCGTCATCTGATGGCCCACGGCTGCGGCTCAATCTTCGTCGCGAACCGCACCTACGAGCGCGCCATCGGACTCGCGCAGAAATTCGATGGTCAGGCCATCAAGTTCGAGGATCTCTATTCCACCTGCGACCGTGCCGACATCGTCATCACCTCGACCGGTGCACCGCACGCCATCTTCCGCCGCGAGCACGGAGAGCAATTCCTAGCCCGCCGCAAGAACCGTCCGATGTTCTTCATCGACATCGCCGTCCCGCGCGACGTTTCGCCAGAGATGGCGAAACTCGACGGCATCTTCGCCTACGACATCGACGACCTGCAGCAAGCGGTCACCACTCACGTAGCCGACCGCCGCAAAGAAGCCGAGCGCGCCGAAGCTATCATCGCCAGCGAAGTCGAAAAGTTCGAAGCCCGCGTCCACACGTTAGATGTTGTCCCGACAATCGTCAGCCTACAGGATCATTTGGAAACGATTCGCCAGGCAGAAATCGATCGCGTCCGAGGGCGCATGGGCCAACTCACCCCCGAGCAGGAGATCGCGATCGAAGCCCTGACCCGCGGCATTATCAACAAGGTAATGCACACACCGATCACGACATTGAAGACAGCTGCAAAAGAATCAGAAGCGACAACGGTAGTCGACGTAGTCCGCCGGCTCTTCAACCTGCAAGTAAAAGCAAAAGACGCAGAGCGCCCAGCCACGAACAAAGACGAAGTGGGAAGCCGCCAATGAACCACATCCCGCACTCGAGGCTGATGTCGCCGCACGAAGCACCAATAGCTTGTCGTCCTGAGCGGAGTCTGGCGAAGAGCGAAGCGATTCGCCAGACGGAGTCGAAGGACCCCTACAATCTGAACACCGGCAGTGGCGACCCAGGGAATTTCCGCATCGCAATCCGTTTCTTCGACGATCACGACACCGAGCTAATACCAACCTTCGAGCAAGTGGAGGAGTCCCTGAGTTGCCGCTTCAAGCCGCGAAGCGGCGAAAGAATGCAGCTCACGGCGCAAGCCGAGGGTAGCAATGGCAAATCCTCAAGCTCCGAAGGAGCGAAAGAAGCGCACATCCGCACGGCTGTCACTTTCTACGTCGGCACTACACTCGCATGACAACCAACGGCAAACCCTCGAAACTCCGCATCGGCTCCCGAGGCTCGCAGCTCGCCCTCTGGCAAGCCAACCACATCTCCGCGCTCCTCCGCGCCCGTGGACACGAGGTCGAAATCGAAATCATCCACACTACAGGCGACAAAATCACCGACGTAGCCCTGGCCAAGGTCGGCACCAAGGGAATGTTCACCAAAGAAATCGAGGAAGCCCTAGCCGCTAAACGCGTCGACCTAGCCGTCCATTCCCTAAAAGATCTCCCCACCGAACTCCCAAAGGGATTCGAGATCGCCGCCATCACCGAGCGCCAAGACCCCCGCGACGCCTTCTGCTCAAAGAACTACTCGAAGATCGAAGACCTGCCAAAAGGCGCGCGCATCGGCACCTCCAGCCTTCGCCGCCAAGCGCAACTCAAAGCCATTCGCCCGGATCTAGACATCCATCCGCTGCGTGGCAACGTCGACACCCGCCTGCGTAAACTCGAGCAAGGAGAATACGACGCCATCATCCTAGCCTCGGCAGGCCTAAAGCGTCTCGGCAAAACGGAGCTGATCAAGCAAATCATCCCAGCCGAAATCATGTGCCCCGCCGCAGGCCAGGGAGCACTAGGCATCGAGATCCGCGAAGGCGACTCCAAAACGCGCGAACTCCTATTTTTCCTAGACGATCCCAACGCCCGCGCGGCAACAACCTGCGAGCGCGCCCTGCTCAACAGCCTCGGCGGAGGCTGTCAAGTCCCCATCGGAGCCTTCGCGGAAATTCGGGATGGCAACCTTCATCTAGACTCCATCGTCGCCGACCCCGACGGCACCAAGCTCCTTCGCGATTCCCGAGACGGCATCGATCCCGAAAAGCTCGGCAATGAAGCCGGAGCATCCTTACTGGCACGCGGAGGAGATGCCATCCTCGAAGCCGTCTACGGCCGCGGCCTAGCCGTCCCGCCGCAACCATGACGAGCAGAGCGCTGGGCGCCAGCATCGTTTTGCGATTTTCCTCATCTCTTCTGGATATGTCCCAGATGTCTATTTTGGATATCTCCCGTAAGCCGGCACAGCCGTGGAAGAACGGCCCTTTAAGGGCCGCGTCTAGCGATCCCAAAAAATCGGGGCTTCAGCCCCTGTGGCTTGCGAGCGCCGAGATCGGATGACCCACAACGTCCTTCTCAAACTTCTGGGCGGCTACAACAACTCCCGCGCCCTTCGCCGCGCGGTGAACCTCTGGCCTCCGTTCCTCGGTGCCGGCATCCGCGTGACCTACGTCTCTCCGGACATGAAAGCCATCGACGTCGAGATGAAACTCCGCTGGTGGAACGCCAACTACGTCGGCACGCATTTCGGTGGATCGCTCTTTGCCATGACCGACGCTTTCTATATGCTCATGCTGATGGCAAACCTCGGTCGCGACTACATCGTCTGGGACAAGGCGGCCAGCATCCGCTACCGCAAACCAGGTCGAAGCACGGTCCGCGCCGAATTCCGCCTGACCGAGGCGCAACTCGACGACATCCGTGAGAAGCTGAGGACTCTGCCCAAATACGAGCCAACATTCACTATCGAAGTGAAGGACGAAGAGGAAACGGTAATCGCAGAGGTGCAAAAGCTTTTGCACGTGAAAAAGAAAATCGCAGAATCGTTAGAAAATCAGCCGCCGAAATCGGCATAGTCCCAGCCGCGAAGCGGCGTAAGAATGCAGCGTAAGCCATGGGTAGTCGAAAAAAATGAATAGCAAGCCCCGGAGGGGCGAAAGAGACATCCGTGTACATCCCTGAACACTTCCGAGTCCGCGATCAAGCCGCGATCGCCTTCATGCGCGCCAACCCATTCGCCATCCTTATCTCGAACAGCGCAGACGGTCCCTTCGCCACGCACGTCCCGGCTGTGATCCGCGAAAACGAAGAGCGCATCACTCTTCGCGGCCACGTCGCGAAAGCGAATCCGCACTGGCGTTACCTAGACCAACAACCACTCTGCCTCATGATCTTCCACGGCCCGCACGCCTACATCTCGCCATCACACTACAACACTCGTGAAACCGTACCGACCTGGAACTACGGAGCAGTCCACACCTACGGCAAGGCGAAAACCTACTCCGAGCACGCGGATCTGCTAAACATGCTGCACGATCTGATCCCCACCTTCGAAGCCGCCTACCAGCAGCAATGGGACAGCCTGAGCGACGCCTATAAGACGCGCATGCTGGGGCACATCGTGGGATTTGAAATCACCGTCGAAAAGCTAGAAGCCAAATTCAAGCTAAGCCAGAACCGCACGCCAGACGAACAGCAAAATATCATCGACGCATTATGCCCCGCGTCTGACAGCGCAGTCTCAGGAACAGCCCGCCTGATGCGAGAAGAAGGCCTAGGCAGAAAGTAGGAAAAGTGTGGGGCGGACACTCCTGTCCGCCAACTCAAACCATGAGCAAGAAGACTAAGCGTTCAGGGAACCGACCACTAAGTGGAATTCGAGTTTTGGTAGGCCGAGCGAAGCATCAGGCCGGAGCCCTCTCAGCGGAACTCCGCAAGCGCGGCGCACAGGTACTAGAAATCCCTTTCATTGAGATTCGTAAGCCCCGTTCCTTCCGCCCGCTCGATTCGGCCCTCAAGAGTCTCGATTCTTACGACTGGCTGATCCTCACCAGCGTCAACGGCGTCGAAGCCATGTGGGACCGACTTGAAAAAGCGGGCCGAAAACAAACGTGGAAGAGCGGCGCTTCAGCGCCGCGTCTGCGAGGCAAAGATTCTGGGGCTTTAGCCCCGGCTCTTCGCATCGCCGCGATCGGCCCGGCCACGAAGAAAGCCATCGAGAAGCGCGGCCTGAAAGTCGATGTCGTCCCCAAAGAATACGTCGCCGAATCGGTAGTCCGTAGCTTGAAGGGAAAGGTAAAAGGGAAGCGCGTCCTGCTCGTCCGCGCCAAGGTCGCCCGCGATGTCATCCCGCGCGAACTGCGCAAAGCCGGAGCTCACGTCGACGTCGTGGAAGCCTACGAAACGGTCGCCCCACAGAGCTCGCGGCGCCGGCTACAAGCCGCTCTGAAGAATCCCAAAAAGCGTCCGCATGTGGTCACATTCACGAGTTCGTCCACCGTGAAGAACTTCGTCGAGCTCCTCAACATTCCGGACAAACGAAAGCTGCGGTCTTTGCTCGAGGGGGTCCGGATGTCCTCAATCGGTCCGGTGACCTCAACGACGCTCCGGGAATCGGGTCTCCCAGTCGATATCGCCGCAACAGAGTTCACGATCCCGGGTCTGGTCGCCGCGATCGTCGATGGAGTCTCCTCGCCCCGCGCACGGACATAAGCGCGACCTCTCTCAAACTTCCAACACCGAACACTTCTACTTCTTCTTATGCTGATCAAACCAGTCCGAGACGTAAAGAATCTTCGCCGCCAAGTGGCTTGGCCGAGAACTCATGCCATGCGGTTCGCCGGGAAAGCGCACCAACACTGTCTCGACCTTTCTTAATTTCAGAGCGGCATAGTACTGCTCAGCCTCGGAAATCGGAGTGCGGAAGTCGTCTTCACCGGTCGCCAGCATCGTAGGCGTCGTAACCTTGTCCACGTAGGAGAGCACCGATCGCTTTACATACTCATCCGACTTCTCCCACGGCGGACCGGAAAACCAGTAGAGCGTGCCGAACGACGGCAGATCCGAGGTCAGCGCCCAGCTATACCAGTTGATCACTGGATACAAACTCGCGGCCGCTCGGAAGCGAGTCGTACGGTCGATCATCCAGCAGGTCAGCACGCCGCCTCCGGAGCCCCCAGTCACAAACAGATTGTCGGGATCGACATAGCCCTTGGCGATCACAGCATCCACACCCGAATTCAGATCGTAGAAATCATCTCCCGGATATGCGTGGTGAATCAGATTGCCAAACTCTTCTCCGTAGCTGGTGCTCCCACGCGGATTCACATACAGCACCACGAATCCTTTCGCTGCCCAGACCTGCTTGATCGTATCGAAGCGATCCCCATAATTCGCAAACGGCCCGCCGTGAATCTCAAGAATTAGCGGATATTTCTTCGCCGCATCGAAATCTGGAGGCTTCACAATCCATCCCTGGACTTTGCGCTTATCGACAGACGATTCGAACCAGAACTCTTCCACCACGCCCGGCTTCTTCTGCATGAACAGTTGCTGATTGAGAGCCGTCAACACACGAGGCTTTGCGTCGGACCGCGATGCGACCGCAATATCGCCCGCGTCCGAGGTCGTGTCATAGGGAATGGTGAACGTCCCATTCTTCGCCACCGTAAACGAGGCGCCGCCCGCATAGCTCGAACCACCACTGCCAAGGTGCTCGGCGAGGTCTTTCACTTTGCCATCGAGCGAATAGAACGCCAGTTTCGTGTCGCCCTTGTCGTCGTACATAAAATAGACGCCGCTGCCGTCAGCCGCCCACTCAGGCTCCTGGACATCGCGATCGAGTTGCGGAGTCGCTACTCGCCCATTGCTGCCATCCCGATTCATCAAATAAAGGTGCGTCGTCTGATGTCCCTGGTAGCGGTCGTCGAAGCCGACGTAGGCGATGGTTTTGCCGTCTGGGGAAACAGTCGGAGAGTTGTCCGGTCCCTTGCGGGTAGTGAGCGGATTTACCGTTCCATCGGCCAGGGAGAGCTCGTAGACCTCCGAATTCAGCGGCTCATATTCGTACTCCGGATGCAAATTTGCCGAGAAGATTAGATATTTCCCGTCGGGAGTCCACACGGCCCGGCCTCCGCCGAAAGCGCCCTCAAAGCCTCCGTAGGGGAGATTGCCACTGGTGAGCTGTCGCGGCGCGCCGCCCTCCGACGACACGACGAAGCGCTGCATAAATCCGTACTTCAGGTATCCGCGCCCATTAAAGCGATAGACAAGACGGTCGTAGACCTTCGGCGGATCAGCCCATTTCGCGCCTTCCGGAGCCTTGGGCAGAGTGGCAACCTTCGGCGGCTCTGACTGCACGAAGGCCGAGAACGAGATCAGCTTGCCATCCGGCGACCACACGATATCCGAGGGAGCACTGTCGAGATTCGTCAATTGCGCGGTTTGACCGTTGTCCATCCATCGCACGTAGATTTGGGGTTTGCCGTCGCGGTCCGAGAGGTAAGCGATGCGCGTGCCGTCGGGCGACCAGCGCGGCGAGCTGTCGCTATAGTTGCCATTAGTCAGGCCACGGTCTTCGCTTCCGTCGGCATTGATCACCCACAGGTTCGACTCGCGCTTGTCGTTCATGATGTCGGTGAACTGCCGCACGTAGACGATCCGCTTCCCATCAGGCGACATCTGCGGATCGGCCGCGAACTGCAGGTTGAAGACGTCCATCGCGGTGAGGCGGTCTGACTTCTCCTGTGACCTGTCTTCTTTCTTCTCTTGCCCGAACCCGGAAATAAATAGCGAGACGACCGACAGCACAATGAAAGTGCATCGACGGAAACGGCACATGATGCGGGCTCCTGAGACTGGTGTGGAAAACCGGGGGAAGTGTACAGCAGGGAAGTGGTGAGGACAAAATCCAAGCAGATATTAGCGAGAGAGATCGCCTGCCCTCTTTGCTACACTGACTCCTCGTGCCCGGTCCTCGAAGCATCCATGAAGTTTTGATCGTTGGCTCTGGCGCCAGTGGCGGATGGGTTGCGAAAGAACTCACCGAGCGCGGCGTCACCGTCGCCATGCTCGAGGCCGGCCCGCCGCGCATCCCAACCCGCGATTTCACCGAGCATATCTGGCCGTACCAGCTGAAATTCCGGGGCTTCGGAAACCAGCAACGTCTGCTCGAAACCCAACCCGTGCAGCGCCTCTGTTACGCGTGTGACGAATACAGCCATCAATTCTTCGTCAACGATATCGAGCATCCTTACACGTTCCCGGCCGACAAGCCTTTCATGTGGATTCGTGGACGCCAGGTAGGAGGCAAAACATTCTGCTGGGCGCGCGAAAGCTATCGCTTCTCCGACAATGAATTCAAAGCCGCCAGCCGCGATGGATATGGAGAAGATTGGCCCATCAGCTACCACGAACTCGAGCCTTATTACGATCTGGTGGAAAGCTACATTGGGGTCAGCGGATCAAGGGAAAGATTACCCCAGATGCCGGACGGGAAATTCCTGCCGCCGATGAATCTCTCTTGCGGTGCCCTGCAGGCCAAGCAGGTGATCGAGAAAAAGTTCGGCTGGCGCGTGATGCCCGACCGCGTAGCGAACCTGACAGTCGATCATCGCGGACGTCCGGCTTGCCACTATTGTGATCAGTGCCAGCGCGGATGCTTCACCGCTTCGTATTTCAACAGCCCATCGGTAACACTTCCCGCAGCGGCCCGCACCGGAAAGTTCACACTAGTCAGCGATGCCATCGTGAGCGATGTGCTGGTCGACTCCAGTGGCCGCGCGACTGGCGTCCATTACATCGACCGGGTCTCACGTCAGCATCGGGAAGCCAGGGCCAAGGTCATTGTCGTCGCCGCCGGAGCCCTCGAATCTACGCGCATCCTACTGAACTCGATATCGCCCGTTCATCCGCAGGGAATTGGCAATGCAAACGGCGTGCTCGGACACTACTTGATGGACCATTTCACCATCGAAGGCGCCGGTGGCGGAATGCCCGGTTTGCGTTCCTCCAAGCGCGAGCCTGTTGGACGTCCTTGCGGCTTCCTGATTCCGAAGTACGTGAACACGGCCACCAGCACAGCAAAGGAGCGCAACTCGAGATTCGTGCGTGGCTACCGCTTTGACGGTGACGGCAGCCAGGAACTTTACGGACATGCCTTTCTGTCGCCCGAGTTTGGCGATGCCTGGCGAAAGCGCGTACGCGAAGAAATCCCTTACAGTTTTGCGATCGAAGCCCAAGGTGAATGCCTGCCCCGCGTCGATAACTTCGTTCGTCTCGATGCAAACAAAAAAGATGCCTGGGGAATTCCTGCACTCCATATCAGCGCCGCCTACGGAGAAAACGAACAGGCAATGGCCGCCGCCATGCGGCAGGACATCGGTGCCATTCTCGATGCTATGAACCTCTCGGACCCGACTCCGCCAAAGAAGGACATCAGCCTCTTCGGCAAAAACATTCACGAATGCGGAACTGCCCGCATGGGCTCAGATCCGAAAAAGAGTGTGGTCGATGCCAATTGCAAAGTGCACGACACACCCAACGTTTTCGTCACCGACGGTGCCGTTTTCACCACGCAAGGATGTTACGAGCCCACGCTGACAATCATGGCCATTTCGGCGCGCGCCGGCGAGCACATCGCGCGCGCCTTTCGTCGAGGCGAGTCATGAGAGCAAACCATGAGTGACGACATGCAGCGACCGGAACCGGTCGAGCAAAACGATGAGTTCACCCGCCGCCAATGGCTGTTACGGCTCGGCGAACTCGTCGCCCTCGCGGGAGTCAGCGGATTGCTTCCCCAGTCGGCTCCATCTATTACCCCGCAGCAAGCCCCGTCCGCCACAGCCTCAACGCTTCCTCCCGGCCTTTACGGACCTTCCCAGGATCATCTGGTGCACGCCTTGAGCAGCGGAGGAAATAATTGGACTCCACCGCCAGGGAGCGAGACGGAATTTGCCCAGCCTCGTTCCAATATTTATCAGCCAGGTTTCTTCTCGCAGGAAGAGTTTGCGGTCGTTGAACGCTGGATCGAAATCTTGCTTGGAGAAGTCGACTCTACCGCTTCGGCGCAAGCCGTGCAATGGCTGGATCTCTGGTTGTTTTCCGCAGCAGGCGTGCGCCTTGCGGCGCAGCGACTCGATCCCATGCATCGATTGCTCGCAGTGGCCTACTACGGCGAAGAATCTGTTCGCCAGTTGGAAACCGCCGATCCGCAATCGGTAGTGCACTCCGGTCTTCGAGAGTTGCGAGAACTCTCGATGCGAACTTACGGCAGGGAATTCCTGCAACTATCACACGCGCAGCAAGTCGAATTCGTGAATTCGATTGCGAAGACAACTTCCGACGGCGACCTGCGTACGTTCTTTGACCTTGCCCGCGCGGAGTCTATTCGCGGCTACTACACCTCAGCAGAAGGACTAAAGGAACTGGACTACCGAGGCAACGCGTATTACGGAGAGTGTCCCGGATGCGAAAAGCCATCGTAGGCGAACTGCACGCACATATCTCCTGGGCGTTGTTACAAATTCCGAACAGAAATTTTCTTGGAATCGATTACACGAAATTCTATGCGAAGGTTAAACGTTGGGGACCTTGGGCTCAAGACCACAAAAAGCCGCATTGCGCGGAGGCACTCGCATCCCATGCGAGATTGCCGTAACCGTAACCCCTAGCGATCCTCCCCACTCATTCTCAGGGCGCGGCCAGGTTATTCTGGCGAACCTTGGTGGTTGCGCTGTACGCTCGCCGCGTCCCATCGCCACTGGAACGCTCGTCCACCTCGATGGCCTGCCCACGCGTTTGCGAGTCGCAGCCCGCGTGGTAAACTGCATCTCCCTTGGACAATTTGAAAAGCAGTGGCTACTAGGTTTGGCGCTTGTCGAACCCGGCAATGTTTGGGGAATCGCGCGGGTCCCGAAAGATTGGGAAGAATAGAGTTGAGCATCGCTCAGACCCTCCTCTCCCCGCGGACATTAGGCGAGGGTTCCTCTGTGACTCTGTGCCTCTGTGGTGAAATCGCGAGCCGGGGTTCCGCAATCTCTTCGCCCGCGTTAAAATGAAA
Organism: Candidatus Sulfotelmatobacter sp.; assembly: GCA_035264195.1. GTDB lineage: Bacteria > Acidobacteriota > Terriglobia > Terriglobales > Acidobacteriaceae > Sulfotelmatobacter. The sequence goes on along the minus strand of DATFQQ010000369.1, from coordinate 46,667 downwards.
TAGCGGCGAAACCCCTCCCAGAACCATCAGAAAAGGGCTAGCTGATGGCTGAAAGCTGACAGCTGAGAGCTGCAGTGACCAGCCGATTCTTCGCGATCGCGAAAAGGTATCCACAAGGTCTCAAACATGTCCCAAAACAACGGCAACAACACCAACACCTCTCTCCGTCTCAAGACCGGCCTCGCTGAAATGCTCAAGGGCGGCGTCATCATGGACGTCACCGACGCCCGCCAGGCCGAGATCGCCGAAAAGGCCGGAGCCGTCTCCGTCATGGCTCTCGAGCGCGTGCCCGCTCAAATCCGCGCCGAAGGCGGCGTAGCCCGCATGGCAAGCCCCAAAAAGATTCGTGAAATCATGGCCGCCGTGTCGATCCCGGTCATGGCCAAGTGCCGTATCGGCCACTTTGCCGAGGCACAGATCTTGCAGGAACTCGGCGTCGACTACATCGACGAGTCCGAAGTCCTCACGCCCGCCGACGAAGCACACCACGTCGACAAACACGCCTTCAACGTCCCGTTCGTCTGCGGAGCCCGCAATCTCGGAGAAGCCCTGCGCCGCATCGCCGAAGGCGCGGCCATGATCCGCACCAAGGGCGAAGCCGGCACCGGAGACGTAGTCCACGCCGTCAAGCACATGCGCCAGATCGTTCAGGAGATGAAGATTCTCACGGTTCTCAGCGAAGAAGAACTTTACGCGAAAGCAAAGGAGCACCAGGCCCCATACGAACTGATCAGGATGGTCGCCAAAGCAGGGAAGCTTCCCGTCCCGAACTTCAGCGCCGGAGGAATCGCCACTCCAGCGGACGCAAGTTTAGTAATGCAGCTAGGAGCCGAAGCAGTATTCGTAGGCAGCGGCATCTTCATGAAGAACTCCACGGAGTTCGCCGACCCCGAAGAAGCCGCTAAGCGCGCGAAAGCAATCGTGCTAGCCGCCACGCACTACCAGGATCCAAAGGTTCTCCTAGAAGTCAGCGAAGACCTGCAGGGAGCGATGAAAGGCCTGGCAGTCAGCGCGCTAGACGAAGCACACATGCTGCAAACCAGAGGTTGGTAAGAAGAAAACGATCGATGCTTGTGTGGCGCGGGCGCCTCGCCCGCGCTTTTTGTCAATTTAATCAATCAACAGGACTCATGTCGATTACCGCCAACCGGGTCCGCGCGTCCCGCGATCAATAACCTCAATCTCCTTAACTGTTGCCGCGTTCCGCTTGGCATGGTAAAAATACTTCCCCGACAAAGGCGGGTCAAATGACTTTTTCGCGAAAGCCTCGGGCCGTGTTCGCCCTAGCAGCCCTCTTCATTTCTCTCACATATTTTGGCTTTCCCGGCGCGTCTGTTAGTGCTCAGGCCTATCTGTACAACTACTTGTATGTCGACGCGGGGAACAGTCCGCTCGGAGCCGTTCTCGCTGATTTCAACCGCGATGGTAGAAACGACTTGGCAGCCGTGAATTACGAAAACACCGTATCTGTAATGCTCGGTGCGCCGAACGCAGCGTTTGCCTCACCGGTTACCTATGCCAGTGGTACATCGCCTTTTGCATTGATCGCGGCCGATTTGAGAGGAAATAGGCAGATTGACCTCGTTACAGTCAACATGCCGAACGGAATAGATCAGCCCGGAACAGTTTCGGTTTTGCTCGGGAATGGTGACGGAACGTTTCAGGCGCATGCCGACTATTCGGTCGGTGATTTTCCGGTAGGCATCGTCGCAGGCGATTTTAACGATGATGGAAAGACCGATCTCGCCATCGCGAACAAGTTCGATAACACTATTTCGGTTTTGTATGGGAACGGGGATGGGACTTTTCAGACGCAAGCGTTAGTTGATATTGGAACCGAACCGACATCGATCGGCACCGGCGACTTCAACCAGGATCGCAAGATCGACTTGATCGCTTCCTGTGTCGGCTCTGGCGTAGTAACAGTCTTGCTGAATGCCGGAGGCGGCTCATTTACGCGAGTGGATTCCTCCACCGGCCTTTTCGGCCCTGATAAAAGTCTCATCGTTACCGGCAACTTCACAAGTCCCGGGACTGTTGACGCGGTCATCTCGAGCCAAATCCAATCCCAGATCTACCTTTTGAAAGGGCTGGGAAACGGGAGTTTGGGGCCGCCCACCGCAGTGCAGAAGAGTTCTGCGGGCGAGGTTTACAGTCTCGCAGCCGCCGACATCAACCGCGACGGCAAACCGGACTTGGCATACGGATCGGTTGCATCCACCCAATTTTCGGTCTTGTTGGGCGATGGCAGCGGCAAATTCTCAGCTCCGATTGCCTCTCCAATTTTCGCCACAGAATCGATCCTCTTGGCAGATATCAACGGCGATGGGTTTCTTGATCTGGCCGCTCCAAACGAGAATCTTGCCTCGGTTGCGGTCGTCCTCGGTAACGGCAAAGGTCAATTCGGATTAGCTAAGACCACGAATTTGTCCGGAACTCCTTATGGTCCGAACTCTACCGTAGTTGGAGATTTCAACGGAGATGGCAAGCTGGATCTGGCGATCGCGGAAACGAATTTTCCCACTGGTCAGGTCGCCGTTTCCTTAGGCACAGGCCATGGATCATTTGCTGCTCCAATTATTTCGCCTCTGCTCTCCCAAGCGATAAACAATCAGGATCGCATGTTGTCCGGCGACTTCAACGGAGACGGAGTCCTCGACCTGATCCTCATAGACGACTATTCCACGGGATTTCAGGTTCTCTTGGGCAACGGAGACGGGAACTTCCAGACTCCGGTTGACACTAAGCTCAACACGACCACGACTCCGACGTTCGCGATCGGCGATTTCAACGGAGATGGAAAGATCGATGTGGTAGTAAGCGCGTTTTCATTTATCAACGGCGAAGAGGTAATCAGCATTTATCTCAGTAACGGCGACGGAACGTTTACCCTCGGCGTCCAGTACAACGAACAGTACGGTGGCCCCAGCGTCGCAGATGTCAACAGGGATGGAAAGCCAGACCTCGTGTTTCCTGGAAACCCCGTTTTCGTGATGCTGGGAAATGGAGATGGCACGTTCCAGAAGGCGATCACTGGACCTATCGTGATTGGTCAATCGATGGCTATTGTTGACGATTTCAATGGCGACGGTTACCCCGATATCGTAGTAGCCACTAGCAACGGAATCGCGTTCCTCAAAGGATACGGCAACGGCACCTTCGAGAACCCAGTCTATTCCGAGTCTTCGGTCCTGCTTTGCTGTCAGCTTTTGGCTGAGGATGTGAACGGCGACGGAAAGCTCGACCTGATCAACAATGGAGTTCTCGCGCTCATCGGCAATGGGGATGGCACGTTTCAGTTGCCCTTTTCCTACGGCGCCAACGGACAGGTGTACACAGGCAATATCGTCGTCGGAGATTTCAATTCCGACGGCATTGGTGACATTGGCATCGTTTTTCAAAATCAGATCTCGGGAACAACCGATGTGTCGCTATACCTCAGCGAGCCTACGGTAGCCCTGTTTCCCACGGCCATAAATTTTGGCTCAGTGAGTGTCGGGAAAATGAGTTTTCCAGTTGCAGTGAAATTATCGAACGTAGGGAACCAGAAACTCCTGGTATCAAGTATCCAAATAAGTGGCGGTTTTGTGGAACGCAACAATTGCACCGCCAAACTGAATATCGGGAAAGGCTGCACGATCCAGGTTGCATTCAAACCACAAACAAAGGGTCCGCAAACTGGCACGATCAAGATCACTGACAGCGCGCTAGGGCGCACCCAAGAGGTCACCCTCAGCGGAATTGGGAAGTAGTCTCGCAAGAGCATCGGTGGAGAAGAAATTCACCGGGGAGAAAACGCAGAGATAATCTCCCCACAAAGTAACTTGACTTGGAGGCCTCTTCCGACCAACATTAAAGTTGGACAGAGTGCTGTGCACCACGTGCCATTCAATGGCTCCGCGCAACCGGAGCCATTCTTCTTTGCAGGTTTCGGTATACCATCTCGGCATGAAACTCCGGCCAATCTTTTTCGCTCTGGTTTGTGGTACTCTTCTCGCTGCCCAGTCCCAACCTCACCGCAAGCAGCTTCTCGCCATCGGCGAGGAAAAAGGTTATCGCCACGAAGCCGTCTCGCATGCCCTCTCGACCATCGAGCGCCTTGGACACGATTCGGGTCTATGGGACACAACCATCCGCACCGACACCGAGGCTCTGACCAAGAAGAAGCTGGAATACAACGCGAAGAACCTGAACGACTTCGACGCTGTCCTCTTCTTTACCGGTGGCGAACTCGAGATGGACCCTCAGCAGAAATCCGACTTTCTCTCCTTCATTCGTGATGACGGCAAGGGATTCGTCGGCGTCCACAGCGCCACCATCACTTTCACCTCATGGCCTGAGTACGGAGAGATGATCGGAGGCTATTTCGACGAGCATCCGTGGGGAACGTTCGACGCACCGATCCTGGTGGAAGATCCCACGTTTCCCGGCATGCACGCGTGGCCTCACGAGTTCGTCTTGCGCGATGAGATTTATCAGATCAAGAACTATTCGCGAGATAAAGTTCGCGTTTTGATGCGTCTCGATCCGACCAAGCTTGATTTGAAGAACAAGAACGTTCACCGCACCGACGGAGATTTTGCCGTCACCTGGGCCAAGACCTACGGCAAAGGACGCGTCTTCTACTCCAGCCTCGGCCACGTCACCGAAAACTGGGACAACCCTGCGTTTCAGAAGATGTACGTCGACGCTATCAAATGGGCCCTGGGACTTATTGATGCTGATGCCACACCGCGTCCATTAAACTCGCCGTAGGGAATGTCATGTGTGAACGGTATCATGATCCATTCTGACAAGAACCACTCACCGGATCCGCGGCACCCGAATCACATTTGCTCTGCAGTCGCGCAGATTCCTGCATGCCGTTGGCTTCAGGTCCTTGCTCATGCACAGCGACACGGCCGTCAGGTAATTGTTTCCACAACTGACGGTCATATCCTCGGTGGTGAAGCTGGGGTTGGCTCGAACAAATTCTCTCTTTACTTCTTCCGGCGCAATCGAGAAATTCTCCCACGCCACCGCGAACTTCTCAGGCACTTTAATTGACGTAAACGCCCGCCGCAGCAGCTTGAAGTAACTTTCCGCATCCAGCCCGCTGCAAGTTCCATGCGTGCTCCACTCATGAGCAACGAGTCCCGAATCCGGCATGATGTCCGTCATCTCAGACGGATTCGCGAGCCCCGGCGCACTCGAACAATTCTCCGGATACCCATCCGCATACTGCGGCCACAGCCCGTGCACCACAAATCCATGATGCCCCGACTGACACTCTGGCCGATCCGCATGCGAATGGAAAAACTCCGGCGACCACGATAACGTCAGCAGATAGTAATCGAACACTCCCGGCTCACCCGACCTTGCCCGCGGCGAATGATGCCGCTGTGAGAATCCAGCCGCCACAAATATGAGCAATAGGACCCAACAAATCACGACGTGAAATCGTTTCATGCTTTCCACCAAGGACTTGGCGCCCATCTTCCCAGTTTAGAAGAGAAATGGAATCTCGGTCTTCGAGCCTCCATGCTCCGCCTGTGCGTTTGCTGCAAGCGCGGAATCAATTACCATGTCTGCACCATGGATCAATCTGCAGTCAGCAAACATTACGACGCCGTAGCCTCGGACTACGACCGCCAATACGAGCGAGAAGGCTTGCGCGACCTTACGCGACCGTATCCCGCCAACTATTTCCGTCTCCAGTTGCTGCTCAACTCATTTGCCTCCAAAGGGATCAAACGCGTGATCGAAGTTGGTGTGGGGGAGGGAACTCCTCTTGCCACCCTCGGACGAACGGGGATCGATGTTTGGGGCTTCGACATCTCCCCCGCCATGGTCGAGGCCTCACGCGCCCGCATGCAGCAGCACAACATGAATCCAGAGCACATTTTCTGGGGAGACATCCAGGATTCAACTACCTATTCCCACGTCTTCAAAGACGGTTTGTTCGACGGCCTCATGGCCATGGGCGTCATGCCGCACGTCTCCAATGACGATATGGTGATCGAGAACATGGCAACGCTCGTGCGTCCAGGGGGAAGCGTCTTCATCGAGTTTCGCAACAGTCTCTTTTCGCTGTTCACGTTCAATCGCTACACAGCCGATTTCATCCTCAACGAACTTCTCGCCAACGTCAGTTCCGAAGTGAAAGCCGCAGTCGGTAAAGATCTTGAGTCGCGCCTTCGCATGGACATGCCACCAACGCGCCAAACTGTCGCCGGATCGAATGCTCCCGGCTACGATGCGATCCTTTCCCGGTTTCACAACCCTTTTGAAGTTCTCGACCTGTTCGCCAAACACGGCTTTGAACAAACGAAATTGCTCTGGTACCACTATCATCCGGCGATGCCTTATCTCGAAGGCAGTATGGCGGCAGCCTTTCGCGATGAAGCCATCCGCCTGGAGCGCGAGCCTTCGGGCTGGCGCGGATTCTTTCTTTGCTCCGCTTTCGTCGTGGAAGCGGTCAAGAAATAGACTCGATCATGGCTCAACTTGCTGTACCGCCGATGAGTAAGCCAGCCCCGGACGCCCCTCTCGGGCAAGCCATGCACGATTTGGCCACCCGCCTTTTTCCGATCTGCCGCAGCATCACGGGCCCCGGCATTCGTGAAACACTTCGAATCCTGCAGGAATTTATCCCGCTACAGATTCACGAGGTTCCCACCGGTACGCCGGTCTTTGATTGGACTGTCCCGAAGGAATGGACTATCCGCGATGCCTTCATCGCCGACTCGAGCGGCCGCCGCATTGTGGACTTCCGGCGCAACAATCTTCACGTCGTCGGCTACTCGACTCCCGTGGATCGCCAAATGTCCCTCGCTGAACTGGATGAGCATCTCTTCAGTTTGCCCGAGCAGCCCGGGGCCATTCCTTACGTCACGTCGTACTACAAAGAGCGTTGGGGATTCTGCTTGCCGCATCGCCAGCGGCTCGAACTCAAGCCGGACGTCTATCGCGTGTTCATCGACAGCGAACTTAAAGACGGCTCGCTAACGTACGGCGAATGCGTTTTTCCCGGCGACACAAAAAAGGAAATCTTTCTCTCTACCTACGTTTGCCATCCATCCATGGCGAACAACGAACTTTCCGGGCCAGTCGTTGCGGCCTTCATCGGCCAATGGCTCCAGTCGCGGCCGCGTCGATATACCTATCGCGTCGTCTTCATTCCAGAGACGATCGGCTCGCTCACCTATTTGAGTCGGCATCTGGAGCATCTCAAGAAAAACGTGGTGGCTGGATTCAATATCTCCTGCGTCGGCGACGAGCGCGCGTTTTCCGTCGTCAGTTCCCGCTACGCCAACACTCTGGCAGATAAGATTGCGCGCCATGCTCTCGCATCCATGTCGCCGGACTTCAAGACCTATTCCTTCCTCGACCGCGGCAGTGACGAGCGCCAATATTGCAGTCCGGGCGTCGATTTACCGCTGGTCGGCCTCTGCCGCAGCAAGTACGGTACTTATCCCGAGTATCATACTTCGCTCGATGATTTGACACTGGTGACTCCTGCAGGATTGGCGGGCGGTTACGAAATGGTTCGCCGATGTTTGGAAGTGCTGGAAACCAACCATACTTACAAAGTCACGTGCCTCGGCGAACCTTGCCTTGGGAAGCGCGGGCTCTATCCCACTCTAAGTCAGAAAGGATCCGCCACCACGGTCAGGCGCATGCTGGACGTCATCGCTTACGCGGATGGCAGCAATGATCTGCTCAGCATTGCTGAACGCATCGGCGCATCGATCTGGGATCTAATGCCGATCGCGGAACAATTGCAGCAGGCGGATGTGCTCTCCGTTGTCGACCCCTGACAGTCCGTGGTACAAGTACGACTCGTATCAGGGTCCGGAATTGATGTATACCGTTCCGCTTTGTCATCCTGATGGCGCCGTTTTTTTGGCGCCGGAGGACCTGTGCAACTCTGCCTGAGGTGCTTATGCAGCCTGGGACTGCATAGGTCCTCCGGCCTGCAAAGACGCAGGTCATCAGGATGGCAAAACAGCGGATGACATCAAGAGCTCGGATGTTCTCAGGCTCGATTTATCCGCACGTGAATCCGGCTTTCGCAAGCCCTTCTCTGTGACTCCGTGTCTCCGTGGTGAGAAATTGGCAGCCAGGCTCGTCGACATTCTCATGACAACGACTCTTCCGCCCTCATGCGACAATCCCTCATGCCCAGTTCCGAAAACCTCGACGTAGTCCGCCGCTACCTCAAGAGCGTCGAAAACGGCGCATTCTCCGAAATTGCCGCGCTCTTCACTCCCGATGTCGTCATGGAGCAACTTCCCAACCGCATCTATCCCCAAGGCCTCCGAGCCACGATATCCCAAATGGCCGCCGCATTCGAAAAGGGCCGTAAGCTGCTCTCATCCCAAACTTACGAGATCAAGAATGCAATCATCAACGACGGTTCCGTCGCGGTCGAAGTCCTCTGGACCGGAACACTCGCCATTGCCTTCGGCACTCTTACGGCGGGATCTCAGATGCGTTGCCATTCCTCAATGTTTTTCGAATTCAAGAACGGTAAGATCTGCAGCCAGCGCAACTACGATTGCTTCGAACCGTGGTAGTCCAAAGACGTTAACCCATCCAGACCGCCCCCAAAGCCATCATCGTGTCTTTGCTTACGATTTGTAATGAGTCAGCGCATAGTTCGACATCGTCTTAACTTAGAGTTGTGGGGGAAAGGCACTTATATGCCACAGAAATATGTAGCTCAATGTTGAAAAACAGATACAAGCAGGATCTGGCATTTCTGCCACCAGGGTGCGCACGCAAATGATTGACCAGTGCTAGACTTTGGCAATGCATTCCGCTGGCCTCATACGGTCTGTGCTGACTCTCTCATTTCTCGCGTCAACTCATCAGCAGGCGCAAGCTCCGCAACCTGAGAACAAGGCGCCAACTCCAGCCTCCGCGCAATCGGGCGTCCCCGTGCTGGTCGAGCTCTTTACCTCTGAAGGTTGCTCGAGCTGTCCTCCGGCCGACGGCATCCTGCAGCGCCTGGATGACTACCAGCCGATCTCGGGCGCCCAACTAATCGTGCTCAGCGAGCATGTCACCTATTGGGACCAGCAGGGCTGGAAAGATCCAAACTCCTCGTCCGCATTCACCGACCGCCAGAGCGCTTATGAAGCAGCACTGGGTGAAAAAGAGCCTTACACTCCGCAGTTCGTCGTCGATGGAAGCCAGAGTGTGAGCCTCGAAAGGCTGAAGAATCTAGAAGACGCACTGAACAAGGCGAAAGACAACAAGAAAATTCCCGTTCGGATCACCAATATCTCACCGGATCCGTCGAATCCTGCGATGCTGCGTGTCCACATCGAAACCGAAACGAACCCCGACAAGCACAATGCGGATGTCTACGTCGCGGTGGCCCTTAATCACGTCGAATCTCAAGTCCTCCGCGGAGAAAACGGCGGCAAGCACCTGATCCACGTCGCGGTGCTTCAGCAGCTCAACAGGGTAGGGAAGCTTCCAAAGGGAAAATCGTTTGCCCAGGATGTTCAGGTCAAACTAAAGCCGAACGAGGATCTCAAAGATATCCGCCTGGTGGCCTTTGCCCAGGAATCCGGCCAAGGCAAACTGCTAGGCGTCGCGATGCAAAAGCCCTGAGTTATGTGGCGCGAGCGCCCCACCCGCGAAACGTAAAAACGAAAAAACCTGTGAAGGTCGAAAGACGACCGGGCCTTTCCACGCGGTAACCAACCGGTTAACTCTCAGAAAATAACATTTTGTTGTATCCTGCTTCACTTGCTGGAGCCACTTCACCACCGGAGCTCGAATGGGGAAAATCTTGGGGCGTGATTCTGGAATTCTGTCGAACCTGCAGACCACTTATCGGACAATCACCAACACCGAAAATCTGACCCTTCGCTGGGTACGGAATATGACGCTGCCGCTCATAACGGCCAGTCTATTCCTGGCCGCCGTGGCCAACGCTCAGGCTCCGGTCCGCGACCCAACTCCAGCCGAAAAGAAGGTGATCGAGCAGTACACGAACATCATCCATCCGTTTCTTGACACGTTTGACTCCGATGATTGGGACACAAAGGTCGACTTTGACGTTGATGACAACGTCCTCGTCGGCCAAAGCAACGACTACCCCCTCGACGTCGATGAGCTTATCCAGCGCAGCTACACGGTCAAAAGAGACTCGCCTCTCTACCAGCGCGAGATCGCGCCCTTTCTCGCGAAAATGCAGCAAATGAGCCCCACCGAGATGGCGCAGGCCGGAAAGAAATTAAAGATGCTGCGCCTCGAGGTGCAGGTGCACTTCAACCGTGCCGCCGCCGATAAAGATGCGAGAACGAAGCCGCAGCTCCAGATTCCGGGCCCGGCTTATTCCTTCATGACCGAGCAAAGCGAGGACAAACGTTCGCAGACGGTCGTACTGCTTTTCGGAGATTGGAAGTCAGCCCAGCAGGGCGGAGATGATCTCAAATTTCACTTCAAGCATCCACCCCACACGCCCGTCGTGGAAAACATCGTAGTCCAATTGCAGGGCTCGCCCGATCGTATTCGCGAACTGCTGCATAGTGCTGACTGGAAACGCGTCAACCAAGCCCTGATCGGAGCCGGATCATAAGGGTGCTCCAACAGGACGGGTGCGGTCTCTTCGTCAACTAAAACGTCAAAGGAGAAACAATGAACAAAGCAGGTGCAATTCTGTGCCTACTCACGATCACTCTGAGCGCTAGTGCTGCCGATACCAAGCTGGCCAAGAATCTCGACGGAAACTGCAGCATCTCAGTACCCGCAGCCTGGTCGACGGATTCTCTCGGAGGCGCACAATCCCCGGACAAGAAAGTTTCACTCACGGTTTCCTCGCCGAAGCACGGCTTGACGAGCCTTGCAGAGGTGCATCAGCTTGCACCGACCGTCTACAAAGAAGACAAAGTCGCAAAAGATACAGCCAGCGAATTCATGATGGAAGGCAAATCCATAAACGGTAAACCCAACGTCTATCGCGCTATCCCAGCGGGAGACAAGGTCTGCATCGTTGACATCCAGTACGACAATGGAGACGCAGCAGCAGCAAAGGCGATCGCACAAAGCCTCAAACCGGCGAAGTAGTAACGGATTCTTGTCGCATTGGCGGGTGTGGCTCGGAGCACGCCCACCCGCGCATATTCCTGGAAAGAGCTGACAATTTCCGTCCTCTGTGTGGACGCTGTGTCCCCCTGGTGACGTTCGAGGCCTTATTGATTGACCCCGGACGCTCGGTCCGCCGCCCGCCCAGCCGAGGCGTAATATCCCCTCCGCGCGTAAATCCGCAACTTGTGCCCATTCTTCTCGGCCGTGATATCAATCGGACGATAGTGACCATCACGCTGAAACCCGGCAGGTTTATATGAGATGAGATACCGGCTGCGAATCACTTCCTGCAACTGTGAAAGGCTCCGACTAAGGTGGGTCACAGCTCCCGGCACGTAAGAAGCTCCGCCGGTGAGTTCCGAAATCGTCTGCAGCGCGCGGTCGCCCAGCACGGCGCTCTCTTCCTCATTTGTGACATCCCTCGGGCTCACCGTATAAATCGCCACTTCGCTCCGAAGGGCAGTTGCGATGAGTTCCTTAAGAGTGGTGCTGCTCGAGTTGTCCTCTCCGTCGCTGATCACGACCAGAACGCGCGCCACCGGTTGCGTCTCGGCCCGGCTCGCGAGTTTCTCGGTTGCGTACTTGACTGCATCCCATAATGCAGTCCCGCCTCCAGGTGCAAGCTCGTTGATAGCGTGCGCGGTTTGCCCCCGATCCGAAGTGAAATCCTGCACCATCAGCACCGAGTTGTTTACCGCCACTACGAAAGCCAAATCGTTGGCGTCGGTGACTGCCTTCTCCAAAAATTTGATGGCGGCAGCCTGCTCAAACTTAAACCGATCCATCACCGAGTTACTGGTATCGATCACCAGACCGAGCCGCAGCGGTAGCTGCGCCTCATTGCGGAAGTTCAGAATCGCATTCGGCGATTGGCCGTTATCGCGAACTCCGATATCGGCACTGGTCAGGTTCGTGACCGACTTTCCATGATCGGTCGCTGCGAACAAGATGTTCACCTCGTCCACACTCGAGCGCAAAACCGCTCCCCCAAACCGCCTCGCGATCTCCGATCTTGCGTTATCCACTTCGGATGCGGCTGGCGCGGCGCATTCGCGACAAGTCGCATCAGGTTCCGCGTCTGCCTCTTCAATCTGTTCTTTCTCAGCCATGTCCTGGAAAGCCAGCTGTGCCATGCGTCCCGCAATCTCGGGACTCGGTCCACGGGGCACCCCGATGGAATAAGTGACCTTTTCAACCGCATTGAACCCTTGGGCTCGTCGCCGTTCTTCATCCTTCAGCCCATTCAACAGTTCTTTAAACTGCCCCGCCGACGCAGACTTTGGATCCTCCTTCAGCAGTGTCCTGAGTTCATCCTGGGCCGAGGTCAGATTATTTTGTGCCTCCCACGCGGCGGCAGCAAAAAAGTGCACCAGCGCCGCACTCTGATGTTTGCGTGTGTGCACCTCGCGCTCGGTAGAGATCACGGCGGGATAATCTTTGTTCTCAAATGCGCCGTAAGCAAGGGCCAGCTGAAGCTGCAGGTCCAAAGGGGCAATGGTCGACGCTTTCCGAAAGGCTTCCTCGGCCGCCGGATATTCCTTCAGCGCCAACTCCGCGCACCCAAGATTCAGATAGGAGTTCGGCAGGTGATCATCGATCTTGACCGCGGAAGCAAATTCGTCCCGCGCCCCGGCATTGTTTCCTAAATTGAGATACGCCGTGCCGAGCGTATTGTGCGCCGCCACGAAATTCGGATAGTCCGCGATCGCCAGCTTCAGATGCTCCACCGCCCCCTGCTGATCCTTGTGCTGCAAAAGCTGATAGCCTTTTTCAAATTCTCGTCGGGCTTTGCCAGGAGCCTTCAGGTCAAACTTAGAGATGGAACCGCTCGGCGTCTGCAACGGACTAAGATCAGAATTCTGACTATTGATCGTGAAGTAATTGAAGTCCATATGCGCCGATTGAATCGAGTCCAGCTCAATCGCGCTTCCGAATTTCCCACCACCCGCAGTAGGGAGACTCAAGATCTGTCCGCCCGCATACGAACAAAACAGGGCGAAGGAAACGAAAACACTTCCAGGCGCAAACGGCAGACAACGCATAGTGAATGCACCACCTTAGAGATCACTTACAGCAGGGGAGAGAACCACAAAAAATCTGCTGGGAAAGTTTATCCGTTCTGCCAGAGTCGGGCAATCCCGTAGAGTCTCTCGTCATCCGTTAGAATGAAATTACACCTCGGGAGCTGACGCTGTGTTCCTCTGTACCCCGTGGTGAAAAAGTCTGCAAAGCTAAATGATCATCGGAGTCCTAGCCCTGCAAGGCGATTTTGACGCCCACCGCCGCCGGCTCGAAGAGCTCGGCGCAAATGTCGTGCTCGTCAAGAAGCCCGAGCAGTTCGACGCAATCGACGGCCTCGTCATCCCCGGAGGCGAATCCGGCACCTTCCTCAAACTTCTTGGCGAAGCCGGATTCGAAAAGCTCAAGCAATTCGTTCGCCTCAAGCCTACGTTCGGCACCTGCGCCGGCGCCATCCTCCTCGCCAAGGAAGTAGAGAATCCCGCCCAGGCCGGGCTCGGCGCCCTCAACATCCGTATCCGCCGCAACGCCTACGGACGTCAGATCGACAGCTCCATCCGCCACGGCAAGTTCTTTCACGATCTCAAAGGCGACCATCATGAGTCTCCCCTCGAAATGGTCTTCATCCGCGCCCCCAAAATCTCTCACGTAGGCGAAGGCGTCGAAGTCCTGGCCACGGAAGGCGCAGATCCCGTCGCAGTGCGGCAGGGAAGAGCTATGGCCGCGACTTTCCATCCGGAACTGTCTGAGGACACCCGCATCCACCAAGCCTTCCTTGATTTGTGCGGGACGGACACTCCTGTCCGTCGGTTTTGACTTTTTATACAGGTGCGGCTGACACACACCCCCGGCTGTTCATCCATCACTGACAAACCAAGTGCAAAGTAAAAAGCGACGGACAAGAGTGTCCGTCCCACAAAAATCCTTCCATCCAAATTTTGCTCTTGACTTCTCATATAGGTAACCGTACAGTTACATATTATGCGTCACCGATCGGTTACATATCAGGACCCTCGGATCCAGGAGGCCACCTTCCAAGCCCTCGCCGATCCGACCCGAAGGGCCGTTCTCGATCTTCTCCGCCGGGGCAGTCAGCCTGCGGGGCAGATCGCCAACGCCTTCCCGGTCTCCCGTCCTGCCATCTCGAAGCATCTCCGTCTCCTACGCCGTGCTCACCTAGTCCGTGAGCACCGCGAAGGACGCAATCGCATTTACCAGCTAAACCCGGAACCGCTCCGCGCCGTCGACACGTGGATCGAGCAGTACCGCGTCTTCTGGGCATCGAGCCTGAACAAATTGAAGGAATTCGTGGAGGCCGAGCACGCCCGCGAGACCCAAAGCCAGCAGAACGAAGAGGGCTCACACAAACCGAAAATTAATCCGTGACGGATCTAAATCCGCACTAGAAAGAGGGGAACTGACATGACGAAACATACGCGCACTCTGATCCTCGTTGCCATTGCACTCTCAGCCGCTTGCGCCGCCGCGCAGACGGATGCCGAAAAAGCATTCGCCGCCATCAAGAACATGCCCGGCACTTGGGAAGGCACCAGCATCGAAGGACCGGTCAAGGTCACATTCAAAGTCACCGGCGGAGGCTCCTCCGTCATGAGCGAGATCCTCGGCAAAGAAGACATGATTTCGATGATAAACATGGATGGGCCTGATCGCCTGCTTCTCACGCACTATTGCGCGATGGGAAATCAGCCGAGGATGCAGGCCAGCGTCTCGCCTGATGGCAAGACGTTCACGTTCAATTACGTCGATGCGACCAATCTGGCTACGCCTGAGGCCGGGCACATGCAGCGTATGATCCTGACCGTCCTCGACGAGAATCACCACACCGAAGAGTGGGTGTTCGCCGATCATGGCAAGGAGCGCAAAGTAGTCTTTGATCTGCACCGAAAAGCATAGGTCGATCGCAAACGAGCGGTGTCATCCCTCGCCCCGCGATTTGGTGCGCGGGGCGAGGGATCTCGCGAGCAGCGCAGTGAAGTCGCAAGGAGCATTTATGACCACGACCATCATCACGCCCGATCAAGACGCGATTATTGCCGAGATTCAGATTGCCGCCCCGCCGGAACGCGTCTTCAAAGCCATTTCCGACGAAGGAGAACTCATGCGCTGGTTCACTAGTCCGGAGTGCCCGGTTCAGCGGTGGAAAATGGAGCCGCGAGCCGGTGGCCACTATTCCTACGTAACGCAGAAAGGATCGCTCGTCGTCAACGGCATCAGCGAGTTCGAGTGTCACGGCGAGATCGTGGAATTCGATCCTCCACGCCTGCTTGCTTACACCTGGTACGCCAACTGGCACGACGATCCTAAACGGAGCACGATGGTTCGCTGGGAACTGGCGCCCAGGCAAGGCGGCACGCACGTAAAGGTGACTCACACCGGACTCGCATCGCTGCCCATCGCTAGCAAGGATTACTCGCAAGGCTGGCCGGGGGTGGTCGAGCAATTGAAGAAGTTTGTCGAAAAATAGTTGAGGAGTATCACGTTGTCGAACACAGCTACAATGCGAGTTTCTAACGATCAAGATGAAATCACGAGTGAGATCGAGATTGCTGTACCTCGCGAGCGCGTATTTCAGGCGCTCGTCGATCCGCAGCAAGTCTTGTTGTGGTGGGGACAAACGGGCATCTATCGCTGCACCGAGTTTCAATCGGAGCTACGCCCGGGTGGTAAATGGCGCAGCGCAGGAATCGGTCCCGAGGGCCGCCCATTTCAAGTCGCCGGCGAATATCTCGAAGTCGCTCCTCCGCGTCTTCTCGTCCATACCTGGATTGCCAGTTGGACTGGAGACGCGAAAACAACCGTACGCTGGGAGTTGCATACAACTGCGACCGGAACCCTGCTTCGCCTCCGGCACAGCGGTCTTGCTGCCCATCCAGGAATTGGCGACAGCTACCGCGGCTGGCCACGCATGCTTGGATGGATTCAAGCTCTCCTTGAAAAGGGGGAGACTGTGCAGCACAGGAAAGCATCGTAGATTCGATGTACCAGCATACAAGTGGCCAATGGTCAGTAACTCCAACTCACTGACCACTGACCACTGACCACTCAAGACAGGAGACCGCTCCACATGGCTACTGCCACAATCACGCCCGACCAAAATGCCGTCGTTGCTGAAGTCTTTATCGCCGCCCCGCCGGCACGTGTCTTTCAAGCCATCAGCGATCCTGCTCAACTCCCTCGCTGGTGGGGTCAAGACGGCCTCTACCACGTTACCAAGTCCACCATGGACGTACGCCCTGGAGGCAAGTGGCGCAGCGACGGCGTCGGCGCCGATGGCAAAAGCTTCTTTGTCGAAGGCGAGTATCTTGAAGTTGATCCGCCGCGACTTCTCGTTCACACTTGGGTCGGCAGCTACGACACCGCGCGCACGGTGGTCCGTTGGGAATTGACCCCGCAGACGGTCAACGCCCTTCATCCGAGCGGCCCGAAAAAATCCGGCACGGGAACTTTGGTTCGTGTCACGCAAGAAGGATTCGCCGGCAACTTCGAATCTGCCAAGAGTCACGGCGAAGGATGGAAGCGCGTCCTCGGCTGGCTGGAAGCGTTTGTTCTGTGCGAATCGAATTAATGAAATGTCCCCGCCCGGCCGGTACCGCGGCGGGGACTATTCTTCTGCAATGTAGCAGCCTGTACCGATATTCTTGGTGTGCTCGGAGGCAAAAAGCCCTTGACCGCAGAGAACTCCGGGAAAATCCGCCGAGAGCGCCGAGAAACCTGATTCTCCACTTTAGTTTCTCTGCGGACTCTGCGGCATTTTCTTCGCGAACTCGGCGAGCTTTTGATGGCGTGCAGCGGGTTGCGGCATCGATCCATCCAGTACCTGATTCACCCGATAACGTCTTTCCATCTGTGACGATAGTCTTCATAGTTGCAGGTTGGTCACCTTAGCCGCGCAAGACTCTGGAGGTGAACTATGTCTTCCGACGGCATTCTCAAACTCGGTCATATTTCCCACGCCTCCGGTGAATCGAGTACCCGGATACAGGGGCAACCCCGGGAGCGCATCTGTGGATTCTGCGAACACCCCATCTCAAGGCGTCAACACCCAGTGCTTCTCAAATCCGGTAAGAGCGTGCATCTCAATTGTTATTTGCAGATGCCGAAACGTCACAACCGCAGCAGAAATTCGAAGTAGTGGGGCTGAAACCTGCCCTTCGAGTTAAGAGAAAAGCCTGACCGCCTTTTAGCTGCGGCTTCCTCCCTGCCTACGCTACGGGGTACGCCCGATTCGCACTGAAACCATGCAATTGCTATTGTGAGAACACCTAAATCTGGGAAGAAAATGAGGGAGATTAACCAGATCACGAGGCTCCGCTGGAGTACCCACGGACGAAACGCGTAGCTGATCTTCGCCGACCGGAGGAAGGCTCGGGTATGACTCACAACGGCAACTCGTATCGTACGCAACTGCCCGAACCCGATTGGCGCAAGATCGCTGAACGAGCTTCCGAAGAAAGCGACCCCAAAAAGTTGATGCAGCTTGTTCAGGCCCTTTGCGACCGCCTCGAGGAACTGCAGCGCTCCAGAGCGCGAACTCCTCGATAGGTTCCCGCACTGACGATTCCCCCGAATATCGCTTCTGTCATCCTGAGCGAGGATTGTTCTTTGCGCCCTAGCGCAAAGAACAACCGCAGTCGAAGGATCCCTTTCACCTCAACGCAGCGTCGGGCTCAAGGGAATTTCCGAGGCTGTCGTTTCAATTTCCGTCATTCGGCAGAATCCAGTCCGACGAGGGCTGGTAAAACGCCCAGAGGACTACAAGTGGCTATGGGTGTGTGGGACGGACACTCCTGTCCGTCGCAGTTGATTTTGCCTTTGGGCCTTCGTGAAGCGTTCAGTTCTGACGGACAAGAGTGTCCGTCCCACACTTAGGTATCTACTTCTTTAACCAGCCTTCCAACTCCATCCAATCGGCAAAGCGGTCAACCCAGTGATCCGTCGGGATGTTGTGAGGGCGCGCGCCGAAGCCGTGGCCACCCTTGGCATAAATATGAAGCTCGGCCGATTTATGGGCCGCGGTCCATTTCTCATAGAGACCAAGACTCACCGGGACGAGTCCGAGTTGATCATCGGTCGCGGCTGCGATGAACATCGGAGGAGCATCGGCCGGAACGGTAGCATCTTTGAAAGATTCTCCGCCCGCATAGATTGGGGCGACGAAGGCGGGCCGGCCTTCCGAAGTGTAGTGGAAGGCGACGTCGGCGGCGACCGCACCGCCGGCGGAGAATCCGACAATGCCGACACGGTCAGGGGAAATTCCCCATTCCGAGGCGTGCTGCCGAACGTAGGTGACCGCTGCTCGTCCGTCGGCGAGCGCGAGTGGAATGACGCCGCTAGTTATCTGCCGAAATTTGTCATGTTGGGCAATCGCCTCCGCAAATTCCTGGGTGGCATCTTCGCCTGTATGCGCGAGCCGGTACTTCAAGACAAAAGCGGTCACGCCTCTCGCGACCATGTACTTGGCGAGATCGGTGCCCTCGCTGCTGATCGAGAGCGCCATGAACCCTCCGCCGGGACAGATCACGAGAGCTGTGCCGTTTCTCAACTCGGGAGAGGGCTTGAATACCATCAAGCTTGGCTTGGTAACGTTGCTGACAACGTCAGTGTTCCAGAGCTTCGAGAAATACGCTTTCTCCGGATAGTTCTCGGGCGACGAACCAGGCGGCGTTCCTTGATACAGAGGAATAACATCCTGAGCAGCGGCGAGAGTCGCAAAGAAGACAACCAAGCATAGACTTCGACGGACGAATGTTTTCATGGCCGCGTAGTGTAGCAGAGAGTTAGACCCCGGCAGTGTTCAAATGGCTGTGGGTGTATGGGACGGACACTCCTGTCCGTCGCAGTTGATTTTGCCTTTGGCCTTGGTAGAGCGTTCAGTTCTGACGGACAAGAGTGTCCGTCCCACACTATACTGTGACTATGTCTGGGGACGCGCAGAAGACCTTCTACCTCGAAACCTTCGGGTGTCAGATGAACGTTCACGACTCGGAAAAGGTCGTCGGGACGCTCATCCAGGAAGGCTATCGGCAGGTGGAAACGGTCGAGCAGGCCGACCTGATTCTCTATAACACGTGCTCGATCCGCGATAAGGCGGAGCAGAAAGTTTTCCATCGGTTGGCGGACTACAAGAAGCTGCAAGCGCAGGGCAAGAAGTTCGGAGTGCTCGGCTGCGTGGCGCAGCAGGAAGGCGAAAAGATTTTCGAGCGCGCGCCGCATGTGTCGCTGGTATGCGGCTCGGCGTCGTACAACAAGCTGCCCGGGATGCTGGTGCAGTTGGAAGGGAAGTCGGCTGCACGCGAGATCCCTCGCCCCGCTGGTGAAAACGGGGTGCTTCAGGATGACGCCGCGTCGGTTATGTCAGTATGGAATTCCCTAAGCCCGGAGCCCGAAGCCTGGAGCCCAGTTCCCGAGAGCCGAAAGCCGGAAGCCGAAAGCCTCATTCGAATCACCGGACTCGACGATCGCCAGACCGACAAGTGCTTCGAGACTGAATTCACCTCGCGGCTGAATCCGCATCGCGGATACATCACCATCATCGAGGGATGCGACAAGTTTTGTGCCTATTGCGTCGTACCCTTCACGCGTGGCAAGGAGCGCAGCCGTACTTCTGCGTCGGTACTGAACGAAGCGCTCCAGATGGCCGATCTGGGTTACACCGAGATTCAACTGCTCGGGCAAAACGTGAATTCCTACCGCGATCCTGATGGAAAGAAGTCATTTGCAGAGTTGCTGGCTGCGGTCGGAGAGGTGCCTGGGATCAAGCGTGTGCGCTTCACAACTTCGCACCCGCGCGACTTCGGAAAAGATATTGTCGACGCGATCGATGCCGTGCCAACCCTCTGCGATCACGTGCATTTGCCTGTCCAGAGCGGATCTACGCGCGTTCTCGACGCCATGCAGCGTCTCTACAGCCGCGAACAATACTTGCAGCGTATCAATTGGATGAAATCCGCCAGACGCCAAATCAGCATCACAACAGATGTGATTGTGGGGTTCCCGGGAGAAACGGAATCGGATTTCGCGGAGACGTTAGGCTTGCTCGAAGAAGTCGGCTACGACGGCGTCTTCTCCTTCAAGTATTCCGCAAGGCCCAACACTCCTGCGCTGAGTTTGGACGACGCGATACCGGAAGCAGAGAAATCGCGGCGGCTCGACGTGCTGATGTCGAAGCAGAAAGAAATCCAGAAGACACGCTACAGGAAATACGTCGGGACCGAATGTGAAGTGATGGTGGAAGGGCACAATGATGCACGAGCGCAATGGATCGGCCGCACCTCGCAGAACAAGACCCTGAACTTCACCGCGCCAGAAGCAGCCACGCCCGCCGTCGGTAGCTACGTTCCCGTGCGAGTCACTGCCAGCTTTCCCAACAGCCTTTTAGGAGAATTGGTGGTATAAGGAGCAAAGCGCCTCGGAGGTACACGATGGAAGTCGAAATGACAATTCGCGGCCTGATGGTAGACCCCGTGTCCAATATGCCGATCGTCATATTGAAGGATGTCGGCGGAGAGACGGTGTTGCCGATTTGGGTTGGCGTGTACGAGGCGAATGCGATTGCGCTGGAGATGGAGAAGGTGACGACACCGCGTCCGATGACGCACGATCTGATTAAGAACGTGCTGATGGGCTTGGAGACGCAGGTACACAAGGTCGTTGTGACTGAATTAAAGGAAGACACGTTCTACGCGGTGATCTGGCTGGAGCGCGGCGGTGAGGTGATCTCCATCGATTCGCGTCCGTCGGACGCGTTGGCGTTGGCGCTGCGGGTGGATTGTCCGATCTTCGTCGATGATATCGTGCTCAAGACGTCGAAGCTGGCGGCGAATATGTCAGATCGCGTAACCAGCGAAGAGCTTCGCAAGTGGCTTGAGGGATTAAACGACGAGGACTTGGGGAAGTACAAGATGTAGAAGAGCAGGCTTCCGGCTTTCGGCTTCGGGCTCTCGCCGGACTTCAGACCTCAGACCTTCATCCTCAAGTCTTCCGACCTCAGACCTCGGGCTTCCGACCTTTTGACTTTGAGAATTCATGACCAATCGAGACTCCGCGCTGTACGGCCATCCTGCTGGTTTGACATAATACCTGTTATCGGACATTGCATATAAGCTTACGGGTCGCACCTTGCACACTTTCGCCGAACAGGCTAAATAGGTGGCGATGCCTTCTCCTACCAAGTGGGTCTGCCTTCCGGTTGTGTTCCTGGTTGCTTTCTGGACTCGGCTGCCGGCAATGGGTCAGGGTCAAGGGTCGCCTGTAGACTCGCCTTCCATGGTTCCGGCCCAAAGTGCCTCTCGAGACCCGGACGCCGTTCAGTCGCCCGCGCAGTCGGCTCCGAAGAATGGCGGCGACAGTCTTACGCTCAATTGGAATGACGTCGAGCAGAGCATTTGGGCAAACGCTAAGACCTATGTCGATCTGCCTGTGCCGGACCTTGTGGGAGCGGTGCCGGAACTGAAAGCCTTGGCACCGGAGACGAGCCAGGAAGGCTTGGCTTCCCTGCTCGGTCATATCGGACAGAGTTGTGTCGACCTGTTCCGTCACACACCGAACCTTGCCTCGCATGAAGTACAGATTACGCAGCAACGAGGAGTCAACCGGATTTCACAGGGAGCCTTCGCCCCGGAGCTGACCCATAGTGAGCGGCAAGAGTTCGGCTACCTGCTGCTGTTTCGCGCCACCCAAGATGTGACGGAGTTGCGGGAATATCGCACGGACAAGCATGGGCGTCCGATCGTAAGTGCGAGCTCGCAAGCGGGCCAGATGACCGTGGGCTTCGTATCGGAGTGGCTGCGCCTTTTGCCAGGAAACCAACCGGAATTGCGATTCCGCTACCTGGGGCGCGAGGATATGGATGGTCATAAGACGATTGTGATCGCCTTCGCGCAGATCCCCGGACATGTCAAATATCCGGCGCGGTTTTTGTTTGACAGGACGCTGATCACGGCGTTGTTTCAGGGGATCGTATGGGTTGACGCATCGGACTTTCGATTGGTGCGCATGCGAGAGGATCTGCTGGCGCCGCGTCCCGACCTGCATTTGAGAAAAATGACAACCACCATCCGCTTCGCGGAGGCACAGATTCCGAAGGCGGCGACTGCGCTTTGGCTGCCTAAAGAAGTCGCGATTGCGTGGGAGTACAAAGGGATGGCCGTGGAGCAGCGGCACCTCTACTCGGATTTTCGGTTGTATGAGGTGAAGAGCAAGATCATTCCGCAGTGAAATCACGGATATCCCGGACTGCGCTGATAACGGAATCGTACGTTAGGTCCTTCGGGCCGCTTGGCGCGGCCCTGAGGATGACATCGGCTTAAAGGCGGAAGTGAACGCCTACTTCTGTTGGGCGGTATCGAGCCTTAGGAATCTGGCGGCGTTGTTGTAGAGGATGTCGCGTTTTTGCTCGGGCGTGAGGTAGTCGGCGTTCTGGATGATGCTGATCGAATAGGCCATCAGTTTGGGCCAGAGGAGTTGATCGGTGCCGAACATGACGCGGTCTTCGAATCCGCCTTCGACCAGGCGCTCGATGTAGCGGTTGACCTCTTTCAGCGGGTAGCTCCAGATCAGGCCAGCGACGTCGACATACACATGCGAGTTGGCCTGAAGCAGCGTTAGCATTTCTTCAATCATCGGATAGCCTGCGTGCATCACCTGCACACGCAGCTTTGGATGGCGCGCGAGGAGTTCCTCGAGCAGGAGCGGGTTGCCCATCGAGCCGCGGAACTTCGGGACTGTGATGTTGGCGCGCCCTGAGCCGCCGGTGCCCATGTGGATGGCGACCGGGATGTCGAGTTCTTCGGCGAGCGCGAAGTACTGGTCGACGGAGGGATCGCTCGGGGACAGCCCTTCATATTGGAGGCCAATTTCGCCCATGACCTTGAAGCCTCCGGTCGTAAAGAGTTTGCGCAGTTCGTCGACGGGGACTCGCTGGCCCGGAGTCATTCCGTTCGAGAACGCTGTGCCTGGTATGACGCGAGCTGGAGCGGCGTCTTTCCATTTTTGAACACCCTTTGGGTCTCCGAAAACGACGGCGGTGACGTTGAGGCGATCCATTTCGGCTAGGACGTCTTTCATGTATTCGCCCGGCGCCGCGGGATAGAGCGCGGGGGTGCAGTTTTCCTTGACCCAGCCAAAGGGTTCTTCCTTCCCTTTCGGATCGGACGCGATGAACTTCGCGGTATTGGGACACATCGGGCTGACGCCGGGAAAATTGCCGTCCATGGCGTGGACGTGGACATCGAGGACGGGCAGAGGCTTGGGGTCGGTGTTTTGGGCGAACGCGGCTGATGCGGTGAGGAGTGCGACGCAAAGCAGCTTGGGGACGGACATTGCAGGGTCTCTCCTTGGGATGTAAGACAGTTCTTTTAGACATGGGAGGTATATCACAGTGGGCTAATGCTTACTTCTCTGGCGCATTGACGCGGCGCGGTCTCTTTCACGGTTGGGATGGGGCTTGTTTTCCGATCGCTATTTTCGCTGTTTTCGGGGCGCCGCTCCACGTCGTATGTAATCCAAAGGCAAAGGCGACGGACTGGAGTGTCCGTCCCACACTTGCACCTATGCTCCCACGAAGACGATTTTTGGGTGGAAGAGGGTGCCGGCTACGCGGGTGGCGATGGCAATCAGGTCGCGCTGGCCGGAGAAAACTTTGATCTGGCGGGCGCGGGAAAGTTCGAGGAGATTGATAGGGCGTCCGTCGCGAATACGGGCCACCGTGAGTTCGTCGGCGGTTACCGCCGGCATTTGCGGGAGCAGTTTCCGTGGGTGGATGAAGAGTTCAAGTAACGGTTGAAGGTCGTTATGCGTACCGTTCCCAATTGGCTGGACTGGCAGTCTATTTTCGGGAGGGCCCTCAAGGAGTGGATGAAAGAGGCTCTTTCGCCCCTCCGGGGCTTGGTCAATCGCACTTGCCTTTTCCCACGGCTTGCGCCGTGGGCTGCGATCTTCCGCCGCTTCGCGGCTGGCAGCAGCCTGCGTCACACTATCATGATCTTCATCTTTTTCGTGACGCCACTTCCTTGCTTTCGCGGCCAGCTCTTCCAGCGTGTGGGCTTGATCTTCAGTAAATTCGGCGACGGTGGTACGGCGGAGGGATTCGAGGTGGGCACCGCAGCCCATGACTTGTCCCAGATCGTGCGCCACCGAACGCATGTAGGTGCCGGAGGCTACGCGGGCTCGGAAGCGCATGCGGTCGACGTCGACGCCGAGCACCTCCAATTCTTTGATCTCGACCTGCACCGGCGCGAGATTTACTTCTTTTTGCTTGCGAGCCAGCTTGTAGGCCGGAACGCCTTTGATCTTCTTCGCTGAGAATGGCGGAGGAACTTGTTCGATCACGCCACGGAATTTACCAATTGCCGGTTCCAGTTCTTCCCGGCTGAGCCTCACGGTTTTCGGCTCAGTGGTGGGTTCACCTTCGGCGTCGTAGGTATCCGTGCAGAATCCAAAGCGCACCGTGCCTTCGTAGGTTTTCTCGGAGCCTACGTAGAACTGCGCAAGTCGGGTGAAGTTGCCGATGACTAGCGGCAGGACGCCAGTGGCCATCGGATCGAGAGTACCCAGGTGTCCGACGGAACGCTGGTTGAGCAGGCGTCGGACGCGGTTCACAACGTCGTGGGACGTTAAGCCAGCAGGTTTGTCGATGATGAGGACGCCGTTCATGAGAAGATTGAGTGATTCGGCCATTGAGTGATTGAGCGATGAAAACCTGCGTCTTGTGCTGGTTCAATCACCCGATGAGTCAATCACAGAATTGCCGAACCTCTAACTTACCAAATCTGACATGCTGCCGATCAAAGACGATCAACCGCGATACAGCACGCCTTATGTGAATACGTTTTTGATCGTGCTGAACATTCTGATTTTCTTTTACCAATGGACGCTGGGCCCGCGGGCGGGGGAGGCGTTCGTCAGGATTTATGGCGAAGTTCCGTCGCATCTTCTGGCATTCCTGTCGGGATCGCCGCGCTATTCGCTGGCTGATGTCCTGGTTCCGTTCTTCACATCAATGTTCCTGCACGGCGGATGGATGCATGTGCTGGGGAACATGTGGTTCCTTTATATTTTTGGCGACAATATCGAGGACTATCTGGGGCACTTCAAATATCTCTTGTTCTATTTAATCTCAGGACTGCTGGCGATGATGACCCAGGTCGCAATTTATCCGAATTCGAACATTCCGACAGTGGGGGCGAGCGGAGCGATTGCAGGCGTGCTGGGAGCGTATTTTCTCTTATATCCGCGCGCGCGTGTGCTGACGTGGTTCTTTGTCTTTGTACTTTATCTCCCGGCATGGATTGTGCTGGGGGAATGGTTCTTTCTGCAATTTACGGCGGGAGCCGCGTCATTGTCTTCGGCGCAGGCGGGACGAGATCTCGGAGGCGTGGCTGTGTGGGCGCACGTCGGCGGCTTTGTTGCGGGGATGGTGATGATCAAGTTGTTTCCGGAGAGGCGGCAAAGGTCGCCCTATGCCTACCGGTAAAGAAAGCGTTGAACTGCAATGGTTCAAAGAGTTGGATCTAAGGGAACATCACTCCAGAGTTCGAAATTTCTGCTTCACGCGAAAATGTCCGTAGGCAGTGGTGCAGTGGTAAAGATTGGTCAACTGGTAGGGATCCCTTCGGCTCCGCTCAGGATGACAGATGTTTTTGAGGCTGGTTCGCCTCCACGATCGCAGAGATCCCCATTTCTCGCGCAAATTCGCGCGCGAGAAACGGGGAAATCATCGTGGCTGGTTGTCTTTGTACTGCATACATGGCTACTTCTTTGGGCGTGACTCTGGTGGTACCAATCCCGCCATGCGGTAGTAGCCGACCAGTTGGCCGTAGTGTTCGCCGCTGTGCTCGATGAAGCCGTAGGCATAGTCGTAGACGCGCACTTGCTGATTGGCGAATGAGTCGACAATCAGAGCATCCATCCCCTTGTCGCCCTTTGCCTTGAGGGCTGCCGCGCCGTCGGCAAAGGACTTCTTCACGAACGCAACGACATCTGCCTTGGTTTTGTATTGATCGCGTTTGGGGTCCTCGGCGGCCGGGGGCTTTTGCCCGAGGACAGGGTTGGTGAAGAAATAATTGGCGCCGGCAGCATGAAGCAGTTGCTCGGCAAAGCTGCGCTGCGCGGGAGTAGGCTTGAAATCGTATTTGTCTTCCGGGAAATCTTCGGCCATGGCGATGAGCTTGCGGCCGATGTCGTTCCAGGAATCGATAATAACTTTGGAGGCTGGATCAGCTGGCTTGAGTTCCTTTTTCTGTTCTTGCGCGTGGGATGAAATGGTGAAGGCTGCAGCGAGCAGGGCTAGAGCGAGAAACGGGAGTTTCTTCATGGAATCTCTCCTGGGAAGTATTGGCGGTCGCCATTGTACTCGGACGGGGGAGATGGGGAAAGGAGAGCGGAGGCTTCACTCAGGATGACAAGTCTCTCCCTGGATGACATATTTCTCCCGATAGGTACGGCTAGAGAGTGCCAGCTGTGGGAAGGATTTCCAGGTTTTCAACGGTCGCGTTGGCTGGCAGGAGGATCGCTTCGATTACGGCCTCCGCTACCGTTTCTGGGGACATCATCTTTTTGCGCGGGGCCTGGGGCCAGAGGGTTTTCCAGATGTCGGTGTCGGTGGCGCCTGGAAGCAGGCCGATGACGCGGATTCCGCGAGGGCGCAGTTCTTCCCGCAAGGTGTTCGTCAGGCCAAGCGCCGCATGTTTCGAAGCATTGTAGGCGGCGGATCCGGCGAACACGCGGGTGGCGGCGATCGAGAGATTGTTCACGATTGTGCTGCCGCGCTTCATCAGGCCGAGTGCCGCCTGCGTGACGAGAAATGTACCGTCAACATTGGTGGCGAAGACATCTTTCCAGACCGGGTACGGGAGATCTTCGATTGGCAGATTCGCGTGAGCGATACCGGCGTTGTTGACGAGGATGTCGAGAGTTTGGAACTTCCTGCGAATATCGCGGAAGAGGTCGTCGACCGAGTAGGGATCGCGGATGTCTGACGATCGCGTGAGGATGCGGACTTTCTGACCGGATAGTTCCCCGCTCAGTTGGCTGAGTTTGTTTTCGTCGCGCGCTGTGAGGATCAGCGTGCAGCCTTCTTTGGCCAGAGCGTGGGCGATTGCCAGGCCTATTCCGCGCGAGGCGCCAGTGACAAGGGCGACGCTTCCAGTGAGGCGCGGCTTTGAACGTCGGGGCAAGCGGTCATTGTAACTGCAAGGGGCTAGCAGACGTGATGGGTTCGGCTGGTGCGTTCAGGACCGGCGCCCGTTGAACGGGTAGAGACCCTTCGACTACGCTTTCGTCCGCTTCGCAGACGAAAACTCCGCTCAGGATGACAAGGGTCAAAAAGACGCTTCCACTGCTGGATGTCCCTGCCACATTGTAAGCTCGGTGAATCCAGCGGATCGATTCTTTGCGTTGGACGGTTGCACCGATTTTGTTGCATAGTGGAATCACTTCGCGAACCAGCTCAGTTTGCTGGTGCTCACGAAGTCGCTGATTGCGGGCTCGCCGGGATCGCAGCTTCGCAATCTCCTGACCTTGTCGCTCTCCACGAAAATCTGGGCCCACTTCCCTCTTTTCCAACGCTGAGGGTGTGCTCGTCAGACGAGCCGGTTCCTGTGTGGAATCGGCGGAATGGAGATCTTTATGACTTCGCTTCGAAAACTTGGATATGCCGTGCTCTTGGCGGGCTCGATTTTGAATTATGCACCCACTCTTGCTGCAGCCGAAGAGCCGGCGCGCGGCCGCTTCACACTGGCCCACGATGTGCGATGGGAGAACACTAGCGTGCCAGCCGGAGACTACGAATTCGCGTATGACCCGAATAATCTTTCTCCAGTGTTGACGATCACGAAACTGAGTGCCCCGCGGGCTTCGTTCATGCTGATGGTGCCGGTCCGGGAGGAGAGCAAGAAGATGGATTCGAATCGTATTCTCCTCGAAACGTCAATGGAAGGCAGCTATGTGACTGTGTTGCAGTTGCCGGAAGCGGGCGTGACGCTGCGGTTTGAAGCGCCGCGTGCCACTGTAAAGCAGATGGCGAAAGCAGCGATCGCGGGTGTTGCATCAGGACAGTAGTATCTGTTGCGTAAGACGAAGGCGGATACCGAACTTGGCATCCGCCGTTTTCTTTCCTAGCCCGTGCGCCTGGGTTGCGCTTGTCCGATTCCGAACAGCTGAATCCATGTGCGCACATGGCTGGGCATCGGCGGGCAAGGTTGAATTTCGCCTACTCCATTGAAATCAACACACTACGAACCGGGCGCGGTTGGACCGTGGTATGCAACTTAATACATGGCTTACCGGTATTAGGATGTCAGCGCGGAGGTATCGAATGATCGGCTGGCTGCAGGATCTCCGTTACGCGATTCGCCAATTGCGCAAATCTCCCGGATTTGCTTTTGCTTCCATCTTGACTCTCGCAGTCGCGATCGGCGCAAATGCCGTTGTATTCGGCGCCCTGGACGCGTTGATCCTGCGCCCGTTGGACGTGCCTCACCCTGAGAACCTCTACTCACTCGCACACCAGAATGACGCCTTCGGTTACGAGTCCTACATGAACTACGTGGATCTGCGGGACCGCAATCACACGTTTGACGCACTGGTGGCGGATAACATCGTCGCCGCGGGGCTCGATATTGGCGAGGGCCCGGAACGCGGGTGGGGGTACGAAACGAGCGGGAATTTTTTTGATGCAATGGAACTCAAGCCATATCTTGGCCGCTTCTTCCATGCATCCGATGAGCATGGTCCGAACAGCGCTGCATTCATCGTACTCACCTACCGCTACTGGCAGAATCACTTTAAGGGTGATCGGGGTGTCATCGGGCGGACTGTGTTACTCAACAAGCATCCCTTCACGATCATTGGCGTCGCGGCGCCCGGTTTCGTCGGAACCTTCCCGGCGTTTGCGGGCGAGTTCCTGATACCAATCGTCAACCAGGAGCAGGTGGACGGAGAGAATTTGCTGAACTCGCGGGGAAGGCGGTGGGTCAGCGATGTAATAGGCCGCCTGAAACCTGGGATCACGTCGGCACAGGCCGCGGCTGATCTAAACGCGATCGAAGCAGAGCTGGAAAAAAACTACCCAAAAGACGTGAGCCACGTGGCCTTTGCCCTGGTGCGCCCCGGAATTGCCGACGTCTTTGGCGGGGCTGTCAAGGCATTCATGGCAGGGCTCATGCTTCTCGCTGCCTTGATCTTGCTGGCCGCCTGCGCCAACCTGGGGACGCTGTTCGCCGCCCGCGCCGGGGACCGCTCGCGAGAAGTTGCGCTTCGCTTAGCGCTCGGATCCAGCCGCAAGCGCATTCTTCGTGGACTGCTTTCTGAGGCGCTGCTGATCTCCATGGTAGGCGGCGGAATTGGGCTCTGGACTAGTGTCATGTTGCTGCGCGCCCTGAGTTCATGGCGACCATTCCCTGAATTCCCGCTCAACCTGCCGCTGAATCCAGGCGCAAATGTGTATCTGGTCGCACTGCTGTTGGCGTTGGTTAGTGGATTTCTGTTTGGCGCAGTTCCGGTGCGGCAAGTGCTACGCACGAGCCCCTACGAAGTCATCAAGCTGGGAACGAACCCGAGCGTTGGGCGACGTTTTACGGCTCGGGATGTGCTGCTCGCCGGGCAGATCGCGATTTGTGCGGTGCTGGTCACTTCGTCACTGGTCGCCTTGCGCGGATTGACGCGCTCCCTACACAGCCACCTCGGTGTGGAGCCGAACGGTGCTCTTCTGGTGGAAACCGATCCAAGCCACGCCGGTTTCGAAGCAGATGCAATACCAGTCGTGCAGAAGCGACTGATCGATGAACTCCAGACCATTCCGGGCGTGACTTCGGTGGGAATGGTGAGTCCCGATCCTCCTCTGCACATGGGCTGGATGAACACGAACGTCTTCACGGATCAGACGGTCGATCTCAGGGCCTCTAACGCTGCGGCCGAGGTTCTTCTGTATCAGGTCAGTCCGGAGTACATGCAAGCGGCGGGAACGACCTTGGTGACGGGGCGGAATCTTAGCTGGCATGACGACAAGGCCTCGCCACGTGTTGCTGTGGTGAATCGTGAATTCGCCCACAGAGTCTTTGGCTCCCAGGATCGTGCCCTCGGTGCATATTTCAAACGGCGAGACGGCACACGAATTCAAGTTGTGGGCATTACGGAAGATGGAAAGTACACCGCAAACATCGCAGAGCGTCCGACATGCGCGATGTTTCTGCCGATTCTGCAATCGCCTTCGAACGATACGTGGTTCGTGCTGCGCTCGACGCGCGACCCGCAGCAACTCGCCGCGGCAGTACGTACGAAGTTTCGCGATGTGGATGCTGGCTTGCCGTCGTTCATCCAGACATGGGAGAACGAAATGAACGGCGCCCTGTTTGCGTCGCGGATGGCCGCGATGACGCTCGGCGTCCTCGGCGCAATGGGAGCGATGCTCTCGGTCACAGGCATCTTTGGCATGGCTGCTTACTCGGTTAGCAAGCGTCTGCGAGAGTTGGGTATTCGTGTCGCGCTGGGCGCACAGCGAAAGGAAATCCTGCGCGCCTCCCTGGGTCGAGCCTACAATTTGCTGGCGTTTGGTTCTACAGCCGGGCTACTGTTGGGCCTTCTTGCGAGCCGGGTCCTTTCTTATATCGTGTATCAAGCAACGCCACGCGATCCGGCAGTCTTGGTCGGCGTCGTTGTCTCCATGGCATTGTTAGGGCTGCTTGCGACGTGGATACCGGCGCGACGCGCCCTTTTGGTCGATCCCGTGATTTTATTGCGGGAAGAGTGACCCGCCGCAATTCTTCTAAGTCGATTGGGTTTGGGAGTTGCCGCGCACGTCGTCGCTGAGGACGATCGCTTCGGCGATTTCTTTCATGGAGCGGCGCTTTTGGCGGCTCTGCCGCTGGATGGCCAGGTAGGCCTGTTCCTCGTTCAATCCCAAGTCGCGCTGCAAGATACCTTTCGCGCGTTCGACTACTTTGCGCGTCTGGAGTTGCTGGGACAGCGACGAATTTACCTCTTCCAGACGGGCGAGCTCGATTTCCGCTCCCACTAGAAACCCGACGGTTGAGATGATGCGAATCTCACGGCGGCGATAGACGTGGTGGTGGCGATGCTGCAGGTTCAGTACGCCGACCAAGCGCCCTCTGCACATCAGTGGAACTGAGAGAAACGCTTCATAACTGTCTTCGGGAAGCTCGTGGAAAAACTGGAAGCGAGGATCGAGGGCGGCACGTTCGGGAATGGCGACCGGTTCGAGGTGCTCGGCGACCCATCCGGTAATTCCCTGCCCCACGCGGAGTTTCAGGCGATCAACAACTTCAGAGTGCGGATTCTTGGAAGCACGAAGGACAAGTTCGTCGCCTTCGAGCACGTAGATGAGGCAGGAATCACACTTTACAAGGGCAGTGGCAAAATCGACAACACGGCTAAGAACCTCATGAAAACCATCGGCCGCGCTGAGGCGGACCGTGATTTCATGGAGTACATCAACATGCGAATCTTCTACCGATAACGTGTCCATGCGAAACAGTATCGATTTTGCGGAGATAGAGTCCAATTCCAAATTTCGATGGCAGCGATAAAGGAATTTCTTGCGGTTTGTTACGAAAGATTCACATCCGGAAGAAAGAATGGTGCATCGCGCGATGATGAAACAAAAAGATTCCGCGATGTCTGGTGGCTTCGGCGTGGGAGGCTACTTTGCCGGGATGGCCAGAAACCAGATGAGGAGGCCGAACAGAATCAGCGCCCCTAAAAGGGAGAACGCCGTGTGCAGTGGATGAAACTGAAAATAGGGGTTCCGATGGAGACGGTGCCTGGCTGCCAGCATGAGACCTCCTTCGAGCATGCGCTCTGCGGCAACGGACGGCTTCTACAAGGTTATTGTCGCACTTTCCAAGGGCCAGTTCCAGTTTCCGTTGCGGTGTGGTACACCATTCGCATGCCTGAAAAGATCGCAGTGATCACCGGAGCATCGAGCGGATTTGGGCTGCTGACAACGGTTGAGTTGGCGCGGGCTGGGTTTCGCGTGGTGGCGACGATGCGCGATCTGGGGCGGCGGGAGAAGTTGGCGACCGCCGCGGCTGCGGCGAGCGTCGCGGGCAACATCGATGTACGAGCTTTGGATGTGACACAGTTCGAAAGGATTGGGGAATGTGTCGATGGAGTTGTGCGCGACTACGGCCGGATCGATGTGCTTGTCAATAATGCTGGCTTCGCGGTGGCCGGATTCATCGAAGATGTCAAGCTGGACGAGCTTCGGATGCAATTTGAAACGAATTTCTTCGGCGCCGTCGCGATGACTAAAGCGGTGCTGCCGATTATGCGTAAGCAAGGTTTGGGGCATATCATCCAGATTTCCTCGATCGGCGGGCTGCAGGGAACGTTGTCGTTGAGCAGCTATTCGGCGTCGAAACATGCGCTTGAAGGGTGGAGCGAGTCGTTGCGCCTTGAGGTCAGGCCACTCGGGATTAAGGTTGTTCTGGTCGAGCCAGGCGCGTTTGCAACTGACATCTGGACTCGCGGCGCGGTGATGGCCAAGGAGGCGGTGAAAGAGACTTCCCCGAATCATCAACGAAGTCTGCGCATGCGGAGCGCAGTTGAAAAGATACCTAAGGCGGATCCGATTGGCGTGGCGAAGATGATTGTCGCTATCGCGCAGGATCCGAATCCCAAGCTGCGGTATCTCGTGGGGCGAGACGCAAAGATGCAGCTTGCGTTCAAGCGGATCCTGCCCTGGAAGACTTACGAAAAAGTGATCGCTAACTTTCTTAAAGTCGATTGAAGGCAATCACCACAGGGGTGCACAGAGGCTGCGCCTTCAATCATTATTGCTTTGCATCTAAGTCTACCGTCTTGATCGGCAGGTCCCAGTGGGCGTCGAGGATTTCGAAGCGGCGCTGCTCTTCGCGGATGTAGGTTTCCTGGTCGGGCCAAAGTTGCTTCTTGATGGCATCTTCGTCAAAGGTCTCGTTGGCGACGGCCGCGTTCTTGAAGACGATGGTGACGCGATAGTCCCAGCGTCCGTCTTCGGTGGTGTGGTAGCGGGGTTGATCCATCCAGACTTTTAGCATGCGGCCCATCTCGACTTCTTTCTTGAGCAGCGGGTAGTGATTTTTCTTGAAGAGCTTGAGGAATTCTTCGGCGTGTCCCCATTTCGTTTTGTAGTAGTACTCAACGACGAAAGGTTTGTCGGTCGGGGATTGTGCTTCAGCGGCGAATGGGGCGAGGACTGTGGCGAATAAGATGGCGGCCAGGATGTGGCGGGTCATGGAGTCTCCTTTTGTGAGTGCTTCTGCTTTTACACTACGGGCTCGTCGGCGGCAAGGGGCCGGTACGGTGGTAGGGATTCTTCGACTGCGCGCCGTTTCGCTTCGCTCGCGGCGACTCCGCTCAGAATGACAGAGCTCAGGTGATGATTTCCCGACTAGGATTCCGGAATGAATAGTAACGATGAACACCAGATTATTCGACTATTTGAGGATGGCGACCGGGCGCTGATGAGCGTCGATGTGCGTGAGATGGAGCGGATTTACGGGGAAGACTATGTGCAGTGCGATGAGTCGGGCAAGCTTTCTACTCGCGCCGATCTGATTCGGAATCTCACGTCGGCAGAGATTCGCTTTATGTCGATGAGATCCACAGGGCGTCAAGTGCGTGTGTTTGGCGACTCTGCGGTCGTCCACGGTTCGGAAGAGGACGAGATCGAGCGCGACGGTGCGACCCTTGTCGTCAAATACGTTTACCTGGATGTTGTTGTGCGACGCGACGGACGATGGCAGATTGTTGCGTCACAACTTGCGAAGCTTTAACGACTAGAACCTCGACCTGCGATCGAACGTTTGTTCCGATCCGCATCGCTCCAGTCGCAGGAACTGCTATTCGCCACTGACTGCTGGCCGCCGTCCACTGATGCGATTCTGCCAGTGGCTCCAGACGAACCAGATCACGCCTGCCAGCAGAATTACTCCGATAACAGCGTCGAACTTGTGGAAGTATTGGCCGAGTTCACGCCAATTTTCGCCGAGCTTCATGCCGAGCCAGGCCAAGCCGAGACACCAGGGCCACGATCCCAGGAATGTGTAGATGTGGAAGCGGCCGCGAGGCATGCGGGCGATTCCCGCCGGTAGGGCGATGAAGGTGCGGATCACCGGCAGCAGCCGGGCGATAAAAACGGCGAGGTATCCCCAGCGCGCGAAGAAGCGGTCGGCCCAATCGAGTTCGCGGTGTCCCATGAGAATCCATCGGCCGTAGCGCTCGACTAACGGCCGTCCACCGTAAGCGCCAACTTCATAGGCGACGAGAGAGCCCAGGTTGCAGCCGATTGCCCCTGCTGTCGCGACCCAGAAGAGGTTGAATTTGCCCTGGAAGACGAGGTATCCGGCGAAAGGCATGATTAATTCCGAGGGCAGCGGGATGCAGGCTGACTCGATGGCCATGAGGATTGCGATACCGACGTAGCCGGTGGTGGCGATAATCTGGCTGATGAAGACGAACAGAATGGCGAGGATTTTTTCAGTCATGTAAGCGGGGTGAAATAGGCTGTCAATCGTTGATGAGCAATTAGAACACACTCGCAAGTACGTTGGACCTGGAGCAGTGGTGCGTCAGCGAATAGCGAAAAACGTAGGTGCACTCTCGCCTGGTCAGGGTTTCGGGTGCGTAGGCATTTGCAATCATGGCTAGACGCGGGCGAGGCGCCCCCGCGCCCCGCAGGCTTAGAAAGAGCCTTCTTGCGTGAAAGCGTATCCCGGCAGCGTGGCGCCTTGCGGACCTTTGGAGACTTTGACACGGATTGTGGGCGCTTCGGGAGCGGTGATCCCTGCTGGACGCAACATAGCGTATTGCGTGAAGACTTCGGTGTAGACCTTGGTGACCAGGTAATCCTGGCCATCGGCGTCACTGCGCCAAACTTGTCCGAGCTGGATTGAGTTGACGGCCACAGTCGTTCGTCCTGAGTGTTTTGGAGTAGCTCCAGACTACTGGGAGCGGGTGGGGGCGTCAATTCCCAGAGAGGTTACCGAGGGACAGGGATTTACGATTCGCTGGCCTTCTCGGGCAGCGGCTAAAGCCTTGCAAAACGAAGCAGCATTGCGGTATCGCTGAAGCGATACCCTGATACGAAGCTCACCGTGATACGAGGCCAAGTGTTGTCATTCCGAAGTGAAGAATCTGCTTCTTCTCTGCACCGTCGACGCTGCCAGCGAACAGCAGATTCCTCGCCGCTTCGCCGCTCGGAATGACAAAAACCCGAGGAACTGGACAGCGATAGCCATCACAATCGTCCGGTTGCTATGATGAGCGGCATCTTCGAGTTGCAGAAAGGAATTGCATGCCGCGCGGAGTTGTTCCCCGTCAGCCAGCTCGCACAGGGCGCCAAGACAAAGTCAGTGTGGCGCGGACACTCATGTCCGCGAAACCGAGCCAGAAGCAACCGAGCCGAGCGAAAGCCGTACCGGTAAGGGCGAAGGCGGTCGCTCCATCGAAACCGGCGAAGCCTGCAAAATCCGCCAAGGGTTACAACCCGATCGCTCCGGAGCGCGTTGCGGAAATCCTGGAGCGGCTGAATGAGCTTTACCCTGAGGTGACCTGTGCGCTCACCCATAAGAGCGCGTGGGAGTTGCTGGTAGCGACGATTCTCTCGGCGCAGTCGACCGATGTGAATGTGAATCGTGTGACGCCGGTGTTGTTCCAGAAATATCCGACCGTGGAGGCCTTTGCTGCGCTCACTCCTGAGCAGCTTGAGCCAGATGTACGGTCGACCGGGTTCTTCCGAAATAAATCGAAGTCCGTGGTCGGGGCGGCAAAGAAACTCGTGGCGGAGTTCGGCGGACAGGTCCCTGATGATATGGAGAAGCTGCTAACCCTGCCGGGTGTGGCGCGGAAGACGGCGAACGTTGTGCTCGGGAGTTGGTTCAAAAAAGCAGTCGGAGTTGTGGTCGATACGCACGTCCATCGGATTTCGCGGCGGTTGGAGCTGACCAAGGAAAGTGATCCGCAGAAAATCGAGCAGGATTTGATGAAGATCATTCCGCAGGATCGGTGGATTTTGTTTTCACATCAGGTCATATGGCATGGAAGAAAGTTGTGTTTTGCGCGCAAGCCGAATTGCGTGGAGTGTCCGTTGGAGAGTATTTGCCATGCCGGGGATAAGACGTGGAGCACGGTGGAGATGCACAAGGGGGCGACGGGATAGTTGCTGAGGTTCAGGCGTTCCTTACGGACGCGTGTCTTATTGCACCGGCTTCCCGGCGTTGGAAACGCCGGGCTATTGTCAGTTGTCCCTGCCGGGACGAATGACCCGTCAGGATTGAACACCAGAGTCATTCGAATTCGGCTCGAAACGCCCCACTCACTCCCTCCCCAGTTCATCCAGGATCGGTTCGCACAGTCCGCGGACGCTTAGACTCTTCCCTCCTAGAGTTCGCGTGGGATGCGAGCATAGTGCATCTCGCCGGAGATGATCTGGAAGGGCTTGCCGTCTAGGACAAATTGGTCGCTTGGATTCCGAAGTGATGAGGCGCTTGCCGTTCGGATTGCCCTGAAGCAAGGCAGCAGAAAGATAGGGCAATCGAGAAAGCGGCGAGGACTCGGGCGATCGAACGATTTATTGACATGTGTTTGTTGGGCAGTGTCCCATTTCTGAGTTAAATGGAAGTCTACGGCAAACAACTTCAGGCGGAAAACGCCTATGTCTCGCAGAGTTCACGAAGAAAAACCGCTCCTCACCGCAGGCTCTCTGCGCTCTCCGCGGCCTTTCTTGGCGAACTCGGCGGTACAAAGCATTGAACCGCAGAGATCGCAGAGCAACTTCCGCCGAGTCGGCTGAGGAGATCTCGATCTTAGTTGCTTGAACGCAGCTATTACTGCTTCCTCTGCGAGCAGGGACGGAACCGCTCTGCTAGACTTTTCTTTCTACATCAGATTGTCATTTCACGCCATGCGTCTGTCCATTCTCTTTGCTATCGTCACCTTTATGAGCATCATTACCGCC
Source organism: Candidatus Sulfotelmatobacter sp. (assembly GCA_035264195.1). Classification (GTDB taxonomy): domain Bacteria; phylum Acidobacteriota; class Terriglobia; order Terriglobales; family Acidobacteriaceae; genus Sulfotelmatobacter. Next base: position 9,589 of record DATFQQ010000369.1, on the reverse strand, counting down.
TCTGTCGCTGCCCAGACATTGCCTGCGCCGCCGGCGATTACCGATCCGAAGAAGATCTCATCGAAACCCAACGCGCAGGTTGAGCCGCGTTCGCTGACGATCGAGAAGCTTTATATGACGCGGCAGATCGGGCGCCCGACTTGGTCTCCGGATGCGAAGAGTGTCGCGTTCATCTCGAACATGAGCGGGCGGAACAACCTCTGGGTGGTTCCAACCGAGGGCGGCTTCCCTACTCAGTTGACGGTCAGTGATCAGCGCCAGACGGCGCCGACGTGGTCTCCAGATGGTAAGTGGATCGCCTATCAGTCGGACTATGACGGCGATGAGCAGTGGGATATTTTTCTCGTCTCGCCTAAGACCGGCAAGGTTGTGAACCTGACGCAGACGCGCGAGATCGCGGAATTGAATCCGGCATGGTCCCCAGACGGGCGCTATCTGGCCTACGAGGTGAAGGCGAAGACGTCGGCGGCGATTGAGATCGACGTATACGACATGATCATGCGCGAGGTGAAGCATCTCACGACAAACACACCGCAGGACAAACGGAATGTGAATCCGATCTGGTCGAAGGATGGGAAGTATATCGTCTATACGCAGGAGCAGGCCAAGGGGACGGATTCAAACGTCTTGATTGCGGATGTAGCGACCGGGACAAGCACGCTGCTGACCTCCCATGAAGGTGAGCAGTTGTATTTCGCGAACGATATCTCGCCAGACGGTAAGAGGGTGCTGGTCACATCAAACGCTGTCAACGGCTACGAAAACGTGGGACTGATCGATGTGGCCTCGAAGAGGACCTCATGGCTGACAAACGACAAATGGGAGATTCGCGGCCACGAGTTCTCTCCCGACGGTAAGCACGTCACTTTCAGCGCCAATGTTGACGGCAACGAAGATATCTACCTCTACGACCTCGCGACCGGAAAATCCACTGCTCTCGCAATTCCCAAAGGTGTGAACGAGCCTGCGGGTGGGCCCACCGCGTTTAGCGCCGACGGTTCGCGGATGCTTTATTACCACAACGGTCCTACGGCACCTGGCGATCTATGGGTCTATCACCTAGCGTCCGGAAAGTCCCAGCAACTTACGCATTCGCTTGTGGGGGGTATTCGCTCGGAAGACATGGTTGAGCCGTACCTGGTGCACTACCCCAGCCGCGACGGCAAATGGACCATCTCTGCGTTTCTTTACGTGCCGTTCAACATGCAGCGCAATGGCCAGAATGCTGCGATCGTTTACATCCACGGCGGACCGACTTCGCAGACCATGAACTCGTTCAACCGGTTCGTGCAGTTTGCGGTGAATCAGGGATACATGGTGCTTGCGCCCAACTATCGCGGATCCACGGGCTACGGAAAGGAGTTCCAGCAGGCGAATCTGTTCGACATGGGCGGCGGCGATCTGCAGGATGTTCTGGCCGGGGTCGACTGGATCAAGCAGACCGGGCATCTCGATCCAAAGAAGATTGCTGTGATGGGCGGCAGCTACGGCGGATATCTCAGCATGATGGCTGTGACCAAGGCTCCGGAGATTTGGGCGGCTGGAGTTCCGATCGTTCCGTTCGTGAATTGGTTTACCGAGATCGAAAATGAAGATCCGGTGCTGCAGCAATCAGATCTGGCGACCATGGGCGATCCCGTGAAGAACAAGGCGCTTTACGAGGAGCGCTCGCCGATCAACTACATCGACCAGATCAAAGCTCCGCTACTGCTGCTGGCCGGAGGACATGATCCGCGTTGTCCTAAGTCGGAAACCCAGCAAGTCGTCGACGCGATCAAGAAACGCGGCGGCACGGTTGATTCCAAGGTCTACGAGAACGAAGGGCACGGGTTCGCGCGTGTGGAAAATCAGATTGACGCATACAAGCGCGTTGCCAACTTTCTGCTAGCACATGTTGTCCCAGCGGATTGCAGCTGTTCACTTACTGAGTAGCCTTAGTCCTTGCGTGCAGGAAGCAGCGAGTTTGGCCCCATCCAGCCAGACCGAATTACCTCCGTAACTCGGTTTATCCCCACCTGTTAATTTTTCTTGTCGCGTTTGTAACAGAACTCGGCTACACTCCCGCCATCCGCTCAAAGAAATACCTATCCTGAACGACCGTTGTGCATTTGTGTCGATGCACGACGGAGCAAGTGCTCGAAAACCAAATCACTGAGGCGTTTTATGACTTTGCACAAGGTAGGGCGAAGTGTGCTCGCCGCCGCGGCACTCCTATGCATTGCGGCAGCCGCCTATGCGCAGGTACCCGTGTCCCAGCACGTGGTGCTTGTGATCGACGAAAACTCCAGCTATGACGATGTGATCGCGAATATGCCCTGGCTTGTTGGACAGGGCAACACCTATGGCTACGCCACCAACTACAAGTCTGATAACGGCGGTTCCCTTCTCGACTATCTGTGGCTCGCTTCCGGCAGTTGCCACTCCGCCGCGAACTGCGCTCTGCCGCCGGGCACGCATGATTTCAATTGCAACGGAAACGATTGCTACTATCCAAACACGACCCAAACCGATCCAATCACCGACGACAATATCTTCCGCGAACTGAATAATGCCGGAATTTCTTGGAAGGTTTACGCACAGTCGTATGCGGCAGCGGGTGGAACTCCAACCACGCCTGACAACAGGAACGGGACATCCTATTACCGGCGCCACAACGGAGCGACCTGGTACAGCGACATTCTCAACAATGTCGGCGGATCGGCGTCGAAGATCGTCGACCTCTCGCAACTGACTACCGACCTGAACAAAGGAGCCCTACCCCGCTTCATGATCATCGTGCCGGATGGGAATCACGACGCGCACGATTGTCCCGTGGGAATGTTGAGTTGCAGTACGGCTCAGAAACTGGCGGCTGCTGACCAGTTTCTGAGTTCAACTGTCGGACCGATCCTGGGAATTTCCGACTTTCAAGCCGGCGGCTCAGGATTGCTGCTTGTGACTTTCGACGAGTGTGGGGGCGGCACCAATGGAGGTTGTGGGGCGTCTGTCTACACTGCGTTGATCGGCCCGAAAGTGATGCCGCATACCGTGTCTTCGGCGCTTTATCACCATGAGAATTCGTTGCGGACGATGCTGGACGCTCTCGGAATCAAGCACTACCCCGGGGCATCGGCGACGGCGGCCGATATGTCTGACTTCTTTGAGAAGAACGACAGCAAGCCTCAGGTAACCGTGACTTCGCCGGTAAACAACTCTTCGGTGGGTTCGCCAGTACTGGTCCAGGCGTCGGCTACTCCCAGCGTCGGTCACACTATTTCAGGATGGGTAGTTTACGTTGACAGTGTAAATGTCTATTCGACCGGAGCCGTGACGTCGATCAAAACCAACGTCAATATGACTGCGGGAAAGCACACCGTCATTGTCCGTGCCTGGGACACTTCTGGAGCCTATGGCGATCAGACAATAAACATCACAGTCAATACCAGCAAGCCAACTGTGAAAGTCTCGACGCCGACCAATAACTCGACGGTTTTGTCTCCGACGAACCTGAAGGCGTCGGCGACACCATCCAGCGGACAGAAGATCAGCGGTTGGTGGGTTTACGTCGATGGCATCGGCGTCTATAACGCGGGCGCCGTTAGTAGCATCAACACAAACCTGAATATGGTTGTCGGGAAGCACACGATCGTGGTTCGAGCGTGGGATACCTCAGGAGCCTATGGCGACCAGACGATCTACGTGACCGTCAAAACTCTCATGGTTATCGTCTCGGCACCAACTCAGGAAGAGACTGTTAGTGCGCAAATTAACGTCCAAGCGAACGGGAAGGTCCCGAATGGGAGTGGATACCGAAATGGTGGATCTATCTCGACAGCGTCGAGGTATACCACGCCGGCGCAGTCGGCAAGATCAACACGACTATTCCGGCCTCCAGTGGAAACCACAGCCTGAAGGTAAGAGCGCAAGATTCAGGAGGAGATACCACGCAACAAGTCGTGACCGTGACGGTGAAATAGGGCCTTGCGTAGATGACGACTTCCAAGCTTATGCCAGCAGACGAAAACACGGCAGCGTATGAAGATCAGAACGGCCCGACGCCTCCGTGAGACATGTGTAAGCCCTTCCCCTGGCGACAGCGGTGCTCCGCCTGCTGTCGCCCTTTTTCTTGGCTGGATTTCGAGGTTTGCTCGGTCTCTACGAGACCAAATTCCGCATAACTTCTGGGTGAGCGTGTTTGCAATGTTCGTCAAACTGCGACTGCAGAGATCTCTGATATTCCTCGCGCTTGGGCCGGTGGGTCGACCCTTGTGCGCGGAAAGACACGCTGGGACAAAACGTGCACGTGGCCTCCACTGGAATATCGGCAAGCCACTTCGTGACGCGGACGGTCGGCTTTTTCACGACGCTGCTACTGCTCTTTCTGCCCTGAGGTGAACATCGTCCACGGACCGGCCTTCATATCGCGCAGCAGAGGCTTCTGCCAGGAAAACTCCGGGTGACGCTCGAGGAAAGGTTCGGCGAGGAAGTCTGCTCCACAGGGATGTCCGGCGCGCGCCACGAAGCTCATCTTCGCTGCCATCGAGCTGTCGGTCGCTTTGCCTTGCACTGCTCCACCGGGGTTGTACGGATCCCACGCCCATTCTTTTATGCCTCGTGAGGAGGTATCCACGTGGCCGCACAGTCCGCGCTCGTTGGGTTGATCTTTTTTCTCGAATGAATCGACATGATCAGAGAGAAACTGCTGCGCCATCTGCACGTCGATTTTCCCTTTTGCCTGCTTCATCAGTTCTTCCCAACGAGTATGTCTGGCGTTTGGAGAGGATGATGCGTCATTCGGATCGAATGTCGTTTCTTCCTTGATCACCTTCGGGTCGCGGGCGAAGTTGGCGCTGACGAAGTATCCGTCTTTTGTGCGCCAGAGCGGGGTATTCTTCAACCCTAGCTCTAAGTATGCGATTTCGCCCGTCTTGCGGTCGCCGATCAGCCAATCGTTGGCGTACCCACCGTTGTTCCCTTCTTTAATAATGCGCACGTAGTCGTCGATGCTGTTGGCATATTGCAGCGCCTTGCGGGCGCGGATGAATTCTGGCTTGCCATTCGGATCCCATCCTTCAAACTGAGTGATAGTGGTTTCGGTAACCATCATGCCTGCCGAGTTCACGCCGAAGTCGTCGTCGCTGACGATCACTCCCGGAAAGCCGTCCATCAAAATGCGATTGCCGTGTTCGGGCTGAATATCGAAGATGACGACCCAGCGTTCGCCGGCGAGATAGCTCGTCCAGTTGTTGTGGGCGATCACGATCTGGTGATCTTTGGTCATGCCGCCCGTGGCGATGAAGGCGCTGCAGTTGCCGGGCGCCTTGAGCTTATCGTTCTTGGCGGATTTGTTCTGCTTGGCCAGCCACGGCAGGTAGTAGTCGGGAACTTCTTCGAACGCGTTAAGAGCGACGATGTCCCAGACGTCTAGATCGACGCCGTGTGCCTTGACGCCGTCGGCGATGCCCTGCAGCTCTTGCTGATACTCGGCATCGATGTGTGGCCAGAGCATTTGACGAGCGGTAGTGCGGAAGAATTCCCAATCGTGTTGCGACTGGTGCGTATCGAAGAGCTTAATCGCTTCGAACGCATCCTGGATTTCGGCGGCGAGGATGTATCCGTGCTGGTATCCAATGGCAGCAGGCGAGCCTTCCATGTGAACGTAGGTCCAGCCACCTTGCTGGAAGCGGTAGGACTTATCAAGGCGCGGATCTGGACGGCTTGCGTTTGCGGCCAGTACCGTTCCTGCCAGGATCAATACGAATACAAAGGAAAATCCACTCCGGATCGGTCTAGGCCCCATGGTCTCCTCGAAAGGTTGTAGTGATGATCGCGGCAACATTTTAGCCGATCTCGGGAAGCTCGGGACGAATCTTGTCATTCCGAGCAACGAGGAATCTGCTTTGCCGGCAGTGTCGACGCTGCTCAGGTCAGCAGATTCCTCCCGCCTGCGGCGCTCGAATAACAAGTTATTCGTGATAGCCAAAGTCAGATATCCGTTCGCCGCTCCGGATGCCGGCTCAGATACCAGCACGGCAACACGCCGGAGTGGGGAAAGAGAGCGCGAACACAAGCTTCAGGTGCTGGAGGATCGAAGATGAACTGCGTCTTGCCATTTTTCTGCGCTACCGCATAGTAGCGGGTGACCACAACCGAACCGTATGGATTCCGATTCGTAGCAAGGCGCAGGCGGAATGCCGCAAAATCCACGCCGAAAGCGAGCAGCGTCGTCGCCACAAGAAAGAGGACGATTGTGAGGAAGATTCTCCTGAGGCGATCTCTCAGCGTTAACGTTTGGGTCACGAGGCCTTGATTATAGCGGCGAGGTTGCATGCCGGGCCCGCGTTCGCAGTTTATTGCACGCCGTTAGAACTCTGGACAACAGTGGCGTCCGTTTTCATATGGTAAGGCGGAAAAGTTCCTGTCTTCGTTGACAATTCTGTTTGTGAACAGGCAAACTACCGCATTCGCCGGGAATCTCATTTCTGGCGAGTGCCCACGGACGGGTTCCCTGCATTTTTGGCCCTCCAGGCCGTATACTCGTACTCACTTCGTTCATGACTATGACCGAGCAACGGGTCTCTTATACGCTTGACTCCTCGCTGGAGACGATCGATAACGCCGAGGAGAAGGCCACCCGCATTGCCACCGAACTCGGTTTTGGAGAAGACGAAGTCATGCAGATTTCCATGGCGGTGCGCGAAGGCGCGGTCAACGCGGTATTACACGGGAACGCCTATGCCGCCGATAAGAAAGTTACTCTGGCTTTTGAACGCATTGGTGAGGAACTGGTGATCACCATTCGCGACCAGGGCAAAGGAATGGATCTGAGCAAGATCCCCAACCCTTTAGCGCCGGAAAATCTGCTCAAGACTTCTGGGCGTGGAATTTTTTTAATGCGCTCGTTTATGGACGTGGTGGAGATTCGCCCGTCCTCTGCGGGCACCGAACTCAAACTGATTAAGCGCGTCCACGGAACAACCGATGGCGCCAAGGAGGCTTCCCAGTGACAATGAAAGTCGGTAGTCGGCAGGTGGATGGAGTCACCATTGTGGATTGCAGCGGGCGCATCACGCTCGGCGAAGGCAGCGTCATCCTTCGCGACACGGTGCGCGACCTGCTGAGCAAGGGCAATAAGAAGATTGTGCTCAACCTGGCGGATGTGAATTACATCGACAGCTCAGGTATCGGCGAACTGGTTAGCGCCTTCACCACCACCAAGAACCAGGGCGGCGAACTGAAGCTGCTCAAGCTCACCAAGAAAGTCAACGATCTGCTGCAAATCACCAAGCTCTATACCGTATTCGACGTGAAAGACGACGAAGCCGCAGCCGTGAAGTCGTTCAAGTAACGCTCCTCCTCGTGATGCGATTCTGGTGCCCCATTTCTCGCGATGTCGGCGGGAAGTGGGGGCCGCACGGATTGACGATTGAGCGATCTGGCGATTGAGTGATTGAAAGTCTTCGTGCGTGCCGCTCGGCGCCAGTTTCATTCTGGAACTTCCCGCGAATTTTCCCCTCTGCATCACAGACGACGTGGCCCCTCCGTTTCTAGAATCAAACTATGCCAAAGCAAAATGCGGAGACCACCCCTGCTCGTGTGGGGACGGACGCATTCGTCCGTCCAGCTGGACGAAGTCCATCAGCGCGACTTCGACTGCCGGGTCGGCCCGGGCTGATAGTCGCGATGTTCATAATCTACGCCGCACCGTTCCTCACCGCCTCTGATTGCGTTCCCTTTCAAGAAGCCGGAGATCACGTCGACGAAACAAAATGCATCACCGGAAAGGTGCTCCGCGTGAAAGTTGGTGAGAGCGGAGTGCACTTCCTCGACTTCTGCGAAGATCAAGCCGCGTGTCCGTTCGTGGTAGTCGTCTTCTCCCACGATCTGAAAGACGTTGGCGACGTGCGTCGGCTGGCGGGACGAACGATCGAGATCGTGGGGAACGTCAAACTCTATGAAGGACGGCCGGAGATCATACTGAGCCGCATCAGCCAGATCCGCGGCGGAGCGGCGATGATCCCGCCCCTGCCAAAGAGCTACGACGTGGAGAATCGCGGCCACTTCAGCGCGGGAAGGCTGTATCCGTCGAAGAAACCGAGGAAAGCGCCCCGAAGCAAACCGAACCCGACCGCGATCTACGGCTACGATGTGGAAGGCGAAGAGCCGTAGTAGGGCTGGACTCAGAAGGAAGTAGATCCTATGGGGCTCTGATTCACACCATTCCCTTCCTCAGTTCCTCCAGCGGATACTTCGTGCCACGCCATACGATGCCGTCATTCCACAGCGTGACAAACATTGACTTTAGCAGCGTATAGGTGAACATCGCCGAGCTGATGGGATGCAGGAAGAAGTAATAAGGCGGTACGGCCGATCGCCACGACATGCCTACATAGATGAAGAACAGAGACACGAGCGCGATAGCGAACGGCAAGCGCTCCCAGCCATGCGCCAGCCAGAGTCCGAAGAACGGACCGAGATTGATGAAGACGAGGCCGAATGCAGAGATCAGCGTGCGCCAGGACTGAAACGAGAGGACGGCGAAGAAATTCTTCGTGAGATTGTTGAGGATTCCGAAGGCCCCGTGTCCCCACCGGATCGAGATCAGATCGCCGCCAAACACATTGCGCTGCGCGAAGCCGGCGTTCTTTACGACCTTGCCCAGCTTCATGTCATCGAGCACTTCCATGCGCAAGGCCTGATAGGTTCCGACTGCTTTGTAGACCTTACGCCGTACCAGATTGAACGCGCCCACGCCCATGTGATCGTCCGTGCTCGGGTCCGCGACTTTCCAAGGCCGATGTCCGAACATGAACATCGTCTGGAAAAACGCGATCATCATGTACTCGCCCGGGCGCTTCATAATCATCCGTGGAAAGAGAACCACGTGATCGGCAGGCTCAGCCTCGGCGTACGCAAGAGCCCGCCGGAGTGAATCAGGCTTGAAGATGACATCCGCATCGGTGAACAGCAGCCAATCTCCCGTGGCTTGGTTCGCTGCCGTCCACATGGCGTGAGTCTTGCCAAGCCATCCCGGCGGAAGTTCGGCGTGACGAATTACCCGTAACTCGGCTGCGCCACCCGTCGCGGTTTTCGAAGGTTGGGATTTCTGACTTTGAATCCGCTCCATAATCTCGCCCGTCCGATCAGTCGAGCGGTCATTCACTGCGATCACTTCGTAGTTGTCGTAGTCGAGCGCAAGCAGTGAGCGCAGGCAGTTCTCGATCTCCGCTTCTTCATTACGGGCAGGAACGATGATGGAAACACGTGGATTGCCGACAGATGAGACGGGACTCCGGTTCCACTCAGGACGGGAAACATCCGCCACAGAAGGCATGCCCAAGGCGGCGTCCACGATGCGGGAGAACCAGGCGAGCGCCAGAATGATTCCCGCAATCCACCAAAAATAAGTCATTCCTGATTACGTCTTCCCTGCTGTTGCCAGGTCCGCGTGCGAATCCAATGCCATGGTCGGCGCGAATTTCATCCCATAGAACAGTATCGCCGAAGAGATGCCCATGGCGATAATTGGCAGGATGAACGCGATCTGCAGCGAGCGGCGATCGGCGACCCAGCCCATCATCGTGGGCGAAGGTACGTCGCCGAGCAGGTG
>DATFQQ010000368.1:0-3465 GCA_035264195.1 Candidatus Sulfotelmatobacter sp. | reverse complement strand
CCAGAGCGTGGCGTTCGGGCTTTCAGACAAAGGCTTGGTGATTGGTTCAAGCATCAACCCCTTCTTTTGGACAAGTAAGCCATTCCTCTGGACGCAGAAGATCGGCATCCAGCCTCTGCAGAAGATTCTCGTGCGCGCCGGGGCGGACATTCCGCAGGGAGTTACTCTGACCAGTGTTTTCGCCATCTCCGGGGATGGCTCTGCCATGGTCGGAATGTGGACCGATGCGAAGTTTAATGTCGGTACCTGGATCGCCTACCTGTCCCCCAAGGCCCAGAGTCTGCTGACGAAGTGAGAGAGAAGAAAAAGGGCAGCGGACCTGGCTGCCCTTCTTTTTTGACCTTACTACCGCTTCCGCCCAATCGCCATAATGTGCGCTGCCGCTCCGAGAATGCTTGGCTCGCGCTCGACCTTGCGGACGGCGTTGAGTAATCGCTCGCGTTGAAGGGGATCGTTCCACAGCCGGTCGAAGTCGCGCGCCAGCCAACCCGGACCCTCGATCGCCACAATCTCGACCACCTGAAATCCCGCTGCAAGCAGCTCGCGCGACATCTCTCCCGGACGGTGAAAATATGCGTCCGTGAAATACAACGGGTTGTCAGTCGGATTGCGATGCTGACTGTCTTCCAGGTCGCGGTCCACAATTGGACCGAACTTGGGATCATCAAAGAATCCCTGTGTCAGCGAATCCAGCAAGGAAGCGAAGTGACTGATCCCGGCGCCCCACACCAGACCTCCCGGCCGCAAAACGCGGTGCGCCTCGCGCAAACACGCAAGCCGATCCTCTTTTTCGACCAGATGATAGAGCGGTCCAAGCAATAGCACGATATCGGCTGAGGCATCCGGGTGCGCCAACCGCCTCGCATCGCCGACCTCTGCCGACGCTAGCGGATGCTCTGGCTGACGAGCCGATGCGGCTCGTGCTTGCTCGACATGTTTCGCCACGACATCGATCAGATGAACCTGGTAGCCGAGCTCCGCAAGCCAGCACGCATAAGCACCAGAACCGCCCCCAGCATCGATGACCGTTGCAGATGCCGGTGGCAAATGACGCAGAATCAGTTCCTGCGTGCGCGCGTGTTCCAGGCGAAACCAGCCCATCCGCAGACGGGAGTCTTCATCGGAATTGCCGTAGTAACCGACTATACGGCGGTGTGAGTCACTGTTACTCATGGAATCCTGCAGGAAAGTTAATTCAGGCCAATACAACTTCGGCGGCTGCCTCGTGACGCGACGATTCCCGTTGAAGCGTCAAGACCACCGACCGCAGAGCCCGCAAGAATAGATCAACCTCAGCCTGCGTGTTAAATCTTCCGAGGCTGACGCGGATCAATCCCCGAGCAGCCCCTTCATCGTAGCCCATTGCAAGCAGCACACTTGACGGGGCGCCCGCATGATGCGCGCTGCACGCGCTACCCGCGGAAACCGCGATGCCCGCTTGGTCGAGCGCCGAGAGCAGCCTGCCTACTTCCCTTTCCTGTCCCCGGAACCCGAAGCTCAGGTGTCCCGGTAGACGCTCGGTCGCATGCCCGAACAAATACGCACCTGGAAACACACCCAGAATTTCAGTCGCGATCTGCTCCCGAAATTGTGCCAGTCGCGACGCTTCTTCTTCCAGTTCCTGTCGCGCAATCTCGGCCGCCATACCAAACCCGACGATGCCCGCGACGTTCTCTGTCGCGGATCGCAGCCCGCGCTCCTGCCCACCTCCAAATACAATCGGCGAAAGCTTCACATCCTTGCGGACATAAAGTGCGCCAATACCCTTCGGCCCGTGGAGCTTGTGCGCTGACAGGGATAGCAGATCGACATTCAACTGCTTCACATCCAGCGGAATCTTGCCGCCAGCCTGCACAGCATCTGTGTGGAACAACACATCATGCAACTTCGTCAGGTGTGCGAGTTCCTCGATCGGCTGCAGCGTTCCCACGACGTTGTTTGCCGCCATGATCGAGACGATCGTCACATTCGATTGCAGGGTCCGCAGAAGACTCTCAGTCCGAACGATCCCATCCGCATCTACCGCCAGGTGGGTGATCCTGGTTCCGTTGCTCGCAAGAAACTTGCAGGTCTCAAGAATCGCTGCGTGCTCAATTGCACTCGTGACAAGATGTCCGGGCTTGCCACTCGCTCGCACGGCGCCGATCAATGCCAGGTTGTCTGCTTCGGTTCCACTCGCAGTGAAGATGATCTCTTCTGGCTCAGCAGCAATCAGTTCCGCAACCTGCGCTCGCGCTTTTTCGACCGCAGCCCGAGCGGCGCGCCCTTCGTGGTGCAAGCTCGACGGATTCCCAAACGTTCCCCCGAGGTACGGCCCCATCGCCCCCAGCACCTGCGGATCTAGCGGTGTCGTGGCCGAATGATCAAAATAAATGCGAGGATTCATGACTTTCTCCAGCAGCTGCGTTCGGTTTTGCGCGCCCTAAGAACACGAATGCCTCATCCGGGATTGAGGGGATGAGGCGCATTCACCCTAGATCTCATGTCCCCCGCGAACCGGGCGGGAATTGGCACCATATGATCAGGCTGTTTCCTGATCCGGTTGTCGTGGCTTCTGCGGGCCCGTTACCCTCAGCCACTCTGCATGAGACTACGGTTGTCCAGTATGAAAGCCGGACTGATGAGGATAGGACGGGTGGGCACTGCTGTCAACAAGTAATGTTTTTGGGAGATTGATCACTATCCCAGTAGGCGAAGTTTTGCGCGCGCCACATCCAAGGTCTGGGCAGACGCTGGAGCCGATCAGGGGAAAACCACGTTACGATTCCCGAACATTATGTGCCACGCTTGATCCTTCATAGTGGGGAGTGTTAGATATTGCCCTCATCGAGTACTGCGTTTGTGCGTTATCCCTTCCCCCCGGAATGAGATTGCGCCATGAAACAAGAATTGGCATGGGGAACCGCAGCGGCCGTGGCCATCGTCGCAGCCGTGGGAATTTCCTCACAGCCTGGCAACAAACCCGCGACAAGTTCCACCGAGCGTCTCGGAGGGCAGTCCGTCGTCACGACGAAAGCTCCCAAGAAAGGCGCGCCGGAAAGCGGAGTTTTACCTCACTGCTCCGACTCAATCCCACTGCTCGAACACTTCTTTCTGCACGAGAAGATCACCGGGCCCCCCGGATGCTATACAGACAAGGCTTCTCCCACTCCACTCGACGTTAAGTTTCAGACCAACTTTGTCATTGCGACTCTTCCGGATCCGCTGCACACGCATTTCTCACTTTTGTTCGATCGGCTTGTAGAAGCCATCCAACAAGGGGCGCAAGACGAACGCTACGAATACGATTCCTCATGGCTGCCTTGGGAGACCGAAGACTCCTCTCTCGCACTTCTGACGGATCAGGATGAAGCCGACGATCGCAGGGATAAGCGCGAGAGCCAACCCGGAATTGTCCTTTTTCGCCACTCCAGCGAGTCGGCGGCGGAGTCGCCTTACCAAAAAGCGCTGATCGTTTTCATTGTT
>DATFQQ010000367.1:0-5933 GCA_035264195.1 Candidatus Sulfotelmatobacter sp. | reverse complement strand
ATTTAGATCGTTTGTGGGTTGATCTTCCGGTGTCTTCATCTGCGATTTACGTACGTTTGTTCCTCGAGGAAAGTGCCTGCAGGTAATCGGCATCTTTGCGACTTTTGATAAGAACTCCGCTGGATGCAGACGCAATCTTAGTTGGTGATGCTATACGGCCTTTACGATAGGTGCTTCCTCTTTGAATCGATTCTTATTGATCTTCAGGGATCGGATTTTGGACTCCAGTGTGGAACGAGGTATACCGAGTCGTGCAGCCGCGCCTGAAGGTCCATAAACCCGGCCTTGACTTTCACGTAACGCCGCTTCAATCAGCTCTCTTTCCTCGTGAGCTGAAATTCTCTTGAACGGATCTGGTTGTTTGCTTTGTCCTGACACAGCCGAGGGTCGCGAAAGCCAACTCTTCTCTATAGACAAAACGGGTGATTCACTGATAATGACTGCCCGCTCAATTATGTTCTGGAGTTCTCTTATGTTCCCAGGCCAGGAGTAGTTTCTCAGCAGATCCATGCTTCTTTTATCGATCCCTGATATTTTCTTGCCCACCTTGCGAGCGTACCGATCTATGAAATACTCAACAAGCACCGGAATGTCCGCTTCTCTCTGACGTAAAGGGGGAATCTCGATTGGAAAGACATTCAGCCGATAAAACAGATCTTCACGGAACGTGCCAGCATCTACGGCAGCCATCAAATCGCGATTTGTTGCGGTAATAACGCGGACATCAACTTTAATCGGCTGGGTGCCACCCACTCGTTCGAATTCCTGCTCTTGAACAACACGCAATAGCGCAATTTGCGTATCGGTTGGAAGTTCGCCAACCTCATCGAGGAATAGGGTCCCACTGTCCGCTAGTTCAAAACGACCGAGCCGGCGCTGTTGCGCCCCGGTGAATGCCCCTTTCTCATGACCAAACAACTCTGAGGCAATCAACGCTTGGGGTACGGCCGCGCAGTTGATACTCACAAACGCCCTTCCGGACCGCCCAGAATGCTTGTGTATCGCTCGCGCGAACAGTTCCTTTCCAGTACCTGTTTCACCAAGAAGCATCACGGTGGAATCTGTCGGCGCCACACGGGACATGGCGGACACTGCGGCCTTCAAGGCAGGGCTTTCACCAATGATTTCTTCGAACATCATCGCTTTGTCGATTTGCTCCCGAAGCGAGATGTTCTCTCTTTCAACTCTTTCGCCGGCGCGTTTGCGGTCGTCAATATCGACAAATAGTACATACCAGCGTACGATTTGGTTCGCCGTATCTCTGAGCGGCACGCGCCGTACTTCGAACCAACGATAGACGCCGTCTGAGCGGCGCAACCTGACCTGATACTCTGCGCCCTGGCCGGTCGCGATCGACCGTTGAATGGTTGTAGTAACGCCTGGAATATCGTTCGGGTAGATCGACTTTGTGATATTCCAGTCTGATACATCCTCGGGAATTACACCGAGATAATCCAAAAGATGTTGGTTGAGGAAATCCGGCTTGCCATCCGGTGTCTCGCTGCACGCCCCACCAGGTATATTGTTGATGAGCAAGCGAAAGCTCTCTCCGCTTTCGCGTAATGCCTCCTCAGCTCGCTTCCGATCTTCAATATCTATATCCGTTCCATACCAGCGAACGATTGTCCCGGTAGGGTCGCGGAAGGGATTGCCGCGAATAAGAAACCACCGAAAGACACCATCGCGACGTCGAATCCGTCCTTCGACTTCAAACGGCTGGCCTAAGGTGGCGGCTTTTTCAAAAACGTCCAGAATGCGCGGTATATCATCGGGATGCTTCGCAACTTTCCAGCCCCAGTCACAGGCCTTTTCAGCAGGCAAGCCTGTGTAGATGACCCACTGGTCGTTGAAGAAATCTATCGAGCCATCTGCTCGTGCAGACCAGGCTAGTACCGGAATCGTATCGATGATCGTCTGAAGTTGATGCTCGAATGGGTTCATTCTGTTTCTCCTAACCGTGGAGCACACAAGTTCCGCATCCAAGGGCCTTCGCCGATCTTGCCTGCCTCAATTGCTGCACGGTAACTGCATGCTCCGCAGATAGGCACCGCTATAGGCAGCAATTTGAGACTCGAGGTCGTGAAACGTGATCTCACCGACTCCAAGCGGCGCTCCTTCGAACGACCGCGTTAACGCTTCTATCGACCGCATCGCCATTGGGCGCCACTGGTTAATCCAACTCTCAATCAAGTCACGATTAGAAGGATTAGCATCAACCGCAACCTCGACCAAAGCTCGGCTCCATTCCCTATGCCATTGGCAATCTTCGTTCAAGGAGTAAAGAATTTGCCCAAGTAGATGATCCTTGTGGCCGAGTGCCAGATCGCTCGTGCCCCTCATGAATAATTCATCGATCATGGGCTTAAGGACGAGGTTCAATGCGACAAACGACTCGCCCCAATCGTATGTAACCAGAAGCCGCTCCACAAATTGGCGCAATGGCTGCCACCGTGGCTCCTGTTCCCAAAGCGACTTGCTGTTGGAGGCAAATCCCGGATGCGCCAACTGGATTTGCCGAATTCTATAGGCTAAACGTTCCACACGTCGTACCTCGTCGGCGGCCTGCAATGCGGCAGTGATTACGATACGGCCGCTAGGCGCCATCTGCCCAATGTAAGCAGCGGTCATCATGCAAGCATGCCCGGGATACCGGAATGGCGCGACCAGGAACTCAAGCAAGTGGATCCAGTGCCGTGATAACTTTCGGTCGTAGCCAGTCGCTTCAATCTCCTCAAGAATAGCGTCGACAAAAATCTCTCTTTCCATTTGGAGTTGCGTGTACTTGGTGTATGTAGTCTCCCGGGGATCGCGAAAATTCTCCCAAGCATTACAAATGAGTGGCGAGCCTTGCTGGTATTGCTCATACCACTCTTGCAGCGGCACATCCAACTCGAAACGTCGGCCGGTGAATCCCTCTCCCGTATGCAACAGGAGCTTGGAGGTTACGATCTCGTACTCACTGGGCATTCGCCGATGTGGGAGCAGGTGCCAGAATGTCTTCTGGGGAGCCATGATTTCTTAATCCCGCTGTTTAAATTCCCAAGTGGCCTGGTCTGGTGTCAGAGTGATTGTTCCCTTAAAGGCTGACATCACCATTTCCAGTTCTCCGGGAAGACGAACTGGGCGTCCAAGGTGGTTCTCGATGCGTTCCCGGGTTACAAAGCATTTTTTGGGCACAAGCACTCGCAGGTAAGCGCCGCGATTTATCACGACAACGTCGCTATTGAGTTCTCGAATCGCGGCGATGATGGCATTGGTTAGCGCTCCGGCCTGCAATACCGGGCCAACGTAATCGTAAGTCGTGGATGAATCCTTAGCCATGTTTTACCCGTCAGGCTCAACCTTGGTCGGGTCTACCAGGATGTTTCCCCCGTCTACCTGAACAGCAAATGATGGAATGTAAGCAGTTCGTGGATTGATTCCTTCTCCAGTGCTGGCATCGAACTGCCATCCGTGTGTGCGGCAGGTGAGCACGCGATCTCTAAGAGACCCTTCACTCAGGCGCGTACGCAAGTGAGGACAGGCGTCCTCATACGCACGGATCTCTCTGCCCACGTTTACCAACAAAACCTGCTTTCCGCCGCACTCGACAGCCATCATCTCTCCGCTCCAGAGTTCATCGAGTGTTGCGACTTTCTGAAACGCCATTTTTCCTTCTCAAATCAAATCGCTGGAGAGGCTCAAAACGCGCCTGAGACAGAGTAAAGCTCGGGTCGAGTACCATTCCTCGATAAAGCACGTCCATATCCTCATCCGTCCGGACGCGCAAGCTGACTGCAGCGCGCAGCTTGTTGGCGAGAGATCGAACTGATTCCCCATCGTCGGCCATAATCAGTACGCCAATCGTGTCACCCTCAACGAAACCGTAAAGAGGTAACCGCAATCGCTCCTCCCCTACAGAAGTGCTATGTTAAAAGCCAATCGTATCGGCCCGCGTACGTGTCTTTGCCCGATGTCTGCGGTGTTAATTGGAAGTAATCAGTCGAAAGCGCCTTGAGGTCCGCGGGCGCCTCTCCGGATAGCACTCTGGCAACAAGGTTGTGGTGGCCTGCATACCTGTCGGGCTCGCGCAAGAAAATCCATCGGCAGGGTTCGGAACAAAAAATGTAATTCCTAGCGTTGCGCGCCAGTACATTTGCCGTGTTGTTGCGCGGCGAACCTGCACTCAAGGGTAACTGGCACAAATCACAGAATCCCAGCAAAGCAGCGGCTTGCACGGGAATTTCGCCATCCATGCTCGAATGGGCACTCTTCCAATGCTCGCCAATTCGCTCCCAAATCGCATCGAGATCCTCCCAGTACTTCGGATACTTTTCGCGTAACCACCTTCGATCAGCAGGGCTAGGCAAAACAAAATCGAACCAGAACGTTGAGCGATACGTGTACGCGGTCGCGTAGAGCATGTGATGGTAAACTTCTAGTTCATCGAGGAAGATATCCCAGTACCAAGGTTTTTTTAGCCCAAATTCGTCCAGCATGCGAAAGAACTGATCGACGATCCATTCCTCCATAAACTCTTTGAATGAAGCCGAACGCTGCTCGCCAGACGTCATGTAGTCCATGCTTGTGCCGGTTATGAACGAGAAAAGATGCCAGTTTCGCCAAAACCACTTGTCCACTAGATACTGCGCGTACTCAGGGTCATGCTTTAGCACCAAGGCGAGAACTGGATGGCCGATCTGGGCGTGGCGTGCCTCATCGGTTTGAATGCTAGTCACCATTTTTTCGAACATGTAGTCGCCGGCCTCATGCGCAAGAGACGCCAACCCTACGAACTGAAGGTTGGTGAAGCCGGTCTCCAAAACCACATTGGTAGCAATTTGGAACTCAATCGCATTCTGGCCTAGGGTGAGCTCGTCAAAGAAATGCCGGGCAGCAATGGCGACCCAGTTGTTGGTGTGATAGAACTTGTGCGTCCAGTCGAACTGAGCGTTCCAGCGCACCAGCTCGTGCATGAGCAGCAGAGGAATTTGCGTGTGGCGGAATTCGTCCAGGGCACCGAAGCAAGCCATGGCTCGCCAGGCACTGTCACGCCCAAAACGCGCGCTGCGGAGATTGCCTATAGTTGCCGTGAATTCCGCGAGCGGCAGAGTTGCCGCGTGGAGTTTTAGACCATTGATCCACGGTGTCGCTAGGTTTTGAACGTTCTCCAAACGTCCCACGGCATCGCGGACCGCATACACAGCCATGTCCTTGTCGTGTTGATTCTCGACATATTCCCGATAGGACGTTTTAAAGGACTCTTCCCAATTTTTCCACACACTGTGAGGGAGCCAGGGAGACCCGCTGATCCCTTCCGGAAAAACTTTCTCTTCTGTCGTGTACGAGAAGTTCCAATCTAGTTTCCGCGCCAGAGACAGCCACTCTTCGCGCTTGAGCATAGAACCTCCAGGGAGTGGTTACAGACTTCCTTGCAGCAGGTGCTCACCAGCAGTGTTCGTGAAAAGCTGCTACCAGGATCGCGATGAAAGACCCCACCCATCGCTCGAATTGGAAGGTAGCCTACCACATTTACACGTATCTTCCCTATCATTCTTAATACGTTCACCGACTGTCTTCAATCGCTACGCTCTTTGCTCAAGACGCTGACGCCGGGAAGTTCCTTCTGCGTGAGCACAATGACGGCATGCGGCACTATGTCTACGCCGACAACACCGTGTGTAAATGTCTCTAGGTCGGAACGCTGCAGGAGTGCGAGCGGTATAAGAAGCTCGGAGCGGGACAGCAAGCTACCGACAAGCCGCCATGGTTGAAAACGAGGCGTCGAATCCGTGAAGCTGCTACTTAGGGACTTTAGCCGTAGGCAGGCGTTCGTCAGCCAAGCTCGAAAGTTCTCCCCTCGGCCGCCGGCGTCACCGGGAAATCGGGGCCGACGTCGGCCACCGCGACCGCGATCGCCTTCTCGAGCGCGGTGTCGTCCCGCCCGGGATCGT
>DATFQQ010000366.1:0-2259 GCA_035264195.1 Candidatus Sulfotelmatobacter sp. | reverse complement strand
TGAACGGAGCCAGCAGGCAGATCAATGTGAAGGAGGTCGCTGCAAGCAATAAAATTCGCCGCGGTCCGAATAAAGCCCCGAGATACACCGTAAACGGCCCAATGAACATCAGGGCAATGTTGTAGGCGCTGCTGATCCACGCGCCGTCGTCGAAACCAAATCCCATACCGCCCTTGAGATCGGCGAGACCGAGAGAAATCATGCGTCCCGTGAGTGAGACTACGCCGGCGCCTATGATTACACCCAGAATCCCGAGCAGCGGACTTTTCGAGATCTCACTCGGCAACCCCGCTGCAGTGGCTCTCGCGACTTGGAAGGGTGAAGGTCGAAGTGTGGTCACTGATGAAGCCATCGTTCGTTCCAATCAGTGCCTTGTGCGCACGGTCGCGATCACGGACAGACCCGGCTGCAGTGTGGTAGCGATAGTTGGGTCGTCGAGCGCAATTTTTACTGGGATTCTTTGCACGACCTTCGTGTAATTGCCGGTGGCATTGTCGGGTGGCAGCAACGCGAATTGTGAACCGCTGGCGGGCGCAATCTCGATGACCTTGCCGCGAAACACTTTCCCTGGATACTCATCTATCCGAATCTCCGCGGGGTCGCCGACCTTGACATTTGTGAGCTGTGTCTCGCGATAGTTGGCCTGCACCCACTTAATTCTGCTGACAAATGGAATGACTTGGGTTCCAGGAGATACGAGCTGTCCAGGTCGAACCTGCCTCTCGCCCAGGCTGCCGTCGGCTGGAGCTTCGATCTTCGTATAGCCGAGGTTCACCCGTGCCACGGTGAGTGCCGCCTCTTTTGCGTGGAGATCGGCAATGAGTTGAAGTTGCTGGGAACCTAGAACATCAAGCCCACGGCGTTCGGCATCCACGCCAGACTGACTGCTCGAGAGAGCAGCCTTGGCCTGCTCCAAATCGGCTTGACGGTTTACAAGCTGAGCGCGCGAACTTTCCTCGGCGGAAGTTGCTTGTTCTACTTTCTGCTGAGTTGTAGAGTTAGTTGCGATGAGATTTTCCTGCCGACGGCGCTCTGGAAGAGCACGGTCGATATCGGCCTGCGCGGCTTGAATACCGGCTTGAGCCGCCGAGATCTCCGCTTCCGCCTGATTCACTCCAGCTAGCGCGCGGTCAACTTTGGCTTGCTGCAGTTGCTTTTGACGACGATTGTTCTCGATTGCCGCCTTCGCAGCTTCCACCGCCGCAATGGCCTGAGCTACCTGTGCCCGATAGTCATCGTCATCCAACTGAACAAGCAAGTCGCCACGATGAACGGCCTGAAAGTCGGAGACACTTACCTCCCTGACGATGCCAGCAATCTTGGTGCTTAACGGCGTGAGATCGCCGCGAACATAAGCGTCGTCTGTCACTTGTTCGACGTGGCCGCCTTCCCAGGCATTCCAGTTCCGGGTAATCGTCACAACCACGGCTAGTGCTAGAAGGACCACGATCAGCGGCGTTCCATACTTCTGCCAGGCTGGTTTGAGAAGTGAAGGCGGGTGCTCAACCACCTTGGGCGCCGCCGGTGCAGGTGACGGAATGGTTGCCGGTACCGGAGAAGTTGCCATTATGTTTAGGCGCTCCTTGGGCGCCGTCGCGCATGAATCTGCATCCTCATGGCCGTTTGTGCGCAGAGCCAACTCTCTGACTTCGCAGGACTAGGATTTGTGTTAATGGTTAAATCAATCGGCGAAGATTGGCATGTGACGAATGCCTGTCATCTCGCCCAGCGATAAAGTGCGCGGCCAATCCTGCGCCCGAGAATAAACTCGCAGAAGTAAGGTCGATGGCCACCTGGTTGTCAGTTGGAATGCAAAGTGCAAGGGAGGTGATCGGATCTTTCTGCCCTAACGCGTTACTAATGCTGTCGGTTTCAGGCTTGAGAGCATGTTGATTACATCGAGCATGAAGAAGGCCAAGTGAACTCTTCGGTTCAGTTACATCCGGTCCCTACCATGCCGACCATTACATCGGTGAGGCGCCCGACGTGGGAGCAGGCCGAAGGCAGCCCACTGCCGCTTGGCGTCACCTGGATTGAAGAGGAACAAGCGTTCAACTTCGCGGTGCACGCTGAACATGCGGAAAGCGTCACACTCTTGCTCTACACCCCAGCGGACTTGATCAATCCGTTGTTGGCGTATCGTTTCGATTTTCTGCGGAATAAGACAGGGCGGATTTGGCATTGCCGCATCCCGCTCAGTGAAATTAGTGAGGCCCGCTACTACGGATACTCGGTTTCGGGTGAGGCCGTTTCTTACAT
>DATFQQ010000365.1:0-4759 GCA_035264195.1 Candidatus Sulfotelmatobacter sp. | reverse complement strand
CGATGCCGAACAGGTTCCATAGGAGAAACATGGCGCTGAAGCGGAATTGATCATCTGCCACCACCCGAGCAGCAACCCAAGGTGCCGTTATCGCCATGATGATGTCTCCGAGTCCAGCGGGCCATGCAAACCCTCCCAGCAGCAGTCCCTCGACATTGGCCATGAGGAATCCCAGTCCGATGAATCGCCAACCATGCATCGATATGAGAAGAACAGGCGGAACGGAGGTTACACGAGCGCGCCAGCCAGGCGAGATGCGTTCGGTCACCAGGAAGGAAAGAATTGGGATGGTGAAGGCCAACCCAACAGCCACAGGCGGCTTATTTGGGCTGACGAATGTGCCACATTCCGCTAACCAATAGATCGCGCTGAACCATCCAACGGCTCCGAGGAACAGGGGCCAATGCTGTTTGTTCATACGTCCTCCCGATATTAATGAATCATGCGTTCCCACCTTTCATAGACCCATCTTAGACCCCGTGTCTTGTCAATTGGTGAAACATCTCGATCACACTCATCGTCCAAGCGTGGCGGTATCCTGCCTCAATGACAATGTTCGAACTGCTCACCCAAACCGCCCTAGCGGATACCGACCTTCTTCGGAAGAAAGACGCAATGGGCGACACTTTCACCATAGCGCGAGAAGTAGATTTCGCATTCGAGACCAAAGATAAACAACGGGCGGACGACTTCGCCGAATTTGTGAACGGAAAGAGCTACGGAAATGCGGCGGTACGCAAAATCAGGGATCACAATTTTCAAGTTCTCGTTCTGATCACAATGCCGATCACGCAACATCTAATCGGGTGCTTATCGGGATTCATGCTGTGTCTGAGTAGATTGTTCCAGATCGAATACTTGGGCTGGGGATCGGTAGTTCAAAAGTCGTGACGCTGCATGACTGGCGGATACCCCCATCTCACCCATGTCCCCCCTGCCAGGGTTATGAGCATAAGTAAGGGGAATGCCTGATTACCTCAGTTACGCCATTCTTGGCAAAACGTTCCAGTCAAACCCAGCAATTCGCTTTAGCATTTTGGGCGTGGGACTTTTCACAAAAAAACGGGTAACCCTTCTATCTTTGCTGGCAGCGATCACGATGGCTTATTATGCGCCGCAGGATTACCAATTCCTCACCAGGTCTGTAGCGTGGCACGTCTTGCACGGTGATTCACTCTTCGTGGCAGGGTATCGCATCGCCGTTCCGAGCCATTGGTTTGTTGAACAGTTAGCGTCCGATGACGCCCACCTGTTGAATGCGCGAACGGGTGAGGCCATCTGGCTCCGATCTCTTCCAAAGCCGTCTATGTTTACGCTGGCCGCTTGGAGCGACTTTGTTCAGAACCAAATGAACGACGTTGGAAATCCGATTACTGGAAGGTCGGAGTTGTCCGTTGCCGGAGAGCCATTTGTTTGCTTCGAACGGGATTTCCAAGTCAATGTGCCCGCGGGGGCGTCCGCCAATCCATCGCCACCAACCGGTCATCTGCCCTCTGTAGAGTGCAACTCTACTGGGCTGCTAGATGTGATGTTTTTCGCGGGAACCCACGTCGCACCAGCGCGCGATTATTCAGAATTCTATTCCCTGATGGCGTCTATTGAGAAAACCTCTCGATAGCTGCTGATAAATCCCGATTACACTCATCATCACGGGACCAGCAACGCAGATCGAGGCCCGTCAGTCGTTGCGCATCTTGCCTGCGTAAGAGGCCCTACATACGATCCTATGGCTTTCGCAGCCTCTTCAGTTCTGCACGTATTTGGAGCAGCCTAGACTCGCGCCTGTCGTGTCCCGCCGTCTCCCAGAATGTCGGGAATTTGGACTTGCGGTAGAAGAGTTCTTGAAGCTGAATACGCTTTATTTCCTCGCGGATCGTTTCAACGTAAGAAGTGATTGACGGGTGCATATTTAGAACTCAGATGAGATGCGAAGCGAGCAGTCGAGGTTTGCAAACATTGGGGATTGGCGTACTTTGGCGCTTTACTCGTTGTCCTTTTATTTCTATGCTTCGTACGAGGTTGGAGTAGTTCCCTCCAACCTAACTTTCGCCACAAGGAATGGCGTCAGCCAAGGCTGCGGCAGCGCGGAGGTCATTCCGATGAGCACATCTTTTCCCACTCTTCCTAATGACAAAGCTCCCAAGAAAGAGTCATTCGTGTGCCTGATCTGCGGAAAGCCTGTACCGGTGGAGAGCGCAAAGACGGACGCAGACGGGCAAGCAGTTCACGAGGATTGCTATGCCTTGAAACTAAAGGTAGCGACTCGGGTGCACACGACATAATTTTGCGCCCGCAGTAAAGGCCCGTCGCCCCCTTCCCCGAGTGCGACGGGCTCTTAACCCCCTTCAACGGCTTGCGAAAGGAAGCTGGTTTCTAATCGCAACTCCTCTTTCACAGTAGAACGTAGCTCCCTTAGACAAATTAAGAAATGGCCCGACAGTGACTGGCGGTGGCACAAGAGTGCAGCATGAGAGAATTGCCGGATGCCAGCCCGTAGGAAGATCAACCTTGAAGCGATTCGCGCAAGCCTGAATCTTCTTTGCCTCCCGCCGCGAGCACCCGTCAAATCATCACAGGCCTGCAGAAGTAACGAAAAGTTCCGCTGAGGTATTGCATGGTAGGGACAATTTTTTACATCTGACTGACAATTCCCCAATCTCTCGAGATCAGGCTTTCCAGCTTGAGGAGGTACCGTTATGAGAGATTTGCTAACTCCACTGAAGAAATCGATCAATCGTCGCTTCTTCGTCAAGAGTGGACTGACGGCTGCCGGCGCGGCAACCGTAAGCCCCAGGCTGACCAACAAACTGACTCTCCTCGGCGAGGATCTGGAGAAAAAAGATAGCGGCGGTCTGACGCCAGGCGACGCCGCACTCCTGAGGTTCGCGGCTGCAGCCGAAATCCTCGAGAGTGACTTTTGGATACAGTACAACGAACTCGGTGGAATCCAAGACAGCGAAGTTCCAGGAGGGAGTGGAAATCCAATCTATACCGCTGCCCTTCAGGTGCTTGACTCCGACATGCCGCAGTATATCCACGACAACACCGACGATGAGATCACTCACTTCACGTTCCTCAACGCCTATCTCGCTTCGAAGGGCAAGGCTACAGTCGATCTGGAGCCGTTCCGCACTTTGCCCGGCAGTACAGCGACCGGGTCGAGCGGTAAGCTACGGCTCACCAACCTTATGCAGCTCACCGTGGACACCAGTTGGTGGACGCGGTATCGCAGCGACGCGAATAACCCCGACCTCGACCCCAACTTCACGTTTCCGCAGGCAGTCCCCGATTTGTTTAGTCCTGGCGGGTTTCCGGCGATCCCCCGAACCGACGCCGACCTAACTCCGCCCGACCACATTCAAGCCATCGCTAACACGGCGGGATTTCACTTCCCGACCATCGAACAAGGTGGCACCAGCCTTTACCCCTCGATGGCACTGAGGGCAACCCATACGGAAGTCTTGCGAATCCTGATCAGCATCGGACCAACCGAGACCATGCACTTTCAGACATGGTCGGACAAAGCAGGCAATGCGCCGCCTCTGACCGACCCTACCAATGGGTTGGTATTTCCGGACCTCAATGCCCCTCCCTTTGGCGGGGAGACCTTTAAGACCAATCTGATCATGCCGGAGCCTTGCCCATTCCTCAGCCGAAACCTCCCGATCGTTTCGATCATTCGCCCGACCAACACAACGGGCGCTGCCATGGGCGTGGTCAACTTCTTGACGGCCATGGGACTCTTCATCGGCCAATCGCCACAGTTCTTTGAACTGCTTCAGGATCTGGCGGCGGATGCGGATAAGGCCAGGCACGGAACTCGTTGACTAAAGCCATCAAGTCGAACCTAGCTGCTGTTCAAGCCGAACAGCGGCTTTTTTCTTACTAGGACCGAACCGCTGCGGAACTTTTCGCTGCGCCGGGCGTTGTTCGAGAGCAATCATCCCCGAACTTTGCGAAGCGCGAACTCGTCGTTAGCAACTGCGGGAGGTGTTAGCAACGATTCTGCTATAAAGTACTTTGTATTTCAATGAGTGATAAGGCCTGATAACGACAGCCACCCTTTGCCAACGAGTAGCATGGTTCATTAGATACCACTGCACTAGTGCTTTGCGTGTTCCCTTACGTATTGGAGAATTGATAGGCGGCTCTGCGGGCCTACGTGGGTAAATCGGATTCCATACCGCCTGTTATGTTGCCAAACGAGACTACCGACTGCATCCACAGCTACACCGGAAACAGGTAGCCGGAATGACAATTGGATCGCTCCCTTCGGCTTGAGGTTACTCACTTCCACCTGTATCCCCGCCTGGCTCAGATTCCAACTTACTCCGCGGCTTGTCTCGGAATCCACGATGCAGGTTACCTGTGCACGCATCGCTACCCGCTCGTACGCACGTTGATCCTGGAACATGCGGCTGTCCCCTTCGATTCGCCGAAGAACTGATCTCTGGACCGCGCGGTGTTCTCTCGACAGCGGCCTTTCGCGGGTCGGAACTTCATGTCACCCAAAAAAATCGCTCCCGGTGTTTTCTTGCTCCGGGAGCCATTCGTCACTCTTTCGGTTCAGCCAGTGATTCAATTCTTTGTATTACATTGCGGATTGGCGAGCAGAAGCTTTGGACCACGCTCCCGTCGGATTCGGTTGATGATCCACAATGTGCGACGCAAGCTTGCCAGACCCAGCAAACCTGTGCCCAGCAAAGCCATCGCGCCCGGCTCAGGCACTACCGTCGGCCCGGTCCCCTGCGCAAATCCC
>DATFQQ010000364.1:0-10633 GCA_035264195.1 Candidatus Sulfotelmatobacter sp. | reverse complement strand
GCGCATCCAGGCCTGCCTGACATGAAAGATGTATTGAATGCGCGCATTAAGCACCGGGAATGGTTTCGCCCATTTGCGCCATCGATCATGGCCGATCATCAGCATGAATATTTCGAACATGATCACCCGTCGCCGTTCATGCTGCATGTGTACAAGATTCGTCCGGAGAAACGAAAGGCTCTATGTGCGGTGAATCACGTGGATGATACGGGGCGGTTACAGAGTGTGACGCGGGAGGAAAATCCGCTCTACTACGATCTCATCTCTTCGTTTTATCGGAAGACCGGAATTCCAGTCATCCTGAATACAAGTTTCAATGAGAATGAGCCGATCGCCTGCACACCGGAGGAAGCGATCGATTGCTTTCAACGAACCCGAATGGATGTGCTGGCGATCGGATCGCATGTGGTTATGAAGTCTCATCAAAACGGCGAGACCGCACTCGCCACCTCGGTGTCGAAGGCCGAGAGCATTTAGACCGTTTTAGCTTTGGATGTAATCCGCCGCAGTGTCATCCTGATGACCTGCGCTTTTTGCAGGGCCGGAGGATCTATGCAGTCCCTGGCCGCATGAGCACTGCAGGGAGAATTGCATGGGTTCTCCGGCGCCAAAAAACGGCGCCATCAGGATGACAAAGCGGAATGGTATACAGCAATTCCATGAATCGAGCCAAAGCTTGCAAGCCTGGCTTTAGTGAATCAGGAATCCCGTCACCGCCATAACAGTTCCGATAATCCCCAAGCCGATCCCAAGCATCCAGAAGAATCGTCTTCCAGACAGTAGGGTGATGGACGTGACGACCAAACCGATCTCCAGGAAGACTTCGGCAAGATCAAAACGATCGGCACGATTTCGTTCGATCGAAACTTCCGCTTCCATTTCGTGAGCCTTGTCCTCGATTTCTTTCTGCTCGTCTTTGTAGCGGGCTGCTTCACTGGAATATTTTTCGCGAAGTTTCGCCAAAGCGGCAGCATCAGTGGTTGCTTGCACGGAGGTGAGGTCGGTGAAGAGTTCGTCGGTATGGCGACGTATGTTTTTTGCCTGGTAGTAGGCCCACTGATCGGAAGACTTTGCTTGCAGAACCACTTCTTCGGTGTGGGCACGATGTCCGAGAAGGGAAGCTACCGCAACGAGCACAGCCAAGATCGCCATTGTGACCGACACTGGCGCCAATTTCGGATTCCCTTTGGCGTGCTCGGCATGTTCCTGCAATTCGGTTAGCTCTTCTGACATCGGCTCATTCTCCCATGACTTTTACGATGACGCGTTTGTCGCGCTGTCCGTCGAATTCTGCGTAGAAGATTCGCTGCCACGTTCCGAGATCGAGGTTGCCTGCTGTGATCGGCACGATCACTTCATGATGGATCAGCAGGGCTTTTAAGTGCGAATCGCCGTTGTCTTCGCCGGTTTCATGATGCTTATAGTTCTTGCGAAACGGCGCGAGATGCTCGAGCCATTGATCGATGTCTTCGATGAGCCCACTTTCGTTGTCGTTCACGTAAATCCCCGCTGTGATGTGCATGGCTGACACAAGCACCATGCCTTCCATCACGCCGCTCTTACTGACAATTTGTTCGACTTGCGGAGTGATGTGAACGTAAGCACGATGAGTCTTCGTGTGAAAACGTAGATATTCGGTTAGAGTCTTCATAAGTGGAGAGAGATCAGCGCAAGGCCTCGGCGATTTTGCCACTTGCGATCAGATCGGCGATTCGCGAAAGATCTGCGTACATGACGCGGTCTTCTTCCATCGTGGGACAGACAGAGCGAATCGCCCCATGGGCGGCCTGTCCGCGCCGGGATGTCTTGAGTGGAGCGAGGAAGTCGATCGCCTGCGCGACCGCCATAGCTTCAATGGCGAGAACGTTGCGAGTGTTCTCAACTACCTGCTTGAGCTTCAGCGCCGCCGTCATTCCCATCGAAACGTAGTCTTCCTTGTTGCCTGAGGTGGTGATCGAATCCACCGAGGCAGGATGCGCCAGAACTTTGTTCTCACTCACCAGGGCGGCAGCTGTGACCTGAGGCATCATGAATCCCGAGTTCAAACCGGCGCCCGGAGCAAGAAAAGGAGGCAGCCCTTCGTTCAAGGCTGGATTGACGAGACGTTCGATGCGGCGCTCGCTAATACCGGCCAAAGCGCTCAGGGCGATGGCGAGGAAATCCAGTGCGAAGGCGAGGGGCTCACCGTGGAAGTTTCCGCCAGAGATGACGTCGCCTTGATTGTTCTTTGGATCTGTGAGGAACACTAGCGGATTGTCGACGGCGGAGTTGGCTTCTATCTCGAAGACTTCGCGGCAGTGGGCAAGCGTATCACGGACTGCGCCGTGGACCTGCGGAATGCAGCGCAGCGAATAGGCGTCCTGTACACGGCCGCAATCGCGATGGGATTCGCGGATCTGGCTGCCTTCGAGCATCCGCCGCAGGTTGGCCGCTGTCTGCAGTTGGCCGTTGTGCGGGCGCGCTTTGTGAATACGCTCGTCAAACGCCGTGTCTGTCCCTTTGAGGGCATCGCAGCAGAGACCGCCGAGGACATCAGCTGTATTTACAAGAGTCTCGGCATCAAGCAGTGAAAGCGACCCGACGGCGAGCATAGCTTGCGTGCCATTGATCAACGAGATGGTCTCTTTTGCTTCGAGCACAAGAGGCTTGATTTGGGCACGCTTTAACGCGTCGGAACTCGAGAGGCGAGTAGCTCTTTCGTCGAAGCATTCTCCTTCGCCGATCAGGGCGAGAGCAAGGTGTGCGAGGGGCGCGAGATCTCCACTGGCTCCAACACTTCCTTGTGAAGGCACCACCGGAGTCACGCCACGATTCAGCATCTCGCAGAGCGTGTCGATCACCAAGCCACGGACGCCTGAGTGGCCTTTGGCCAAAGAGTTTGCGCGCAAGAGCATCATTGCCCGAGTGGAGGGCACAGAAAGGGGCGCCCCGACGCCAACTGCGTGGGATCGCACCAGATTGACCTGCAACTCGCGGATCTGGTCACCGGCGATGCGGACGTCACTGAGTTTTCCGACGCCAGTGGTGATCGCGTAGGCGACTTTATTCGTTGCGACGATCTCATCGACGACAGCCCTGGCGTGGTTCACCAACTCGCGCGCATCCGGAGCGAGGAGCACGGGGCGACGTTCGTGGGCGACTTCGCGTACGGCTTCCAGAGTCAGATCGCTTCCGTTAATGTGCAGTGCGTTCAAGAGATCTCCGTAGATAGCTACTTTCCGGCGGCAGCCCGGAAGACCGTTAGATATTTGCCGGGCAAGGCTGCGACTTTCATTTTCGAATCAGTAACAATATGCGTCGTTTCGCCCTCGGCCAGCAACGTACCGTTGTCAGCTCGGGCAAGTTCGTAACTAAAAACGATGACAGCTTCGCGGACGTGTTTGAGTCGGGTGCGGACGATGACTTCATCGTCGTAGTACACCGGAGCACGATAGCGGCATGTGGCCTCAGCGACGGCGATAAAGCGTCCGTCATCGCGCTCCATGTCGCGATAGGAGAATCCCATCTGGCGCATCAGTTCGACGCGGCCGACTTCGAACCAGATGAGATGATTCGAGTGATAAACGACTCCCATCTGGTCGGTTTCTGCATAGCGGACGCGCAGCCGCGTTTCGTTGACGGCAGGATGATGGTTGGAACTCATTTCCCCGTCCACACCGGTTTTCGTTTTTCCAGGAAAGAAGAAATGCCCTCGCGAAAATCGGCAGTGGTTCGAATAGCGGCATTTTCGTGGACTGCCGCACCGATCTGCGCATCGAGTTCTAGGTGAGCCTTTTGGGTCAGCAGTCTCTTGGTCGCCTGTAGGGATGCAGCGCTGTTCTCCATTAACTTCGCAGCCAATTCGTGGGTTCGTTCCATCAGTTTGTCGGCTGAGACGACTTCGGTAATCAATCCCAGTCGTAACGCTTCTGCGGCGTCGAAGATTCTTCCGGTCAAGAGCAAGTCCCGCGCCTGCTTCTCCGGCAATTGGCGTAAGAGAAACGTTGAGACGATCGCGGGAACAAAGCCGATGCGGACTTCGGTGTACCCGAACTTGGCCTCAGGCACCGCAAGAGTGAAGTCGCAAAGGAGTGCGAGTCCTGTTCCACCGGCGATGGCGGCGCCATTCACAGCGGCAATCGTGATCTTGGGGAATTCG
Organism: Candidatus Sulfotelmatobacter sp.; assembly: GCA_035264195.1. GTDB lineage: Bacteria > Acidobacteriota > Terriglobia > Terriglobales > Acidobacteriaceae > Sulfotelmatobacter. The sequence continues at coordinate 6,495 of DATFQQ010000364.1, read as the reverse complement.
TAGATCGAGCGGAATAGCCCGACCATGGCTTCGGAATCCTGCTGGTTCTGTTCCGGTGTTCTCCCGAGCAGCGCCTTCAGATTGTCGAGATCCATGCCGGAGCAGAATGCCTTGCCCGCACCGGTAACGATCAGCACGATCGCATCGGACTTAGCGATCTCGTCGAGAGCCTGCAGTAGGTCGTCAATCAATTCAAAACTGATTGCGTTCCGCTTATCAGGACGGTTCAGGGTGAGAGTAGCAACCTTACCGTCGTATGCAACTTGGATCGTTTTGTAACTCATGAGAATCTTACGGCGCAACACTCCCGAGTAGAGGGTTTGTGGCATTGTAGAAATCGGTGTACAGGCCTATCGCTTGCAACCCTCATTTCGAGCGGAGCGAGAAATCCTACCCGCGGCACCTGTTCCAGAGAGTAGGGATGTTTCGACTCCGCTGGAGTTCCGCTTCGCTGCACTCCTGCTCCGCTCAACATGACACGTTTCTGTTGCGCAGAAAAGGGTCACAATGTTTCCTAAACCGCTCTAGACGTCATCATGTGATTAAGAACCTAATCGGCAGCGTGTGAGTCCGAGTACTTGGCTGCAATTCCGCCAGTCGCCTTCAGAAGAGTATCGAGTGGCTTCAGAGTTGGCAACTGGGCGCCACGCCCACGGAGCGCCTCGATGACTTTTTCTGTTGGAATGTTCCCAATCAGAGCATCCTGTGCAAACGGGCAACCGCCGAGTCCACCGAGCGCAGAGTCGAAGCGCCGGCAGCCCGCGTCGTAGGCAGCCAACACTTTTTCAGCAGCCTGGTCCGGGCGGCTGTGAAGGTGAACACCGACATCGAGGTAGTCGTATTTGTTGAGTACCGCCCCAACCAGATCGCTGATTTGCCGCGGTGTTGCCAGACCAACGGTATCTGCCAGCGAGATCATATGCAGATCTTCGGCCTCGAGCAGATCAAGAGCATCGACAACCTCATCGACTCTCCAGGGATCGCCATAAGGGTTTCCAAACGCCATGGAGACGTAGACGACGATTCCAAGCCCAGCATCGTCGGCCTTTTTCTGAATCTTCTCCAGTTCGTCGAGGGCTTCCTCGGGTGACTGGTTCTGATTTTTGCGCAGGAAGGTCTCAGAGATGGAATACGGAAATCCTACGGTTGATACGGCCTGTGTGTCGATTGCCCGCTGTACGCCCTTCTCATTCACGACAATGCCGATGATCTCGACGTCGTCCGGTGGATCGAGTTCCTTCAGAACCTCCTCAGAATCCGCCATCTGCGGCACCGCTTTTGGTGATACGAAGGACACGGCATCGATGTGCTTGAACCCAGCGCTGACGAGAGCCTTGAGGTAGTCGGCCTTCAGGTCAGCGGGGATGATTCCCTTCAGCCCTTGCCATGCGTCCCGGGGACACTCAATCAGTTTGACCGGAGTGCTCACGTCTGAAGCACTCCGACTTTGAACTCCCCAACGTCCGGGTTCAACGCGGCAGCTTCAAGTGCCTGGGTGATGGCATCCCGCGTTTCTATCGGATCGATGATCTTATCGATCCACAAGCGAGCGGCACCATATCGCGGATCGGTCTGTTCGTCATAGGTGCGCTTTACGGATTCGTAGAGTTCTTTCTTTTCTTCGTCACTCAGCTTCTTGCCGCCACGTTCGAGTTGCTTGACCTTGATTTCGACCAGAGTTCCGGCAGCGGAGTCCCCGCTCATGACGGCGTAGCGAGCCGTCGGCCACGCAAATACAAAGCGTGGATCGTAAGCCTTGCCACACATCGCGTAATGTCCGGCGCCGAACGATCCGCCCACGATCACTGTGATTTTTGGTACCACAGAATTTGAGACGGCATTGACCATCTTCGCGCCGGCTTTAATGATGCCGCTCCATTCCGCGTCGCGCCCGACCATGAATCCGTTGACGTCGTGGAAGAAGATCAGCGGAATAAGGTTCTGATTGCAGTCCATGATGAAGCGCGCTGCCTTTTCGGCCGATTCCGTGTAGATGACGCCTCCGAATTCGATGCGCTTGTGCCCTTCGTGATCGGTCTGCTGCGCGTGCAGCTTCTGATTTGCAACGATACCGACCGCAAATCCGCCGATGCGCCCGTAGCCGCAGATCAGGGTCTTTCCGTATTCCGGCTTGTATTCGTCGAAGCGGCTGCCATCAAGCACCCGGGCCAAGATTTCTTTCATGTCGTAAGGCCGAGCAGGTGATGGATCGTAGATTCCGTATATCTCTTCTGCGGCGAACTCGGGCTCGACGGGCTTCTTGCGATCCCAAGGTGAGAGTCGCCGGTAACCCCACTTCTCCACCATCGAGCGGATGCGCTCGATGCAGGCCTCGTCGGTCGGTTCACGAAAATCTACGGTGCCGCTGATGGCGGAGTGCATGGCTGCGCCGCCCAGTTCGTCCGCCGACACTTTTTGACCGATAGCCGCCTGCACCAACGCGGGCCCGGCAAGAAACAGTCCACTGCCATCGGTCATCAGGACGTGATCGCACATGACGGGCAGGTAGCCACCGCCGGCGACGCACATTCCCATGATGGCGGCAATTTGAGGAATGCCCATGGCAGACATGACGGCGTTGTTGCGAAAGACGCGGCCAAAATCGTCAGTGTCAGGAAAGACATCTTCCTGCAAAGGCAGGAAGACGCCCGCGGAGTCCACCAGATAAATTGTGGGTATGCGATTCTCGATGGCGATGTTCTGTGCCCGAATGACCTTCTTCGAGGTCATCGGAAAAAACGCACCGGCTTTTACGGTGGCGTCGTTCGCGATGATCATCACGAGGCGGGTGTGAATGCGAGCCATACCGGTAATGACGCCGGCTGCGGGAGCGCCGCCCCATTCTTCGTACATGCCATGTGCGGCGTAGAGGCCAAGCTCGAAAAAACTTCCGGGGTCAGCAAGCAGCCCAATGCGCTCCCGGGCTGTCAAGCGGCCTTTGGCATGCTGGTTTTCGATGGCTCGGCTTCCGCCGCCTTCGCAGATCTTCTCGCCTTCGTTGCGCACCTGTGACATCAGGTCGGCTAGAAAGCGCATATTTGCTTCGAATTTGGCCGTAGTCGGATCGACTTTTGTGGTCAGCACACTGCCAGCGCCAGAACCATTCACTGCGAGAGATTCGTTTCGGTCGGCCATAGCTTAAAGAGCGGACTTTTTACGGTATACCAGGCGGGCAGAAGCGCGCAATTCAGCACATACCGACTAACGAGCAACTTGTTGGCTTCGAGAAACAGACTCGACGACAGGATCTTCGGCGATTGCGTCGACCAAGCCTATTTGCAATGCGCGCGCAGCGTGGACTTTCTCGGCGGCGACAAATAGTTCCAGCGCGCGGCCCTTGCCGATAAGCCGAGGCAGACGCTGCGTTCCGCCCCAGCCTGTGATCAAACCTAGTGCGGCTCCTCGGTGTCCGAAAATCGCGTGGGGTGAGGCAATGCGATGGTGACAGGCGAGAGCCAGATCCAACCCGCCGCCCATGCAGTAGCCGGCGATGGCTGCATAAACGGGTGCGGGGAAATTCTCAATTGCTGCCATCAATGCCTGACCTTTTTTCGAGAACTCGTAGGCAGCGGAACCGTTGAGGGCCGAGATCTCTTCCAAGTCCGCACCCGCGGAAAAGAACTTATTGTTTCCAGTGATGATCAACGAGCGACTGTCGTCAGCCAGTTTGCGTATCGCGTCGGTCAGCACCAGCACACACTCCAGCGTCAGACGATTGGTTCCATCCCCCGACTGCAGGCGCAGGATGCGTACGCCTTGACGCTCTTCGATCTGGAAGAATTTTTCTGCCACGGAAGTCATGTGGAGACCGCTGATATGCGAAGAAGGTCAGGAGCTTCGATCGAGCCATTCGGCTAGCCGGCAGCCATCTTCCTCAAGCAAAAATGTTCCGACGCCGAAACACTCGCCGAAGATGCGATGGGACTCAGGATCGCGGGCAGCGCGTGTGATCCATTGCTGGCCAACTCTGTACTGCGCTGCCGTGAACCATCGCTGCGGCAGCACCTCGACTAAGCTGGCCTGCAAATAAAAAACAAACAACGCAAACGCCGGCTCGTCGTTTGACATGGCCTTGTAGCTGGTCGGGACGATCAACTCGTCGACGGTCTGTAACTCTGGCGGAACTTCAATTTTGTGAGTGCCCGGGCCAAGAGTTAAGGGAGTTTCGAAATCGGCGATGGGAGCGCTGCCAGAATAAATTCGCTCCGTGGATTGCTTGAACCAGCCCGCAACCTCCGCGACATCAAACGCCTTTAATTGATCTGGATCAAAGCAGGTGAGACGAATGTTCCGGCCCTCAGGACACCAGATGCCCAGAAAATGCGGTGGAATCAGGAACGGGCGACAGTAGGTGTTCAGTGCAAGCCGAGCTTTATCGCTTTCCTGTGCGAGGCCGAGCGTCACGAGGTTTGCGACTGAACCCTGCGAGCCGTGGTGCGCCCAGACAAATTGTTGTCCACTATGCGATCGAAACGAAGGAAAAGTCTCCCAATACCAGGGAACCGGACCGACCGTAACGGAAAGCATTTTTTTGAGGCGGGAGGTGTCGACGCCGGACATTTATCCAGCCGTGGGTACGCCCGGTGTTTTCACGTTCGTGCGGATAAACTGCACAATTTCGTCCATCGCGGTGCCGGGCTGAAAGATTGCGGCCACGCCGGCTTTCGTGAGACCGTCAATGTCTTGATCAGGGATAATGCCGCCCACGAGGACGATGACGTCGTCCATTTTGTTTTGCTGCAGAAGATCCATGACGCGAGGGACAATTGCATTGTGCGCACCCGAGAGGATCGAGAGACCGATTACTTGAACGTCTTCCTGCAGAGCGGCGGTCACAATCATTTCGGGAGTCTGGCGGAGGCCTGTGTAGATGACCTCCATGCCCGCATCGCGCAGTGCACGGGCGATAACTTTGGCGCCGCGGTCGTGCCCGTCGAGGCCGGGTTTGGCTACCAGCACGCGAATCTTTGTGTCCACCATCAGACACCATTTAACCACAGCTGGGACAACGGGTGATAATGAGCGGCGAATGCTCGCTGGCTAGACGGTCTTGATATCAAGGCTGCGCCACATGTACCAACAGGCCACACTGCGGTACGGTTCCCACGCGCGAGCGATCTTCTCCATGTCCTGCGGCTTGGGCAGCTTTCGTTTCCGGTAGTGTTTCTTAACCGCAACCTGCACGCCGTAGTCTCCGGTGGGCAAGATGTTTGGGCGACGTAAGGAGAAGATCAGGAACATGTGCGCCGTCCAGACACCGACCCCTTTAACCTGTGTCAGATGCTTGATCACTTCTTCGTCAGGCAACTCATGCAACGCAGTGAAGTTGAGCAAGCCGGCTGCAGTCTTGGCAGCGAGGTCTTTCAGGTAAGACGATTTCTGCTTCGACAAGCCCACGCTTCGCAGTTGCTCGTCGGTAAGTTTGAGAATGCCTTCGGGTGTGAGGGGATCGCCTGCCAGATCCGAGAAGCGCTTGAAGATCGTGACGGCTGCCTTGCCGTTGAGTTGCTGGTAGACGATAGCTTCGGCCAGGCTGGAAAATTCCGGGACGCTGTACTCGATGCGGCACGGTCCTACGTGCTCAATAATCGCGCGTAGGACCGGATCGCAGTTCTTGAGGTGATTCACTGCTTTTCGCATGGAGCTATAGATTTATCACAAACTCTGAGCTCAAGGCGAACAAAATACGAACAACAATACACTGCTGTCAGCGTTTTACCGCAATGCCGAGGACTTCATAGTGTCCATTGCGAAGCAGTTTGTCGGTCCCGATGAAAGCGCGGGCGGGATAATCTCCGTGGAAATATGTCTTGTACACCGAGTTGAACGTGTCGTAGAGCTTCAGATCAGTACAGAAGATTTGCACCGAGACAATGTCGTCCATGGAGAAGCCGGCGGCCTCGACGGTGCGTTTGATTCCGTCCATGGCAAGACGGGCCTCCTGCTCGGCATCGGCCGGGGCTTGCCCGGTTTTGGGGTCGAGTCCAATATGGCCAGCGATATAGAGCGTGTTGCCCGCGAGTACGGCGTCGCTGAAGGGCAGAGACTTGGCGTCGCCAGTGCGGACGTTGATGTATTTGCGGTCAGCAGCATTCGCGAATAGGCAAACGAGCAGAAATGGAATGACTACGAGAATTCTTCGCATTTGAGTCTCCTATCGATTGAGATGTTGAACGGCAGACTAGCACTACAAATGAAATGCGGCCAGCGTGAACCCGACGATTCCCCCTCCAAGCACTACCCAAGGCGGACTGATTTTCCAACGCACGAGTACAACCAATGCAACCAACGCAATGGCCCACGATGGCCAGCTCCGCAGAGCGTCGACTCCTAATCGGAACGTAACGCCAGCCATTAAGGCAACGGCACAGACGTTAACCGAATCGAGGAAGGCCGCTATCCATTGGGACTTTCGCAATCGGAACAAAATAGGAGCCAGCAGGGCGACATAAAAAAACGAGGGCAGGAAGATGCCAACAGTCGCGATCGCTGCTC
>DATFQQ010000363.1:0-2445 GCA_035264195.1 Candidatus Sulfotelmatobacter sp. | reverse complement strand
GGCGTGGCGTTGGCGCCTTGATAAGCGATCCGCAGCCGACGGCCACAGTTCCCACAAACGGCCAGACCTTGGAGCAGTGCGGATCCTTCTCTCAAGGCGCGACCTGCCTGGTGGAGTTCGGCGCGGATATTGGAGTGCAGGCGCGCTTGATTGGCCTCAAACGTGGCCCAGTCGATGAATCCTTCATGATGTCCGGGAAGAAACACAGACCACTCTTCGCGCGGTAGGTGGCGGACTCGTTTTCTGACGACGCCGTCCTCATCGACATAGCATTCGTTACGAGTTTTACCATAAACATAGGCGCCGGCATACACGGGATTGCGGAGCACGTTATCGATGGCGATGTAGGTAGGAGTGACCCAACGAAGCTGCTGGCAGTTAGCGAGAGTCGGCACCATCCCCAATGGATACTGTGGAAAGGACAAGTTTTCTGAACGGAACCACAGCCAGACTTGGCGTGCCGAGCCCAGTTCGGTGAACTTGGCCAAGACCGTGCGGATGCAGCTGGTAACCGCTTCGTCCGGGTGGAAACGAACTTCGCCCTCCTGTTCACCCCACACCAATCCGACGGGCAGAGCGCGACGCAGCTCCCCGCGCGCCGCTTTGTTACGGATCCCGCCGTCGAGTCGTTGGCGAAGGACGTGAAGTTCGGCCTCCGACATAGTGCCCTTCAGCCCGAGAATCAGGCGATCGTTAAAGAGGCCCGGATGATACACGCCGTCGCTATCGGCGAGCAGGGTATCGGTGATGGCACACATGTCGAGCAAGCGATACCAATCGGCGTTACTGCGCGCCAAGCGTGAGACCTCCAGGCCCAGCAGGATTCCCACTCGGCCGAGAGCGACCTCGGCATTCAAGTGATCGAAGCCGGAACGTTTGACAAACACCTTGCCGGAGACACCGAGATCTTCGTCGATGGTGGTCACTTGATTCCTGTCCCAGCCCAGCGCCATAGCTTTCTCCACCAAGGCATACTGGCGGGCGGTGGACTCGCGGTTGTTTTCCACTTGTGAAGGATGGGATTGGCGAATATACACGATCGCGGCGCGGTGCGTGTGGCTCGATCTTACTTTGCTGTTCTCAATCATGCTTTTGCTCCGTTTTCTGACTGACACGGATGGCTTGCACGATCAGCCGCGACAGAAGTTCGATCGCCAGTGTTCTTGGCTCGTTTTCCAGGCTTGCCCATATTCGGGTCTCTGCAATTGGGATGTCCAGAAAGTTCAGAAGGTGTTGCAACAGAGTGGTTCTCCTCGCCTACTGATTTTGCGTCGCTGCTATGTGAGGAGGTGCGACTATGGAGGAGCGCATCGACGACTGCGCGTGCATGCAGCAAATCCCCCACTGAACCGAGGTGGAGGTTAAGGTTTGCTGAGGCCGGTGCGGTCTGCTGCGACGCACCAAGGTCGGTCCACTCGGTTGGTATGAGGGAGCGACTTCCATTGGGCAAAATCAGCATCAGATGCAATTTGCCCTGCAAACGCCTCACACCAAAGATAGGCAGTGTCTTCCCCTCAAATGGATGATGTGGGCGAGTGATGGTGGCATGCTCGGGCAGGTCTTTGAGGTGGGTAGTGTGTCGTAGGGTCCTTCGATAATCTGTCGCACGAATGGCTGGTTAAATTCGTCGAGCACCGCATCGCCGACCGCAGGATACTGCGCCTGATCCAGAAATGGCTGAAGGCGGGAGTGTCCGAGGAAGGGAAGTGGTCGAAAACGGAGGTAGGGACCCCACAAGGGGCAGTGGCCTCACCGCTGCTCGCAAACATCTACCTGCACTACGCTTTCGATCTGTGGGTCAAGCACTGGCGTAAACATCATGCTACGGGCGACGTGATCGTGGTCCGCTACGCAGATGATATCGTCGCGGGATTCGAAAATCGTGCCGACGCGGAGCGGTTTCTCCAGGAATGGAAAGACCGTCTGCAAAAGTTCGGGCTGGAGTTACACCCGGACAAGACGCGCCTGATTGAGTTCGGGCGCCACGCAGCCGAAAACCGGGAGCAGCGGGGCGAGAACAAGCCGGAAGTGTTCAGCTTTCTGGGCTTCACGCACATGTGTGGGAAGACTCGGAAGACCGGCCGGTTCATCGTCAAGCGAAAGACGATTCGTAAGCGACTCTCTGCCAAGCTCAGTGAGCTGAAGGAGGAGCTTCGGCGACGCTGGCACCAGCCAGTGGCCGAAGTTGGGAAGTGGTTGAGGTCAGTCGTACAAGGCTACTTCAACTACCACGCAGTGCCCGGCAATATGGATAGTCTCAACAGCTTTCGGGCTCAGGTGATCTGGCGCTGGTACCGCGCGCTCCGGCGACGGAGCCAGCGCGACCGGATGACCTGGGAGCGGTTCTTGACGTTGGTCGGTCGCTGGATTCCAAGTGCCAAGATCCTGCATCCGCATCCGAATGTGCGCTTCGACGCTATGCATCCGAGGTAGGAGCCGTATGCG
>DATFQQ010000362.1:0-3412 GCA_035264195.1 Candidatus Sulfotelmatobacter sp. | reverse complement strand
TACATTCAATGAATCTCATTTCAATGAATGACTCATAATGCCAGAAAACTCAAGGTCCTGGTAAACGTTAGAGCTTTAACGGATGCGCGTTCTCGCTCAGGCGTGAACGGAGAGGCAGAGCTCTTCGCGCGTCCGGTAAAGCCGTTTGGACGTGGCCGTCCGCGGTTGCGGCGGATGCGGGCTGTTATGCAAATTCAATTGAGGGGAAGGGCGAGGATTGAGATTTGGCGAGGCTGCGCTGCGGAGCTCGGGCCTTCACAGCGCCAGGCAAAGAGGCGCCTGGAGCAAGAAAGTCCAGCCAATACGGTCGTCGAAGAGACTTGCAGGGAAATTTGTTTGGTGGGACGACAAAGAGGTACGGAGCGCGCCGAGACGCGCAGAGTGAGCGAGTTGGGGATAGCGGTTTCATGCCGCAGCGGTGACCTCTGGTGGAGAGCGAAGTAGGATCTCGGCAGCGGTGAGCCTTTCGCTGACCTTCATGGGTCCGCCACAGTAAGGACAGCGATAAAGTTCTGCAGCGTCTTGGCTAGAGGGGGAGTGTTCTTCGACAGGTGGTTGTGGGGTTGCGCCCAGCAACTGAAAGCAAAGTGGCAGAAGAGTGCTGCGCCGACGGTTGGCCAGGAAGCCGAAATTACGGATGCGCACAAAGCCTTTCGGAAGGATATGCAGTAAGAAGCGCCGTAAGAATCCGTCGACGGACAGGGTCATAAGCTTCTGCTCGTTGTGGTGAGCGGAATCACGCCAGCGAAAGGTGACTTGGCCGTCCTTAAAAGAGACCAAGCGGTGGTTGGAGATGGCCACGCGATGAGTGTAGCGACCGAGATATTGCACGACGTATGCGGGGCCACCGAAGGGACGTTTTAAATAAACCACCCAATGCTGTCGATGCAGGGGCCGGAGCCAAGCAGCGAAGATCTCGGGTTGCGCCAGAAGCTTCAAGTCTCCGTGGAAGTGCAGCTGGCCATTCTGAAAAGCCTCTTTGAGCGCGTCGACAAACTTGCCGCGAAAGAGTTCCGCCAGCACTTCCTTGGGAAGGAAGTAGTTGTCGCGGGAGCGAATCCAACGGGTGTGATCGAGCGAGAGACCGCCGGCCGGCACGACACAATGGACATGCGGATGAGCGGTGAGCTTTTGGCTCCACGTATGCAAGACACTGAAGAAACCGATCTCCGCACCGAGGTGTTCTGGGTTGCGAGCGACTTCCAGTAGGGTCTCGGCACTGGTGCGGAACAGGAGATCGTAAATGATTTTCTTGTTCTGTAGCACCAAAGGGGACAAGCGGCCAGGCAGGGTGAAGACCACATGGAGGTAGCGGGTGGGCAGAAGTTCCTTTTGACGCGCAGCGATCCAGCGGTCCCGAGCGGCGGTCTGACATTTCGGGCAGTGCCGATTTCTGCAGCTATTGAAGGAGATGGCGCGATGCCCGCAACGGGTGCATTCATCGAGATGACCGCCGAGTGCGGCGGTACGACAACGCTCAATGGCCCGCAGTACTTTCACGTGCTTCCAACAAAGCCAGTGGCGGTTCTGTTCGATGAACAGTTCTCCCGCTGCGCGGATGATATCGGCCACCTCGAGAGGTGGCCGGCGCACCTATTTCTCGCCGATGGGCTTGTCGTTAATGGATAGCGAGTCCAAAGGACTGGCCGTGGCGTTGAGGCGCTGGATAGCCAGGTGCACGTAAATCAGAGTCTCTTTCAGATCTTCATGCCCGAGCAGAATCTGAATGGTGCGAAGATCCGTGCCGGCCTCATAGAGATGCGTCGCAAAACAGTGGCGAAGAGTGTGGGGATGAACGCGTTTTTGGAGGCCGGCGCGCTGGGCGGCTTTCTGACATGCGTACCAAACGGTTTTCGTATCGATCGGCCGATCCTTGCGATAGTTGCTGGGAAACAGCCAGATACTGGATTTTCGATGGTAGTAACGCCAATGGGCGCGGAGTGCCGTAAGTAGTCGGGGACTGAGCATGACATCGCGATCTTTGCGGCCCTTGCCGCCACGGATGTGAACGACCATGCGCTGACTGTCGATGTCGGCGACTTTCAGGTGGGTCAACTCAGAACGCCGCGCCCCGGTGGCATAGAGGCTCATGAGCAGGATGCGCTCTGAAGGAGTGCGTGCCGCGTGGAGGAGTTGTGCGACTTCTTCCCGGCTAAGAACCGTTGGCAGGCGATGTGTCTTTTTCGGATAAGGAGTATCGGCAAGACTCCAGGCTCTGCGGAGTGTCTTGACGTAGAAAAAACGCAGTGCTGCCAAACGTTGCGTTACCGTGCCGGGCGATTTTCCTTTCCGAAACAACTCCACCTGATATTCGCGAACGTGTCGAGGGCCTAAGCGATCCGGGGAACAGTTGAAGCGTCGAGCAAAATCTTCGACTGTGCGAACGTAGTGACGTATGGTATTTTGTGCATAATTACGAAGCTGGAGTTCGTCCAGCATCTTTTTTCTGAGATGGGTCACGGGAACACCTCCTGTGACCCACACTTATATCTACGCCATCAAGCAACCAACGCTGGGTTACCTCACGCGAAGCGTCCGCCGCCGGGCGGCTACGTCCAAACGGCCTAACCGCCAAAGTGAATCCAACTTACCAAATGCGACGAGAAGGCAGAAAACTGCGGATGAGGCTGTGTGGGCGCTGGGGCATCTAATTCTTCATGGCTTACTATCTCGTTCGTGCGAAACCCAGACCGGAGCGCCTCAGCGAATTGCAAGACCGATTACAAGAAGGTGCTTTTATCGGCCTGCGCCCGTTCGGCAAGGCTCTGACGCATTCATTGAAAGAAGCCCGTACCCAGACGGACGGAATGGCGATATGGGAGGAAGAAGATTACTGCTCACCGCCCTTGGCAGAAGAGCGTGCCGCCGTGCTTGACAACTACTTCGATGAGATCAGTGTCGAGCGAGTGGACGCTGGCGAGGGATGGAAGCGAATCGAGGCGCTGCCGAAACTGAACTGGAACCGTTAATCTAAGCCGAATGTAGGGTCCGCCACTCGGGCCGAAGGCGAGGGAACTTCGGAGCGGGTAAAACAAGCCTAAGGTCCAGGCTCCTCTCTATTTTACCTTCTGCCGCCGCAGGAATTCCGGCAAGATTCCTGCGTCCTCGCGCTGTTGTGCAATGGTCTTCGGTGCGTTCGATCTAGATCGAGCCGAGACGCGTCACGCTGGCGAACTTTCCGCGCCTGTGTCGGTCACCCTCGCGAAGTCCCGCGACGGCGCAATCTTCCAGTCCTGAAACACAAAGCACGGCTGTCGGTCGCCCTTATGACGCCGCGAGAATGGCCCACACAGATGCCGCGCTTGCGGCATGGAACCACAACGCGCACGCTTCTGCGATGACCGGGCTGAACTAGACTGCTTGCAGCAGGCCAGCTTACGAAGAGGAGTTTAAATAATGTCGAAGTTCATCC
>DATFQQ010000361.1:0-16862 GCA_035264195.1 Candidatus Sulfotelmatobacter sp. | reverse complement strand
TGGCGTAACAGTGCGCCGTGAAAAGGCGCTGGACTTCAGCGGGTGAAACTCCCGTCCGGGAACTGGTTCGCTCCACCCGGTAGCAATCGAAACGGCAGCGGAGGCAACGAAGCTGTCGGAGCTTTCGATGGAAGGGGTCGCAAGGCGACCCCGCGAGCGTGCAGGCCATAACGTGAGTGAACGCTGAGCAGGCCCCGAAACAGTAATCGCAGGAGCCGACCTGACTGTTACACAGGGAAGGCCGCTGACGATGGAGACCAACGAGCGAACAAGCTCCATCGGACCTGCCGGGGTAATGGCGATGGCATGTAGGCAGAGGAGACCAGACGCAACACGGGAAGCCCCAGCGGTGATCGAGGTGAGCGGATCAACCGGCAACTCGTGAGAGATGGGCCGGGCCGTGTGGGGTGGCGGAGAGGTGCGTAGTACCTGGGAAGCCGGGTAACTCCGGTGGAGGGAAGGGACCTCAGTTAAAGATGGACGCAAGAAGCAACGAAGGACCGAGGGATTGGCGATGAGCCTAACAACTCCATCGAGTGTTCAGAAGTTGCAGACGGCGTTACACGCAAAAGCGAAGGAATCACCCGACTTTCGCTTCTACGCGCTGTACGACAAGGTGTATCGGAAGGATGTTCTGGCACATGCCTACGAACGCTGCGAAGCCAATGGCGGAGCAGCGGGAGTGGACGAACAAGCCTTCGAGGACATCGAGGCCTACGGCGTGGAACGATGGTTGGATGAACTGACGCAAGAGCTGAAGAGTCGAACCTATCAACCGCAACCCGTGCGGCGGGTGTACATACCCAAGCCGGAGGGGAAGCAGAGACCGCTAGGAATACCGACAATCCGGGATCGGGTTGTGCAAACGGCGGCAGTGCTGGTACTCGAACCTATCTTCGAGGCCGACCTGCCACCGGAACAGTATGCCTATCGGACAGACCGCAGCGCGTTGGACGCCGTGCAACACGTCCACAAGCTGATCAATACGGGGCATGAACAGATTGTCGATGCGGATCTCAGCAGCTACTTCGATAGTGTTCCACATGCCGAGCTGATGAAGTCGGTCGCTCGCCGGGTCGTCGACGGAGCCATGCTGCATCTGATCAAGATGTGGCTGGAAGCCCCAGTCGAAGAAACCGACGAGCGTGGAAATAAACGTCGAAGTACGCGCAATCGGGACGAAGGTCGAGGGACGCCGCAAGGATCTCCGATCAGTCCCTTGCTCAGTAATCTGTACATGCGACGATTCGTGCTGGGGTGGAGGAAACTTGGGCACGAGAAGCGTTGGCAAGCGTACATCGTGAACTATGCTGATGACCTGGTCATCTGCTGTCGAACTGGTGCGCAACAGGCACTGACGGCTGCTGTCGAACTGGTGCGCAACAGGCACTGACGGCGATGCGGGTGATGATGGCGAAGCTGAAGCTGACGGTGAACGAAAACAAGACGCGGGTCTGTTGTCTGCCGGAAGAGAAGTTCGACTTCCTGGGGTACACGTTCGGGCGGTGCTACTCGATGAGGAAGGGCCGCGTCTATCTTGGCACGTTCCCATCCAAGAAACGGGTGCAGCGTATCTGTCGCGCGATCAGCGATGAGACCGGACGAGACACCGCCAGGTTGGATCCGAAGACGTTGGTGGAAAAGCTCAATCGGATGTTGACCGGCTGGGCCAACTACTTCTGTCTAGGCCCCGTCAGCAAGGCCTACAGTGCGGTCGATCTACACGCCCGCCGAAGGCTGCGTCGGTGGCTATGCAACAAATACGGGGAAGCGCGGCCGGGCTATAAACGTTTTCCGGAAGCGACGCTTCTTTCTGTGTATGGTTTGGTGCAGTTACCACACCGTACGCCGAGTCTTCCGTGGGCGCACGCGTGAGTCTTTTCCGAGAGCCGGATGCGGGAAAACTGCCAGTCCGGTTCGATGAGCGGGAACAGGAAACAGAACTAGGTCAAACCGGACTGAGGGGACGCGGCGAAAGCCCAGTCACAAGCCCACCGGGAGACTACTTTTACTGCGCCTGTTCTCGACTCTACTCCCCATAACACGCAATATAAAAAGGCGCCCACTTTTGCGGTAGGTTGAGATTGTTCGCATCGCCAACCTAGCGAAAGGGAGCGCCTTTATGAATCAGGAAAAGTATATCGGCATGGACGTGCACCAAGCCACCATCTCGGTGGCGGTGATGGATGCGCAAGGCAAGCTGATTATGGAATGCCTGCTGGAGACCAAGGCGGCCACGATTGTCGAGTTCGTCCGAGGACTGCACGGAACTCTGTCTCTGACCTTCGAGGAAGGCACGTCCGCAGCCTGGCTCCACGATCTTCTGAAACCCCACGTGAGCCGGCTGCTAGTCTGCGATCCGCGAAAGAACGCTCTTTTGAAAGATGGCAATAAGAACGACCGAATCGATGCGCGCAAGCTGGCGGAGTTGTTGCGCGGTAACCAACTCCATCCTGTGTATCACGGAGAGCATGGCGTTCGCACCTTGAAAGAACTGGGGCGCAGTTATCTGACCATCACCCAAGATGTCACTCGCGTCATGAATCGCATCAAAGCTCTGTACCGCAGTTGGGCGATTCCCTGCGCGGGTGCAACCGTCTACTCTCCCCGTCATCGCGCCGAGTGGTTGGCTAAGATCGCTGAGCCAGGAGTGCGGGTTCGCGCGGAACGACTCTATCAGCAGCTCGATCTGTTACAACCGGTGCGCCTGGAAGCACGGCGCGACTTACTGGCAGAAAGCCACAAACATTCGGCCGTGAAGTTACTGCGTCAGATTCCTGCGATCGGTCCGATTCGCTCGGCCTTGCTGGTGGCCCTGCTGCAAACCCCACACCGTTTTCGTACCAAGCGTCAACTGTGGGCCTACAGTGGTTTCGCAGTCCAGACCCACGATAGCGGGGAGTACCGTTCCGTACGCGGCAAACTGCAACGCAACCGCGAGCGCATGACGGTGCGCGGTCTGAATGACAACCACAATCGAGATCTGAAGAATCTGTTCAAAAGTGCTGCCATCTCGGCCAGCACACGTCCTGGTCCTCTGCGCGACTTTTATGTGGCTCGGGTGGAGAAAGGGATGCGGCCCACCATGGCTCGTCTCACCTTAGCTCGGAAGATGGCCGCGATCAGTTTAGCCGTGTGGAAGAAAGGAGTGCGGTTCGACCCCCAACAATTACAGCGACAGGCAGCTTGAGCATCTCTGAGGAACAAGGCTTTTCCATCTCTGCGGGTTACTCCTCTGGTGGGCGGTCGGGTTCTGCAGATGCTCGGTTCGAGGGTGAGTATCAGTCCATGAGATCGGCCCCGTGTGCTTCGGCACCCAGTCCCCCATTACACGCTATGCCCCCTCGGATAACCAGAAATAGCGATAGGCCACGAGCCTCGGATAGAACCATGGTTAACATCGTCTTGCTTGCCGCGTCTTGCACACTCGAGCTTTGCCACCTGCAGCAGAGAAACCTCATGAGAATGGGACAACACGCCAAACCTCTTCAGGGATCACGAAACACAGTGGGCTGGATCTCGAGAAAGAATCTCCTCCGGTCGGGGTGGAGCTTTTTTCTTGACATCCCTTTTTATAGAACTCACCGACCCAAGAAGTGAAACGTGCAACTCATTTTCGGCCTACAAAGAGAGAGAATAATTCTCTTTGCTTTCTGTGAGCGTCTTGGCTTGCGGCATTGCCGGTATCTACCTCATAATAGAGGTTATTTTTGATTTTTGTATCAGCCGACTGCAATGAAACCAATGACTTCGGATCGGTGTCGGAGTGGGGGTGATGGTCTCGAGCCCCCAAGGAGTTCCTTTCGGGATGGTTCATTCTAAAGCACTTAGCTGCGCCACGGCTCCGGGATGGTCCGGATCTGCCGCATCCCCCAGACAGAAAGACGCAGAGAGTACGCGAGAGACATAGTTCAGACATAGGCCGCTCTAACCCCTTGAAAATGCAGTGCCATTTCTAGGCGCATCGGATTCGTAATCCGTTGTGCGACCCCCGGATTTGCGGACGATTTGCAGTGGATCCGGCGCCACGGGAATTTTGGAATTAGACAGAGGCAGATGCTTGGGAACAGTTCTGGTCGGAAAGACGGTCGCTTCCGTATACCCTTGCCGCGAGAAGAAAGTCCCACCTCCCATTCTTCATCTTCTTCTCAGCCTTTACAACTGAGTCGTTTGGGAACTTCGTAGAGCGATTATGCGCCTCATCGCCTTCGGAATGCTTTTGCTTGTTCTACAAAATGCAACGCCAATTGCAGGTAAAGTTCGTAGGCCAGAACAGCAACAGACCAACGCCAGCAATCATACTGCTTACAATGATCAGCGCGGAACCGAACAGTCTCCACTTGTTGTCAAACACTTCCATCCCCAAAGACCACCGAAGAAGCCAACAGAGATTCCGATGAGCGCAAGACAAAGACGGCGCAGGATTGGTGGAATGTTAGGATTTCTGGCATTTTGGCAGCCGTTACCTTTTTGCAATTGTTGGTTTATGGATACCAAGCCAAGAAACTGCGAGAAACGGTAGAGTCTGCCGAAGGACAATCCAGAGCCATGGAGCGCCATATCGGAGAGGCTGCGCGTTCCGCTAATGCAATGGAGACTATCGCCGCCTACGTTAGCGTAGCTGTTGGGGGGTGCGACCTTTCAAGAACGGAATCGACCTGCTCAAGTGCGATTTGAAGTTTGACGGGAAAGTGCAGGTTTCCAATACAGGGAATAGCCCTGCCAAAACATGTCCGAATTAGAAAAAACGCTGCCATTGTCGCTAATCCGATTCCTGAAGATTTTGCTTTTCCCCTTCCTGATCAGTCTGAAGATGTTGCCTATGCTGAAATCGCGCCGCGCCAAAATTACATCGTCACTGCCATCCAGTTTTCGTTCCAGATGCCGAGGTGGGTGACATCAAACAGATGCAGGGCAAGGCTCTCTGTGTTTGGGGAACTATTACTTACGATGACATTTTCGGGCAAAAACATTTTCCCCTTCCGATGGGATGGGTCCCAAGCCCGCTCTCTGTTTACTCGTGGTTAGTTCCCAACGGCGAAACGATCAGAGAATTATTCTCTCCATTTGCCGTGGTCTATGAAGTACTGAAGGTCCTCGTCACTGCGTCCGCTGTAGTCGTCGCGTATCGTGACGGTACTCTTTTCCTCGAAGGCTAACCGGGCCGCAATCTTGAGCGAATCCAGATAAATATCAAGATTTTTCTCGAATATCGGATTCTCACCGCGCAAGTTGCGAAGGATCTCGTCGCCCAAGTGTTGCTTGATTGCCTGGCAATCGAATCCGAGCGCGGCGATGAAGTTCTGACTCTTGAGATTCTTTGCGACATAATCAGAAACCACGCTTGAATCTGCGTCCTTCAAGTGGAAATAGCCTTCTCGGTGCGCGAGTGCGAGTGTTTCACGGCACACGGGCTGTCCCTGCTCCACCATCTCCTTCAACGCCTTCACTGTATTTGCCTGATTCCGCGATAGTGCCATATTCTTTCCTTTTGCCAATGGCCGTTGTGGTCACGGCGAAAAGTTTTTCGGGTGTAGCCCTAAAAGGTGAAACCCCGAGAAACACAACCATTATTAGAATGGGGGAGAATTATTCTTTCCTATCCAAGGCGCTCGCTCATGGCGCTTTGTGCGCCCAGCGAGCATGTATGGGCTGCAAACCCCGATTTAGTGATACCAACCACTTATATATATATAAATAAATATGGTTAGTAGGTATCAGGGGGGTGATTCCACGGTGATACCAGTGATACCAAGAATCACTAGAATCACTGAAGGTATCACCCCTAAGTCGTTTCTTTTGTTCCAAAGAATCACAGAATCACCATTTCCGCTCCTCCACCTTGCGATACTGCCCATCCTCGTCCACCTTGAGTAATCCAGATGATTTGCAGCGGCGAATTAACCGACCACTACCCTTCGGTATTCCGAGCGTTATTGCCTGTGCATAAGTGAACTGTTGCGGCAATTTGCTAAAGTACTCGCGCTGTTCTGGCGATAGGGATTCCAGCCGATCATCGGAAATGAAGAACCGTTCTGACTCTGGCAGTTTATGTAGCCGCACCGTCAGTTGCTCAACGGAACGCGGAACTGTCGCGAAAGTGTAACCTTCGACTTCTGCTGCTAATCCCCAGATGGAGTCAACGTGCGCCAACAGTGCCTGCGAACCGAAGCACTTCTCAATCCAAGTTCGGGGATCATCGCGCAATGTAGGTCCACCATCCTCGCCAGCCTTGCGGAGATGATGAACGAGCAGCACGGCCATCGACGGACGAACCGACTGGATTTCCTGTACCGCGTCAATCATGTTGAGTGCCCAATTCTCTTCACTTCGACCTTTTTCCGCAGCGGCGTAGCGTAGCGGATCCAAGATTAGAAGTTCGGGTTCCTTCTCTTCGATGATTTCTTTGAGATGCGCCGCACCATCGCCGTACAGCGATACGTCGCGATCAATGGCTCGCTTGTAGGCTTGCACAGCAACGTTCTTCAGGTTCGCTTCGTGCTTTGCGCCGAGATCGAGAACGCGCTTTTGAATCTGCTCATACTTATTCTCGAAATCGATATAGAGAACTTTCCCAGTCTGCGTTGGGAACTCCTCTAGGAAGTGACTGCCGCCGCCGATGTCGATCGCAAGTTGGAGAGCGAGTGTAGACTTACCTTCCTTCTGTCTGCCAAGCATCATGGTGATTTCGCCAGGTTGCAGCAAGCGGTCTACGACGGGAGGAGTTGGCGGGTAATGGAACTGCATGAGGTCAGCCAGAGATACGGGTCCGACGGTGAATGTTGCGGTAGCAACGTTAACTAATATCGGTAAGTCTTTTCATTGCGCTTGTCCTCGTCGCGGTTAAGGTTGGTGGTTTCGACTACGCGAATCACTGCGGGTTTGCCGTCGCGAAAGTCGATTTGTATCTGTCCGCAGAAACCGGAAACCGACACTTTCTTCAGAGCTTTACCTACCTCGTCCATCCGTTGTCCTCATCATGGTTTTAATTGTGCACTATACCTAATGGCGAATAAAAGGCGAATCTAAATCTCGGCCCGGATTCAGCCCGAAAAAGGAATTATTCTCAGTGTCCGAATTGTTGGTCTAGCGCATTGCGTAACGTTCGCATTGCGTCGGGACCTGACGGGAACAGGTTCGTTCGCGTCATACTGCGTCGCCTTCCATGCGAGTTCGCCGTCTGGATCGAAAAAACCAGAACACCACCCGTCCTCTCTCTCTGTACGTCGAGTCGAGGTAACCAATCGACGCATTCTTTTGCTCGCCACTAGCTTCCCTGATCCATTGACTAGCTTCCGGTCGTTCCTTCTGTGATCGCCGTTTTTTAGTGCGAAAACGCCTAGGCTTGACAGGCTCGCGCTCGTTTTAAGTGGGCTGCTCGTGCGATTCGGTCATTCTGGGATAGAACCTTGCGGCGTTTTATCCCGGCTTCTCTCAATGCGGCCCGTCCCTGACTTTTGTTGGCAGGATCAAAGAGCAGAGTGCCTTCGGTATCGCCGTTTGTAACACGGTCATTCCCACGGCCAAGAGTCGCTTCGCGGCATTGCGCCACTGTCTTGCAGTCGTGAGCAACAGGGAAACACCAAAGTGCTCATCGTCCCCGTGGTCGAATATCTGGTTTCTGTCTTCCGGTCGGTGCGCCTTGTACGGCTTACCGGGAATGATCCATTCACCGCAACTGTCGAACTGGGTCTTGACGCGGAACCGCTCCGCAAATTCGGCGATCTTCATCGTGCTCCTATGTCTGTCGTATGACTGACAGAGCCAAACCGCACCTCACCGAACCTCACGGTTCAAGTGTGCGCGTGAGAATAATTCTCGTGTCGTTTGTGGGATTTACAGAGAAGGAAAGGACTTGCAGAGAATAGCCAAAAGCAGGGTATTGGTTCCTAAGTCTGGTGCGTCTGCCAATTCCGCCACTTTCGCACTCTGGCTGACCAATTATTGCACAGGAGGTTGGTTTGTCGTCCGCGATTGGGATTCGCCCGGGTCCAGAATACCGACGCGGGATTTCCTACCGTGGACGAACCCCATCTGCAGCGATGAATACTGAACCCACCCTTATCATCCTAGATGCATCCAAGAGCCCGCATTCGCTTTGTTCTGATTTCGGAACAAAACGGACTTCTTACTTGACGACTGAGATAGGTTCGGTAAGACTCAGTGCAACTCGGCTCGGGTCAATTGCTGGATGAGAGGTGATCGATGGTGACCAACACGTTGGTCTCTGCGCTCTCAAAGTCCAGTGGCGAAGTGTCCGAACACCGCGAGTATTCCACTGCTACTGGCCGGCTCGTTCGCAACATCAGCACCGCGCTTTTGGTGGGAATCGCTTACTACATTGGAAATCGGATTGGCTTCGCGTTGACACCAACCGGGCAGCCGAATTCGACGTTCTGGCCTCCCAATGCAGTTCTTCTGGCTGCCTTCCTCTTGGCGCCCCGCCGAACATGGTGGACGTTTCTTCTGGCTGTGCTTCCAGCTCATCTGTTGGCTCAGCTACAAATCGGAGTACCTCTAGCGACGGCCACCGGTTGGTTCATCACCAATACCAGCGAGGCGCTCATTGGGGCCTTTTGCATTACACAGCTTGCTCCCAAAAACCGGGTGTTCGAAAGCGTTCGCGGAGTTCTTCTCTTTGTCGTTTTCGGTGTGCTGCTTGCCCCGTTGATAACGTCTTTTCTGGATGCGGCCGCTGTTGTGATCACTGGCTGGGGCCGACACTACTGGCCCCTGGAGACCGAGCGGTTTTGGACCAATGCTTTGGCTGAACTGACGATCGTCCCGCTGATCGTGCTAGGTATCTCCAATTGGCCTTCATGGATTCAAAAGGCTACCCCTGCGCGTTGTTGGGAAGCGGCAATGTTGTCGATAGGGATTGTGGCGGTCAGTTTGTTCGTATTCACCTCTCAGCCGATCGCACCTGCGTCGGCTCCAGCCCTGCTCTATGCTCCTCTTCCGCTGCTCTTGTGGGCGGCGATTCGGTTTGGATGCGGCGGGTTGAGCCTGTCTGTATTGTGTATCGCCCTGATTTCGATCTGGTCCACGCTGCAGGGGCGAGAGCCATTTCCTTACGCATCCATGGCCCAGAACATCTTGTCTTTGCAGATTCTCTTTTGCATGGTCGCTGTGCCACTGTTGTTCCTCTCGGCTGTCATGGCAGACGCGAGGCGCACCGAACAGTCTCTGCGCAACATGGGCAGCAGCCTCATCGATGCGCAGGAGCAAGAGCGTTACAGGATTGCCCGCGAGCTTCACGACGACTTGGGACAGGAACTGGCGTTAATGACGGTAAAGCTAAATGGCCTTCTCGAACAATCCGGGGAGGCTTTGAGACCGGGACTGAGTGATCTGAGCAATCAGCTTTCCGCAATTTCCACTACTACCCGTGAGATCTCCCATGGTCTTTACCCGCGGCAGCTCGAATATATAGGTCTCGGGACCGCAGTCAAGAAGCTGTGTGAGGAAATGCGCCGCGGAAATCACTTTGCCGTAAATCTAGCCATGGGAAACGTACCCCGCCAATTAGAATCGTCAGTCTCGCTCTGCCTGTATCGGGTTGTGCAGGAAACATTTCACAATGTGATGTCGCACAGCCAAGCCAAGAAAGTGCAGGTCGAGCTTGCGGCTGACAATAGGCGAATACTGCTTCGAATCATCGATGATGGGGTTGGCTTCGAGCCGAATCGCGCAACCTCCGGCCTGGGGCTCGCCAGCATGCGTCAACGAGTGCGTTCAGTGGGAGGGTCGATTGAAATTGACTCGTCGCCGATGGCAGGGACACGCGTTGAAGTCCGCGTCCCCCTGCGGGAACAGGACGCGAACGATAAAGCTGGGGCAGCTTGAATATGTTTACCAGGAATGAACGGAAGAATGTGCTACGCAAATTCTCTGATAGATGTGGCTTTCCATCCCCGGGTGTGAGTGGCCGGTGAAATATCCGCACAGAACGTCGGCATCATGTGTTCTCGTAAGCTCGCTGCCGAATTCTTCCATCCGAATCGCGGCCTCGGCATTGCCCTCGGTACAAATCAGATGCATGCATTCCCCGAAGACCGAGACGTGCGAATTTCCAGACTTTGACGCTTTTGCCGCCGAATGAACGAGGTTGCCAAAGGTTTTCATGAACAAGCCTCGATCGGGCATGGAATTGACCATGAACGTCGAAAGGGTATGGGCTGCATCTACCGCGATGTAGCGACGTTGTTCGATTGCAGCACCGATATTCACGTCCTGTATGCGCAATCGTGAGAGCAAGCCTGTCAGGTGTGAGTCCGTGGCGGCGATCACTGCCGAACTCCCCGACTTAAGAGCGCCGGCAACGAACTGCGCAAGCTCATTCAAGAAACGCTGATCGTCAGAATAGAAGGTCACATCGTGGCGGCTGGCAATTTCCGCGCGGTGGGCGCGGGTCAGTTCGATGACACTGTCGCGTGGACGGTCCGCCGGTCTACCTTCGTCACCCGGTGCGTAATCGGCAAGACTGGAACTTGTAAACCGCTTGCCCTCAAGCACCGCGTTCAAGGCGGACAATAGTTCGCCGCCTGCGTCCGACTTGACGACGTAGCCGGATGCACCCAAGCGCAAGGCCTCTTCTGCGGCTTCCGGAGAGCGGTCTTCCGTTAAGAAGATAATCTTCGAACTGGGAGTACATTCCCGTATTTGTCGAGCTGCTTCGATTCCGCTTAATGTAGGAAGGCCAATATCCAACAGGATCAGATCGGGACGCAGCTCCGTTGCCTTCTGGACTGCTTCCAGTCCGTCGGCCACTTCACATACAACCTGCAGGCCTGAGAACTTGTGCAACGTTGAGAGAACGAAGCGGCGCCAGGGCTCGTAATCTTCAGCCACAAGAACGCGAATCGTTGATGCTTCCACGCCGGCCGTCCCCCCATTGGCAAACCTATCCCCGGCCAATCGTGATGAGACCAGACCCAGTTCGCATCTCGAGCAAACCATCACTATCTACTGGGGACTAGGGCGGGAAAGGAATAAGACGGAAGAATACCGGATTAAAGACAACATCCATTCTACCAAGGGATGCCTCGGCCACAAGTGATTTCTTCCATGCGCATTTATTTTGACAACCCTGAGCAGTCTGCGTTGCAGCCAAATGAGCTTCCAGTTCTGTCGGTCGACAGAGCAGGATTTCCTCGAAGCGTTCAGGCGACATGCCAGACCAGCAGAAATTCGTCATCTGGGGGATAGTGACGCGTTCGCGGATAAACGTTGCGGTAGGCTGAGGAGCTAACTATTTCAGCAAGCCATAGACTTCGACCTCATTGCGAGTACCGAAGTACACTCGGCCGTTGACCACGACCGGAATGACAAAGCGGGTGGCGAATCCAGCGCGGTCGCGCTGGCTGTTCTGCTCGGAGGTATAGATCGGCTGTCCGAGCTTGGTTGCGTCGTAGGCGTAGAGAATCGCTGTTGTGGTGTCAGGGCCGTCCCATATTTTCGTGGCGACACTCCAGACGATCGCGTTCGTCTTGCCGTTGGCGGAAACGGAAGGAGTGGCACCCATCTCGAACTTGTTGGCTGATGAAGCGTGCAGCGTGAGGCGCCCGTTAGCGAGCATGTAGTCGCGGAGGGCGTCGTTGTTGGCGGCAAAGTAAGCGTGCTTATTCCAGTAAGCCATTGCACCAAGGCCCTCGCCAGCCATGCGGATCCTTTGGGGGATGGCGTCGCGGTCTGCTTGGAACTTTCCCATTTGGTCGCGATCAATCACGTAGAGGATGGAGTGCTTGGTGGGTTGGAGCAGAAGATGACGATGCGGGCCGGGCTGATCGGGAAGCAGGGTAGGACCACTGGAGCCCACGTCGGAATCACCTGCGAGGATGTCGGCTTGATCGAACGGCGTAAAGTAGTCGCGGACGGCTAGGGATGAACCGTCTAGCTTGAGAACAGAATCGCCGTAATCACGTCCCCCGCTGGTGGCGTCGAAGGTGCCGTTGCCGGTGGGCACGTAAAGGTTGCCTTCGGAATCGACGGCGGGTCCGGTGTCGCTGAGCCAGATGCCGGCTTCGCTGCCGTCGGGATCGATATTCAGCACGGCTTTCTGCCCTAGCGTTTGAGGGTCGTAAGCCATCACCCATCCGTGATAGGGATCGACATCGCATGACGAAGCCCAGGTCAAGTAAACATTGTTGTTGGCGAGTGTAATAGCGGCGCGCGGATTTTCGTGGAGGGGATCGAAGTCGACCTGGCGCTTGGATCTACCTGCGCCCCGGCCTGGCACCGATGCCGTGATCAGTTTCGGGCCACCGAATTTTTCGACGCCCGTGGTAATCGCCAGCGCATGCAGATGCTGAAAGTATTCGTTGTCGCCGACCGCGTGGCGGATGGCGGTACGGGCTAATACATAGAGCGTTCCCGTCTTAATGTCGATGACCGGAGTGGAGGTGATGCCAACTTCCGGCCGAATAAACGGACACTGCACCATGTCTTCCGAAAGAGGAATCGTACTGTGCGCGTTATCAAGAAAGCTTACTTCCCAGAGCGAAGGATCTCCCGGTCGATCGGCGTCGAATGCGTAGACGCTGTCGTGTTCGGTGGCCACGTAGATGACGTCGTGCGTCCCTTTTCCCGGTATCTCCACCCCAGGCAAGAACAGGGGTTGTGCGTACACCGGACCATCGACCTTGAAGGCACCAATCTTGCCGAACTGTCTTGCGTTGACGTTCTGCGGGTTGAGGGTTCTCTCGTTTAAGGTCGCGCCGGTGCGAAAGTTGTCATACTGCGAGGTTGTGACTTGGGCGAGAGAAATGCCAGCAGTCGCAATGAATACAAGTAGGCTGAAGCGGATCCATCGTCTCATTCGGACGCCTCCGGCGCGGGAACACGGCAAAATCGGGCCAGCTCGCAACACAAGTTGGTGCGTCCATTTTAGACGTGCGAAGAGCGCGGCGGAGAGCCGCGCTCTTTCAATAAGGTTTGTTGGGTGGAATTTTGTCGGCGATTGGCTTGTCCGTCAGCGTAGTTTGGGGCTTGTCAGTTTGGGGCTTGTCGTACCGCATGCGGTTGGCACCGACCTCACTGCTATCAGAATGGTCCACCGGTTTCATTGCGACCACCTGATAGCGTCGCATCTTATGATCCCCGTCGGGAACCCGCATCTCCAGAACATCTTTCGATATCTTGAACTCTCCCTCCTGGCCGATCGGAAGCAGTCTGGGGTGCTTGTGATCCAACGGGCGCACGTGGTACTCCATATCGTCGGTGCGCAGCAAATACTGCGGACAGAGCTTTTCATCGGTGTTGACGTGAGTCGCCCCAACGGAGGCCCAGACGCTTCCCAGTCCGGTTAAGCCATGCTCCTTCGCGCCACAGGGCACGGCTTCCATTTTTTCGATCATGGCACGCTGGCCATGTTTCTTGGCAAAAACGGGGAGCGTAAGTGTCAGCGCGAAAAATGCAATCAAAAACGTTTTCATCTTCATGGTGCCCCTTCCAAGTTAGTGGTCCGTGGCCGCTGATTAATGTTGGGGCGGTCGGCAGAGGACCGTCCCTCGTCACCGCCTTGACTTACTTCTTGGGTTCGGAAGTTGGAAGCTTCACCGTTCCCTTCGAGGACATTGCGCCGGAGGATGCCGCATCAAATGACTGGGCCGACTTGACGAATGCCCGCGGATTCTCCTTCAATTCCTCGCGCACCTGGGGATTGGTTTTCAGGTAATTCTGCAATGCCGAATGATTTTCCAGATATTCTTCGTTCGTTGCGAGCGAAGGATTCTTGGAGAGTTCACCCGAAATGCTCCCGTGCCCTTCCAGGAACTCGTGGAAGCTGGAGAGTTCGCCGTGTGTCACATCGTGGTCGCGACCCAGACCCGCGCTCTCGCGGCGATCAAAGGCTTGCTCGCGATTCAGGAAACCGTTCGGGTTCTCCTTGTACTCTTCGCGCACTCCTGGATGGTTTGCCAAGAACTGCTGTAAAGCCGGATGGTTCTCCACAAATTCCTTGTTATTGACCAGAGAAGGATTCTTGCGGAGTTGCTCGGAGATCTCAGGGTGACCGTCAAGGAAGCGATCCATGTTGGCTAGTTCGCCTCTGGTTACATCTGAGTCAACTCGCTGCCGGGCGTCCTCTCGTCGATCGAACCGTTCTTCTTGATGCATGAACGCGTTCGGTTTCGCCTGGTACTGCTGCCGCAGCTCAGGGTGATCTTTCAGGAACTGCTGCAAAGCGGGATGGTCTTCGATGAATTCCTTGTTGTTAACAAGGGAGGGATTCTTTTGCAGTTGCTCGGCGATTTCCGGATGAGCATCCATGAAGCGGTCCATGTTCGACATCACGCGCATGTCTTCACGCCGGTCATAACGGCGTTCTGCCGACATGAAAGCATTGGGATTCTCGCGGAGTTCGTCGTTCACTCCTGGGTGCTGTGCGAGAAACTGCTTTAGAGCAGGATGGTCTTCTACGAACTCCTTGTTATTGACCAGTGCCGGATTCTTGCGCAGTTGCTCGGAGATCTCCGGATGCGAATCCATGAAGCTATCCATGCGGGCCAATTCACCTTGTGTCATGTCGCGATCACGATCCCGGTCGCGGCTACGATCTTCCTGCCGATCGAAGTGCTGCTCCTGTCGCATGACGGCATTCGGATTCTGCGACAGCTCCTCCCGCACTTCGGGATGTTGCTGTAAGTAAGCCTGCAGCTCCGCATGGTTCTCGACAAACTCTTCGTTGTTGATCAAGGCCGGATTGTTGCGGAGTTGCGTGGAGATCTCCGAGTGATTGTCGAGAAACTGATCGAAGGTCGAGAGTTGCTGCCGCGTTAGATCGGAATCCCTGTCCTGCGGAATCGTGCTTTGCGTTTGCGCTCCCGCGGGCGCGACCCAAACTAGAGTGCCGAGCGCCAGGGTTGCCAGCCAATGTCGAGTTGTCAGTCCTGTGCGTTGCATAGCCGTAACAGCCTCCTGAGGAAGAAAAGTTTTTTCTGCTTGCGGGTGAACTTGCTCAAAGAGTGCACGGCTGAGGCCAATATGGCGAGAACAGGAAACTCATGCCTCATCAAAGACTTGGCGGAGGTATGCGGACCTTCTTGTAGGCGGAACCTGGCAGTGCAATTTCGACACGCGTCGGTAAAATCCGCGTACGGAAATGCCCTTAGTGCATGTGCCTTAGTGAGGAAAGCAAAACGGATACAATGGCATTGCGGTATTAATCCAAGCAAAATCCCAACGCGCGCGTGCACAAATTCAGCTTACTGCGCTTTCACCAAAGGCCAAGGATGTTTCTCAACCGGAGTATTGAGCAGCTTAAGGTCTGCTTTGCCTTCTTCCGTTTGCTTTAATTCGAAGAGGGTAGGTGTCCCATCTGGACGCTGCGAACCGTGGAAAGACAGGACGCCGTTTGCGACGGCGGCGTGACCGACTTTCTGTGCGTGCTCCGGTACGGGAGGAGCCGTTACTAGCATGCAGGCACCTTCGTCGTCACCATGCATGTTTCCGATACTCACCGTGCCATCCAGTTGATCCTGGTTTACTTGCAAGGTTAGGACGACAAAGGTGCGTCCGTCTTGGCAGGTTCCTTTCCAGGTTCCAGCGAATTTGGACAACGAGTCGTCAGGGTGGGCAAACGCAGAAGCCAAGACAACCTGGAGGAGAAGCAGAGGCGACAAGAGAGCGATCTTCCGAGCCAGGGTCAAAGCCATGGTACGCTCCTTTCGGATGATCAAGTTGCAGGTCTAGACACCCGGCTGTAGTCGTGGGTTCCCAAAAGAATCCCTCTGACAAGTTGTTTTCCACCTGCGAGGATCGCTCACGGAAGTCAGTCCTGGCAATGGCAGGAGATAGATTTACGTAGTAGATTACCGAAATCGATATGAGAGAAATTAACCTGGATGGGGCATTGATGTAGGTGAGTTCGACCGACGATCGTGGAGTCGTCGACGCTAAGACGCATCTGCATTCATTCAAAAGGTTCGAGAGTTTTTGCGCGATACGCTGGAGGATGAGTTAAACGTGGTTCCATAGTTGGCGCTACCTCCGAGTCAGAGCTCGTATTTCGCTACACACAATTGGAGGACTCGAGCGAGATTCACGGCGGCCGTTCAACCTGTGAAGTTCAGTGGTCGGAGGAAGCGGGTCTCCGTGTGAGCGAGCACTTCACATGGAGCACCCGCAACGGTAGTGGCACCAATGTTTTTGCTGAAGTCCGCCGAACCGTTTTTCAGCCGAATGTTGTTCGGAATACTGCAGCACCCGCGCAGCGAGTTTCGAGCCTGCCTCGCTCCGGCGCGCTTCACTGCGACGTACTGGGCTTAACTGAAGAAGTCTCCGCCGGCTTTTCGAAAAGCTTCGGGTCGACTGTGGGATTAATCTCGAGCTTTTTGTACTCTACGACGCTGGTTTCCTGGCCGTTCTGCTTATTCTTGTGCATATAGGGTTGAGTGACCCCATCGGTCGCGCGCCAATCGGAGAGATTCGTTTCCCCATCGAAAGGACCGGTCTGCCCCACACCTTTGTACTTCTCGCGCAAGATGTAGCCCGTTTTTGGGTCGACGTACCAACGCAGCCACGGAATGGCGCCGCCGATATCCACGATATCGGCTTCCACGTCGCCGATCGTTTCGGTGCCGGCTGCTGTGAAGGTAACTGCAGGGTCATTCGCGTGCTGCGCGACATAAATCAGATCATGGTGAAGCTGAGCCATCATGTCGTCCTTTTGCGCAGGAGGAACGCTGCGGGTTCCCATACCCGCCATGCTCATGAATCCCGCGTTCGGAGCGGACACAATGATCAGTTGTCCCTGGGGAGTCTGCACCTCGACATGCATACTGTCGGGAAAGGCGATCGTGATGTTGATGGACGAAGGAGTCCCGCCGGGTTCGCTCTCGTCAAATGTCGCGCGGAGTGTCTTG
>DATFQQ010000360.1:0-3454 GCA_035264195.1 Candidatus Sulfotelmatobacter sp. | reverse complement strand
CTGTTGAGAACTCGTAATAGTTGTTGTAGTGCGTCACATCCTTATATGGCGTGATCGTTTCCGTCGTGCTGAACTGGCTCTTCTGGATGCCGTCGATTTTGTTTCCCGCCAAAGCGGATGCGGAAGGTGCAACAACTTCCTTCCCCTCGAAGCCAATGGCTGCAGCGGCACCGGCCATCGCCACTCCCGCCAAGAACTTACGGCGATTCAAATACAAGCTTTTCGGAGTAATTTCCGACGAACGAATGTCGTCTGCCCGCTTGATCAGCATAAGAACCCCACTAGAGGTACGCTCCTCCGCCCTTAGCGGATTTGCCTAATAGCCCCTGCTCTCTATTTTTCCACCAATGGGACGCCCGGAACGAGGAAAAGTTACAAAACAAGACGAAATTGCTTGGAGCGCGAGGCTAAGCCGGAACGAGCCTATCCGAGCACTTCGCGGACCTTCCGCGAGAGGTTCTGCAATGTAAAGGGTTTCTGCAGGAATGCGGTGCCGTTCTCGATAGACCCGTCGCTAATGATGGCATCTTCGGTATAACCAGAAAGGTACAGAACCTTCATCGCTGGCTGGCTCTGGACGAGCTGTTTCACCATTTCCCGGCCACCCATGCCCGGCATGACAACGTCGGTGATTACCAGGTTGATTTTTCCTTTGTGTCGCGCGGCCGCGATAACTCCAGCCTCGCCATTTTCGCCTTCGATGACCTGGTAGCCCTTCGCGACCAGAGTATCGCGTACGAGCTGTCGAACAGACTCTTCATCTTCCACCAACAAGATCGTCTCGCTCCCGCCTAGCGCTTTATCGGCTACAGGCGTCGCATGCGGCTCGGTCGCAGCTTCCGTCAACGGCAGGTAGATGTGGAAGGTCGTGCCGCGCCCAAGCTCACTCTGCACCATGACGTAGCCTCCGGTCTGCTTCACAATGCCGTACACCGTGGAGAGGCCAAGTCCCGTGCCCTTGCCCTTTTCCTTCGTGGTAAAGAACGGCTCGAAAATCCGCGACTGAGTCTCGCGATCCATCCCCATGCCGGTATCGCTCACTGACAGCATGACGTAATTTCCGGGCCGAATGAACTGCTGGCCCCAGCGATGATTCTCATCGACAACGATCGTCTGCGTCTGAATTGTGAGCTTGCCTCCCGCAGGCATCGCGTCTTTCGCGTTGACCACGAGGTTCATGAGAACCTGCTCCAACTGTCCCGCATCCGCGCGGGTGTGGGCTGCCTGCGGCGCACGGATCGTGACCAGTTCCACATTCTCGCCAATCAGCGGACGCAGCAGGCGCTCCATGTCTTCCACGATAGCGTTTACGTCCACGACCTTGAGCTCGAGCAACTGCTTGCGGCTGAATGCAAGCAATTGCCGCGTCAGCGTCGTGGCGCGATCTGCGGCAAGTTGGATCGCGCGCCCTTTGTCGTGGAGAGGATGATCCGAATCGAGTCCCGACAGAATCACTTCGGCATAACCGCTGATCACCATCAGGAGGTTGTTGAAGTCGTGCGCAACGCCACCCGCCAACCGCCCCACCGCTTCCATCTTCTGCGCCTGTCGAAACTGATCTTCCAGCGCCCTGCGGTCGGTAACATCCTCGGCGATCGCTTCCAGCACGTCGGCAGGCTCATCGGCGCTGGAGACGGCGCGACCGCTGATGCGGACCATAATGTTACGGCCGTCCTTGCGCCGCCATTTCACTTCGAATCCATCCAGTCGACCGGTACGCTGGAACTCGTCGAACAGCCGTGCGTGCTCCTCTGGCCGCGCAAACACATCCTTCTCCGGATCGAGCAGCAATACCTCTTCCGGTGATGAGTACCCGAGCATCGCGATCAACGCAGGATTCACATCCAAGAATCGTCCTTCCATGCTGGAACGATAGATCCCGTACACCGAGCTCTGCACCAGCGACCGGTAACGCGCTTCCGAACGCCGCAGCGCCTGCTCATTTCTTTTAATCTCGACCGCGCTGGCTAACTGCCGCGCGACGAAAGTCAGAATCTCTTTGTCACGTTCGAGGTACCGTATGTTCTTGGAATACGTCTGTACGACCAAGGCACCGAATGTATGATTGTTGACTTTCAGCGGCACGCCCATCCAGTCCAGCGATCGCGAGCCGTTGCGGGCCACTTCGCCCCGATCCTCCATCGCCTGCAGCACTTCTGGCGTGGCAAGCAAAGGTTCTCCGCTGCGAATCAGAAAGTCGGTCAATCCGCGGCCCAATTTTTTCGAAGCTGGCACCGAGTCATGCTCGTCCACAAAATACGGAAAACTGAGAGTGTCAGTAGCCGGATCGTAGAGCGCGATATAGAAGTTCTTGGCATGCATCAATTCGTCGACGATGCCATGCACCGCCGCGAAGAATTGCTGCAAGTCGTGAGCACTGCTGCTCTTCTCGGCGACACGGTAAAGCGCGGAACTCAGCGCCTCCACGCGCTTGCGATCGGAGATGTCGTGATACCCGGCGTAAAAGCCGTTGAATCTCTCATCCAGCAGAAGCGGAGCGCACGAGACGGACACGTCGACCAGGTTTCCATCCTTCTTTCTTCGTTTCGTCTCCAGGGTGATTCGTTCGCCGCGCGCCAGCGCTTCGGTTACCCACCTCGATTCTGCTAGCCGCTCCGCCGGCACAATCAGACTCTCCAGCTGTTGACCGACAATTTCAGACGCCGCATAGCCAAACATCTGGCTGAATTTTTCATTCGCCCACATAACCCGGTGGTCGCTGTCGGCAATGCTCAAGCCATCCGGATGAGCCTGAAACATCTGATCAAAGAATTGCAGCCGAACGTTAGACGCGGTCTTAGGATCGCTTGGCTGAGGTGAAAGGGCGCTAGGACTTGTGTTCTCGGAGTGCGCACCGTTAGCAGGCTGGGACGTCGGGACGAACGCAGGCGGAGCTCCGCTCTCCAAGGCCTTCTTCAGACGACTGGCGCGAGCTAGATCTCCACGAACTGGACCTGACTGGGTGACACGTTCACCCATAACCGCGGATCCCCCCTCCGAATACGCAGTGCATATGCATCGTAGAACCGCAGTCATACACGTAAAAGTTACGGGGGTAATCCGCAAATTCCGGTTCTGGAATGCGTTTCAAAATCGATTTTCCCAAAGGCTTACGTTACTTTGGTGAGGCTCTCTCGTAGCCCGCCGCTCCGTCCCGTGTCACAATGGCTCCAATCTCACGCACATTGCAAAATTGAATTCCTCAGCGAGTGTGGCCCGGTGCGGGGGAAATACTTGTACGAGGGAGTTAGAAATGGACGACCATGCGGCATGGTCCGTTCGCGGCTGCTGGCACATCGCGCTCCTTTGCGCCCTGATGGCTAGCGTCACGGTCTCTTCTTCATTGGCGCAAACGCCGGGCGTTACCGACAACAGCGTATTGATTGGATCGTGCTCGGCGTTGGATGGCCCCGCGCACTTCCTTGGCCGCCAGACGGTGCTCGGAGCCTCCGCC
>DATFQQ010000359.1:0-2030 GCA_035264195.1 Candidatus Sulfotelmatobacter sp. | reverse complement strand
ACCTGAAACATTTCTATTACGAAATGATTTTAGACACGGGCTGCTAGTCTACTTTCCGGTGCGAAATGAGATCGTTTTCGCAGGGTATGGTGGGAACTGCGAGGTGAAGGCCAAGACAGAATAACCTGATTCTGTTTTGGATCGTCTTCATACCATGATCCGAATGAAGCATCAGCAACCGAGCTTGTGGGAGACATTTTTCGCCGAAGAAGTGGCGGATTTGTCCGAGCCTTGGATGCGCGCGGTGGATGAGGTCCTGGAAGACGACGAACTGGTGAGCGGAATCTATGATGCCCAAGGGCAGCGGCACGCCCAAAGCCGCACGCGTGGACGGCATCAGACGCCTGCCGAGGTCGTATTGCGGATGCTCATTCTCAAGCACGTTCGTAACTGGAGCTACGAAACCCTGGAGAGGGAAGTGCGCGCCAACGTGGTCTATCGAAACTTCTGCCGGATCGGAATGGAAAAGGTGCCGGACGCGAAGACCTTGGTGCGGCTGGGACAAGCTGTGGGACCGGAAGCGCTGCGCGATTTGCATGACCGACTGGTGGCGATAGCTCAGGAACGCAAGGTGATCCAAGGCCGCAAGATGCGCGTCGACACCACTGTGGTGGAATCGAACATTCATTACCCCACCGACAGCGGGCTGCTAAATGATGGGGCACGCGTATTGACCCGAACGATGAAGAAGATCGAGCAGAAAGCCGGCGGATTGAAGAAAGCGATTCGTGATCGGAAGCGCAGCGTCACCAAGCGGGTGATCGCCATTGCTCATGCTTTGCGCCATAAAGGAGCGGCTGGCGAGGAGAAGCGCAAAAGAGAGTATCGGGAACTGATCCACGTGACGCGACGGATTCTCGGGGATGCTCGAAGAGTTCTCAAAGAGGTCGAAGATCTGTCACGGCGACGGCGCAGCCGAGTGAAAGGATTGTGCGAGTTCCTTCAAACGATGGCGGACCGGGTGAGTCGCGTGGTGCGGCAGACCAAAGCGCGCATTTTCGGAGGCGTGACGAAATCACCGGACAAGCTCGTAAGTTTATTCGAGCCACACACGGAAGTCATTCGCAAGGGCAAGGCGGGAAAGCCGAACGAGTTCGGGAAGTTGGTTCAGTTGCAGGAAGCGGAGAACCAAATCATTACTCACTATGAGGTCTACGACGAACGTCCAGCGGACCAACGGCTGCTCATCCCCGCAGTGGAAACGCACCGACGTAAATTAGGCCGCGCACCAAGATTGGTCGCCGCGGACGCAGGTTATTACTCACGCGCTAACGAAGAGACGGCGCAGGAAATGGGCGTGTCGTATGTGTCGATTCCCAACAGGAGCACCAAGAGTGAGGATCGGCGAAAGTTGCAAAAGCGTCCATGGTTCAAGAATGGGCAAAAATGGCGAACGGGATGTGAAGGCCGAATCAGCGTCTTGAAACGACGTCATGGACTGGCGCGTTGTCGATATCATGGCGAGGAAGGAATGCGGCGCTGGGTTGGTCTTGGAGTGATCGCCGACAACCTGATCAACATTGGCAAACGCCTGGTCCCCGCATCGACGTAAAAGCTCATCACCCCACCGGCGGGTGGAGTGGGATTGACCGGATTTCGGCCAATCCCTAATCAACCAAAACTCGCAGGTAACGGAATCGCGCCGTCAAAACAGGTCATTTTGCACCGGAAAGTAGCCTAGGAACACCTTGAGCCTTCCGCGGCGCGCGCGGCGCTCTTCGGCCTGCACGCGGCGCAGCAATTCCTCAGGACTGGGTTTGCGTTCCGCTACACCCCCCACGTTACTCTTCTACCATGCGAACCCTCATGCCGTGCGCGAGACTCGCCAAGGGTCCCTCACTTCATTATCACCTCTTCAGTGGTACGGAGCGGTCCAGCGCCAGGTTGAGTTTTAGTACATTGACGCGAGGCTCGCCCAGTATGCCCAAGTCGCGACCCTCGGTATTCTCGGCAATCAGCCGGAGGATCTGAGCAGGGGGTACCCCACGGGCTTGCGCGACACGCGCGGCCTGCGTCTCGGCCGATGCCGG
>DATFQQ010000358.1:0-5265 GCA_035264195.1 Candidatus Sulfotelmatobacter sp. | reverse complement strand
GTTGGACCTTTTTACCGATGACGTCGTGTACTGGATGCCGGACCGGTACAATGCGTTGGACATGACCGACCCAGCGGATGGAATCTCCAAGCCTGGGGACCTTGCGCTGTTTGAAGAAACCAAGGAGACACTGCACACCCGCGTCGCACGACTTGCCACAGGCCTGGCGTGGGCAGAAGTACCACCGTCGCGTACCCGCCACCTTGTAACGAACGTGCAGGTGGAGCCGAGTGACAGGGAGTCCGAGGTGAAAGTTCGGTCGAACTTTCTCTTATATCGGACGCAGCTCGAGCACAATCAAGATTTGTTCGTAGGTACGCGCGACGATGTGTTGCGGAAAGTCGACGGCAAGTGGAAGATCGCCCGACGAACCATCCTCCTGGATCAGACGGTCCTGTCGTCTGCGAATTTGAGTGTTTTTTTCTAGTGTCCTGTATTACAAATTGGCTGACCAACTCGCGGACTGATTTTTTAATTCCCCCCTTTGTCAAAAGGGGGGCGAGAGGGGATTTTTTCAGTCGCTTTCGGCAAATCCCCCTCAGTCCCCCTTTTTCAAAGGGGGAAGTCGTGGAGCGATTTATTAAATGCATTTCAGTGACGCACACTAGCTCCGAGTGGGAGTTTGATCGTGCTTGGGATCAACTGCAGAGGAGGAAGCTAGATGCAATGGCTTGAGAACGAAGTGGCGGTAGTCACCGGGGCGGGATCGGGGATCGGCAAAGCGGTGGTGCATCGGTTCGTCGAAGAAGGAGCGAAGGTTGTCGCCTTCGATCTTTCGGCAGATCGCTTAAAATCCCTCAAGCAGGAGCTGGGCGAAGTAGCGGTTGCCCAGGGCGACGTACGGAGACTCGACGACAATCGAAAAGCGGTGGCGACGGCAGTCTCGGAGTTTGGCAAGCTCTCGGTGTTCGTCGGCAACGCCGGAATCCATGACGGGCGGCGGAAACTGGAAGGACTCTTGGACGAAGAGCTGGAAAACGGTTTCGACGAAGTTTTCGGCGTCAATATAAAGGGTTACCTGCTGGGTGCCAAGGCAGCATTACCGGAGCTGAAAAAAACCAAGGGCCGTATGGTTTTTACCCTGTCCACCTCATCTTTCTACGTGGGTGGCGGCGTGCTGTACGTTGCTTCGAAACACGCTGCGCTGGGCATGATGCGCCAGCTGGCCAACGAACTGGCGCCGGACATCCGAGTAAACGGCGTTGCGCCCTCGGGTACGGTGACCAATCTCAGAACGGCGCCTTCGCTAGCGGGAAATAATCAGGCCGCAGCCGGCGTGTTCGGTTCGGGTCGCAGTGCCGGGCCCGCCAATAACATACTCGATCTCAGGATCGCCCCCGAAGATCACGCCGCCGCATACGTGCTCCTGGCGTCGTCTCAATCAAAAACCATGACGGGAACCGTGCTTCACACAGACGCCGGCCGCGCCGTGACGACCTTCAGTAGCCGCTAATCTCCGTAGATCCGACAGGGACAACAATAAATCGTGACGGGTTTCCGACTGCCAATTCGAATCGCGGACTCGGCGAGCCGTACTAGATTGAATCCGCGCCCCTCTTAGCGATCGCTTAATTCGGGATGTCGATGCCTGCCAAATCTTCTTTGGTAATCTTCTGAAGATCATCGTTACACGGTGCAGCGATGGCTGCTAGCCGGTTGGCTTGATGTTCGATCGCAATCTCGAACACATTGCGCACCAGGCGAGCGTTCGCCGACTTTGAGCCCGACTCCCTGCACTCGCGTTCGAGTATCTTCTCAACCTCTTCGCGCGCCTCCTTCGTGAGAAGATACTGATTCTGCGCAACGAACTTTTCGAAGATCGTGATTAGTTCCTCGGTGGTGTAGTCAGGAAACTCGATATATTTGTTGAATCGAGACTGCAAGCCCGGATTAGATTCGATGAATTCTCGCATCCGTTGAGAATACCCAGCGACAACAACCACCAACCGATCACGGTTATCCTCCATTGCCTTTAGAAGAGTGTCGATGGCCTCCTGCCCATAGTCATTTTCACTTCGCTTGGCCAGCGTATACGCTTCATCGATAAACAGCACTCCATCCAAACTTCTGGAGATCACGCTCATGGTTTTGATAGCGGTCTGTCCTACGTAGCCGGCGACCAAATCGCGGCGCTCAACTTCGACCACGTGGCCTGACGCCAGGACGCCAAGGCCTTTATAGATGCGGCCGAGTAGCCTTGCGACAGTTGTTTTGCCGGTGCCGGGATTTCCGGTAAACACCAGGTGAAGTGACATCGTGGGAACATTGAATCCGTGCGCTTCGCGGATTTTCTGCACGCGTACGACATTGGCCAAAGTTTCTATCTCGTGCTTCACCGTGCTCAGTCCGATCAAGCCGTTGAGCTCTTCGATGGCTGCACGGTATTCGTCCGGGTCTTCACGACTCTCGGAGTGGCTGAACGACTGAGGCCGGTGCGGATTCTTCGAGCCGCACTTTCCACATGTGAGCACATCGGATTTTTGAAACGACTGACACTTGGGGCACATGTAGGTAAAGAGCGCGGGATCATCAGCGGCTGGATTGGGATTGGCTGTGACAGGAGTCGGAGCCAAAGGGCGCTCACTCCCGTACACACCGACTCGCGCCATCGTCCCGAACTTTTGGGCGGCCGCCCATAGAATGAAAGCCGTACCGATCGTCAATACTGGCCATCCCCATTCAATCTGGACTGACCGCATCGCCCAATCAGCCAACCCAGGAGATCTCTTGCCTGCGAGTTCCACACCTAATTTTTCCTTGATCTCAGATATGCGAATCTGAAGTTTCATAAAGGTGAACAGCAAAACACCCAGTGAAGCGAATCCGGTAAACCAAAGCGCGCGGTATCGTCTCATGAGCAGCAGAACAAACGAAACGATCGCTAGGCTTAGGATGACCACGCCGTCTAGCTTTTCATTTTGAAAGTAATTGATGTATCCGACTGTGGGAATGCTGACGATGGGTGTGAATACGCCAACAAAAAGCACGATGGCGCCGGTTAACCCGACTATTTGGCGAGGCTCCATTTTACCATCGACCTCTATGGCCGCATTACGGATGATCCTGGGTTAACTGAGCTGTTGCTTTCGCGAGGGGTCAAGCACGGCTCACAAATAGCGCAATGCGAACTTTGGGCAGAGACCGTATCGGATAACGTGCCGTTGTGTCAACTTGCTCTCGAGTTCGAGCAGAACTGGACAACTCGCGGCGTTTCCGCTAAGAGCTTTGTGGTTCATCTATTTTAGTTTACCCGTCGTGGCAGTCGATCCGTTGCGAGGTGCCGATGGACAATGAAACGAAGACGCAGAGTGTTCGGCTGTACCTGGCGGTCGCCCATCAGACGCAAGTCGCAATCGAACATGAGGCGGCGCCGAGCCTAATTGACAATTGGATCGAGCGTAAGCCGGAACACCTATGGACCGACGCGCTTAATCCCTCGCCGGAGGCACTCAGTTATCTGCGCGAGCGGTTCAGGCTGCACCCTCTGGCGATCGAGGAGTGTGACCATGCGGGCGTGCGGCCCAAAATTGAGCAGTTTGAAGAGCACCTTTATATCGTGTTGCACGGCATCAATCACAACCCGGGCGAAGACCGACTGGATACCATTGAGTTTAAGATTTTCCTGCGCCCGCAGCTGCTCATCACCGTGCACGATAAGGCCAGCACCAGCATTCAGACCACTCAGGCGCGCCTGCGCCGCGACCCGACGGTTTTAAGCCGGCATGGGGTCGATACGGTACTGCATCACATTGTCGATGCCATCGTGGATCATTACTTTCCGCTACTCGAAATGATGGAAGGACAACTAGAAAACCTCGAGTCCGAGATCTTCCGCAGTCCGGATGATCATCTGCTCGAAGCCATGCTGGTATTGCAGCGCAAATTTCTCACGCTGCACCGGATCGTTCATCCACAGCTCGATATTTTGGGGGCGCTGTCATCGGGCCGGTTCGCGGAAATCGAAGCAGCAGATTTAGCCTATTTCCGTGATGTCTACGATCATCTGGAGCGTATCAGCGATCGCATCCAGATCGCCCGCGAGATGCTCAACGGCGCCATGCAGTGTTATCTCTCGCACGTCTCCAACAAAACCAACATGGTCATGAAAGGCCTCACAATCCTGGCAACCGTCGTGCTGCCCGCAACCCTGCTGACCAGCATCTGGGGAATGAATGTCACCGCGATACCGGGTCAGAATTTTGCCGGAACGTTCTGGATCGTGATCGGCGCATCCGCTACGTTGAGCATCCTGCTGCTGTTTGTGCTCCGGCGACTGCGCTGGCTGTAGCCGCGGATGCGCGACTCCTCCCTCGCTCATTTCGATGGGAGAGGGTAAAGGTGAGGGCAAGAAGCGGCTGCTCACGCGCGCTGGATTCAAAATTTTTACCGACGCGCCTGACACGATCGAACGGTATCGGTATAGATAGGGGCAACGGCGACAGGCTGCTTTTCCGTTGATCCGTGCGGTGAGATGGCCCGGCCCGCCGAGGATCAATTCAGATCAGACTCCCACCGAGCGCTCATCTTTTCCCCAGAACATCTTTGGTCAACAGCACCACCACGGGTCGGACGGCCATTCTCATCTATTTGAGAATCTCCTTAAGTTTTGCCACCAGGGCCGGCTCGAGGGTAAAAAGCTCCTTAACGTTTCGTTCCAGCTCCGCACCGTCTGCGGGATCGATATCCAACTTAGCCTGTCTCGCTTCATCCAAAAGCTCCTGATCCTTCATGATGTCCATAAAGGCCCGTCGTAGAATATCTACCCGCTCTTTCGGTGTGCCTGGCGGCAGGACATAGGGACGGGCCGTGGTACCAACGCTGTGAACTCCCACCTGGATCAGTTTTCGCGCCTCGTCGGTTTTGGCGAAGTTTATTGCCAGGGGAATCTTAGGCAGGTCAGGATGGGGCTTGGGAATAGCTTGAAGCACGATAACCAAATCTCCTGACTCGACCTCGTTGCGCCACGTGGCCTTAAACGACTCCCACGCGTTGCACACTCCTTGCACCTCACCGCTATTGAAGGCAAGCCGAATCGGCGCAGTGCCTGTATAACCGGTGACGAGCTGGATCGGCAGACCCAGGGTCGCCATCAGCACCTTGGGAATATCATCAGTGGCAGCGCCTGGGCCCACTCCGCCTAGTTTGATCACCTTTTTAGAGGCTATCCAGTGCTCCGCGCTCGTAATGCCAGTTGTCTTGGATACGCCGATGGTGAAGTTGTCCTGAGCCGGGACTCCGATGTACTCGAACTTCCGTGCGTCAAAC